>JAUSKC010000005.1 GCA_030647125.1 Nanobdellota archaeon | reverse complement strand
CATAACTCATTAGAAAGAGCTGGTGCAGATAAAGAAACAATCAACGAAATTACAGGAAAAGTTGACGGAATGATTTACGATGGAATTGATACAAAAAAACTTTTCAAATTTGTGTTTTCAGAATTAAAGAAATCAAAAAGCCCTGCAGGAATGAGGTATAATTTAAAACAAGGAATTATCGACTTAAGTATCAACGGTGCCGGCTTCACTTTTGAAAAATTCATGGCGCGTATTATGGAAAAACAAGGATACAAAACAGAATTAAACAGAACTGTAAAAGGCCAGAATATAACTCATGAAATTGATGTCACAGCAACAAAAGGAAAAGAAATCTTAATGGTTGAAGCAAAATATCATGACAAACCTTGGTTAGGAACGCCTATTCAAACCGCGCTTTACGTTTACGCCCGTTTTTTGGATTTGAAAAAGGAATTTACAAAACCAATGCTTGCAACAAACACAAAATTTTCTGAACAAGTAATTGACTATTCGAGAGGTGTTGGAATCCGGCTCATGGGATGGAACTATCCTCAAGGAGACAGTTTGGTTGAAAACATAGAAAAATACAAACTCTATCCTATAACAATTCTTTCCTTGCCCAAAAACACAATAAAGGATTACTTAGCTAAGAAAATTCTGACGCTAGACGAATTACTTAAAGAAAAAAATCTTTCTCCAGAAATGAAAAAAGAAATTGAGGGAATATTAAATGGAAAATAAAAATGTCGGTTGGATTATAATAGGAATTTCAGCAATTATAGTTGTAATAATCTTCTTGTTTAATTCTTCGTTAAGAGAGTTCGTCTCGAGCAGTTGCACTCTTGCTCACGGCGGAACTTACTGTCCAATGTACGACACAATAACAAAGCAAACAATTCTCGCTTTAGGCATCGTCGGTATTTTGATAATTTTTGGGATTGCTCTAATTTTCACAAAACCAAGAGAAAGGATAGTTGTTAAAAAAATTCAAGAAAAGAAAAAGAGAATTAATCTAGAAAATCTAGATAAAGACGAACGAAAAGTCATCGAATTATTAAGGAATGAAAACGGCGGCATGTTCCAAGCAACTTTGATGGAAAAACTTGAAATCGGAAAAGTCAAAGCAACACGACTTCTGGATAAATTAGAAAGCAAAGGCCTTGTAGAAAGAAAACGCCGCGGAATGAATAATATAATTGTGCTGAAGAGTTAACTATAAATATATCTTAATCATTTATTTTTATGGGAAAATTGACAGATGCACTTGGTTCTGGTAAAGTTCTTAATTTTGCACATAAACATGATGTTAGAGAAATAAGAATAGAAACAATTGCAGGTAATACAACATTTGAAGAGCAAATTCTTTATATGGTTGTTGAAATAAAAGGTAGGAAGTATTGGGAAGAGATGGCAAGGGGTCCTGGTGTCGAAGATATAAGTTTTCTAGAGCAAAGAGCTAGAGAAGAATATAGAAAACGTTATACACCCTAATTCTATTATAATAATCTTTATTTAGTTTCTAATAAGATCTTTTTATGGATAAATATATTGGTTCTTGGAGTATAGAAGAAAGAGCAATGCTTATGGATGAGCAATCTAAATTATCTGATAGAGAAAGAGCAGAAGGATTGGTTCAGATTTTGAGTGCCTGTGTGATTAGATCAACTCCAGGAGATTATACTGGTTATGGGGGAATTAATGAAGGAGGAAGTAATTACTTGTGGAATGGTCCCGAAGAAAAAAGCCCGATTTTTTGTAATGATGAAAGGAAAAGAGCATATAAATCATTAAAAAAGATTGTTAGACACTCTAACGATGAGAATTTCAGGAATGAGTTTAAATCGGCCATGAAAGAAGCTACTAGAGGAAGCTCTTCTCTCTATGAAGATGAAAAGGCCTTATTAAAATTTTTTGCAATTATATCTTCCCCCATTTTGATTCCATTATCATTATTTAGCGCCAGTTATTTGGGACATAAAATATATGATATTGCTAAAATTATTTTAGAGTAATTATGAAACTAGTTTCACCAAAGCAATTATATAACTTGTTTTTTTAAAGAATTTATGAGCTTCAAAGAATTTGTAAAAGAATTAAACGGCAGCCGAGTTGAAGGAGAATTAATAAAAACAATTCTTTATTCACTATTGACTTCATTCGGCATTTTGGCCTTTTATTATTTTGCAGGCCTAAATAGAATAGACAATCTTATTGGTAAATACGGATTTTTCTTGTTTTTCTCTGTTTTAAGCTATGCTCTGATTATTCCTTCTGTAAGACAAGTTCGCGCATACAAATATTTTGGATGCATGTCGGGCATGATGATTGGAATGACAACTGGAATGATTGCAGGAATTTTATCCGGTTATTTTGTAGGAGCTACAAACGGAATGTTTTATGGGGGCGTCTTCGGAATGGCCGTCGGTATTTCATTTGGGATATATAACGGAAAATGCTGTGGAGTCATGGGATTCATGGAAGGAACCATGGCCGGCTTCATGGGCGGATTAATGGGAGCAATGACCGCAATAATGATGTATAACGACAATTTAAAACTCGGAGGAATTGTTGTCTTTCTAATTTCTGGGGTAATAATGTTAGGATTAAATTATATGATTTACTCTGAAACATATGAAAAAGAAAGAGAGTATTCAGAAAGTCAAGTGAGTACAATATTCTTAAGTTTTATTTTAACAACAGCAACTGCATGGATAATGCTTTTCGGACCGAGGAGTGTCTTGTTTGGAGGATAAATGACAGAAAAAATAAATTTTTTCAGCACAAATAAAAATTTGGAGAAATTTTCATAATGGCAAAAAATATATGGATGATAACTACAATCCTATTGCTTGTTATAGGATCTGGATGGTTTGTTTTTAATAATTCTAAAAGCACGAATAATGGAAATAGTGTAAACAATGGAGAATATCAAAAAGTAGTTATAGGAATGAAAAATTATAACTACTATCCAAACGATGTTAAAGTAAAAGCAGGCACCACTGTCAGACTTTACTTAGACAATTCAGTAAGAGGATGCTACAGAAGTTTGGTGATAAATGAATTTGGAATAAGGAAAAATCTCCAAAGCGCAAGTGACTATGTCGAATTCACACCAACACAAAAAGGAACTTATCCTTTTTCATGCTCAATGGGAATGGGAACAGGGAGAATAATAGTAGAATAAAATGGAAAACAATGACTTAACAATAATTTTGCTCGTTATATTAGTCAGCGCTTTTTTGATGTTTGAAATCACAGGCGGAAATTATGGAATGATGAGAATGATGTATGGTTACGGGTTTTACGGCCTAGCATCAATTTTTAATTTATTATTTACAGTTATTATTGTTGTGATAATAATTTTGTTAATACAAAAATTGCAAAAGCCAAAAAGGAGGAGAAGATGAAAACTGCAAAAATTGAAATTTCAGGAATGCATTGTTCTTCATGTGCTTCCAACGTCGAAAGAAGTTTATCAAAAGTTCCAGGAGTCAAAAATCCAAAGATCTCTTTACTTCTAAAAAAGGGAAGTGTGGAACTTGAAGGTAATGTTCCTGAAGAAGAATTAAAAAAGGCCGTCGCCCGAGTCGGATACAAGGCCACTAAAATAACATACGAATAAAATGAAAATGCACGAACACATGGATCATAATAAAATGAGAAATCCCCACAATAGTCACCACCATGACTCCCCAGTAGAAGACGAAGAAATACGTGATTGGAAAAAACGTCTTATTGGTGCATGGCTCTTCACAATTCCTATTGCCTTGTTAATGCTCTTTGAAAGAATCTTCGGTATGATGCTCTTTGGAGAAAAGATAAACACTATTGTATTGCTTGTTCTTGGATTTCCAGTTATATTTTATTTTGGGTGGCCGACGATAAAGGGTGGTTTACGAGGATTATTTACTTTTTATTTTAATATGGACTCACTAATTGCTCTTGGAACTTTAATTGCTTATTTCACTGGTCTTTTCAGTTTGTTCTTTGAAATTCAGGATTATTCCGGAATATCGTCTATGATTATGGCCTTTTTTATAACAGGAAAATATGTTGAAGCAATGGCCCGAGGTAGGGCCTCGCAAGAAATCAAAAAACTTCTTGAACTAGGAGCAAAAAAAGCAAGAATATTAAGAGGCAATAAAGAAATCGAAATTGATATTTCAGAAGTTAAGATTGGAGATGTAATTATTGTAAAGCCGGGAGAAAAAATTCCAACTGACGGCGTCGTCCTAAAAGGTGAAAGTGCTGTCGATGAGTCAATGATTTCAGGAGAAAGTTTGCCAGTTGATAAACTAAAAGGAAGCAACGTCATTGGTGCAACAATAAATCAAGATGGAATTTTATATATAAAAGCAACAAAAATTGGAAGCGACACTTTCTTATCTCATATAATAAAATTAGTGGAAGAAACCCAAAGTGAGAAAGTTCCCATACAAAAATTAGCAGATAAAATAACTAGTATTTTTGTCCCGGCAATATTAGTTCTTGCAATTTTAACATTTGGTTCATGGATTTACTTGACAAAGGACTTAAGCAGATCAATAGGAGTAGCTGTCTCTGTTTTGGTTATCGCTTGCCCGTGTGCACTCGGACTAGCAACACCGACCGCGTTAATGGTTGGTTCAGGAATGGGCGCGAAGCGTGGAATTCTAATAAGAAAAGGCGAAGCAATCCAGACAATGAAGAATGTTAGAATAATTGTATTTGATAAAACAGGTACAATAACAAAAGGAAAGCCAGAAGTTAGAAATGTTTATACAAAAATAAATGAAAAATACTTATTGGAAAAGACAGCAAACCTTGAAAAGAACTCGGAACACCCTATAGCAAAAGCAATAGTTGATTACGTCTCAGAAGAATTAAAAATAAAAAGATTTTCAGAAGTCAAGAATTTCAAGACCTTAAGGGGACGCGGAGTAGAAGGAAAAATTGGCTCAAAGAAATTTGTTATAGGAAATAGAACTTTGATGAAAGAAAGAAAAATTAACTTAAAGGGCTATGAAGATAAAATATCTGATTTTGAAAATTCTGGTGAAACAGTTATGATTATTTCTGAAAATGAAAAAGTAATAGGAATAATAAGCGTCGCGGACGCAATAAAAGATGATTCTGTAAGGGCAATACGCGAACTAAAGAATCAAAGATATAAAACAATAATGATTACAGGGGATAATGAAATTACAGCCAAAGCAATTGCAAAACAAGTTGGGATATCAGAGGTGATTGCAAACGTTCTTCCTGAAAATAAAGCAAAAGAAGTTGAAAGATTGCAAAAATATGGAATGGTTTCTTTCGTCGGGGATGGAATAAATGACGCGCCGGCATTAAAACAAAGCAACGTCGGGATTGCAATGGGAACTGGAACAGACATTGCAATTGAATCAGGCGACATTGTCTTAACTAAGGGTTCTTTAATAGGAGTTGTCCAGGCCATAAACTTGTCAAAAGCAACTTTCTCAAAAATAAAGCAGAATTTATTTTGGGCTTTTGGATATAACGTTCTTGCAATACCAATTGCAGTTGCTGGTTTCTTAAATCCTGTAGTAGCAGAAATAGCAATGGCTTTATCTTCAATAACTGTAGTTACAAACGCTAATTTATTGAGAAGTAAAAGAATTTAAACAATCTAAACAAAAATCTGTATGCTTGCGTTTTGTTTCAAATCGTTTATGTAATCTGCAAGTACTTTTTGTTGTTTCTGAATCAATAAATACTGACCTATTTGCAAGGAAAGATTTTCGTAAGAAGAAACATTATTCCCTCGCGCAATTGCTTGATCTTTGTTGTCGTTGTAAAATTGTATTTTTTCTTGTTCTGTTACGCTAACATTAACCTCTGAAAGAATATTCCCTGTAATTCTCTTTATCATAATTTGTTTTCTATAACCATCAATTAAATCGTCAAAATTAGTGCCTTTGGCCTTTGCTTGCTGTTGTAATTCAGTAATATTACTTCCAGCTAATTTTAATTGTTGATCAATCATCTCTTCTACTTGCGCATTTGTCAGATTATAACCTCCGCCCTCTGCATTCTGCAACAAAAGCTCTTCCCCTATTATGCTATTCAAAGCAACACTATCATTTATTGTTTGTTTTTGATTGGTTTGCTGCGAGACCGAATCTTCAATCAACTGTATATCCTTTTGATAAATCGTATGTCCATTAACACTAGCAACAGCTTTTCCTTATGAAAACGTCTTATTTGGTTCTATGAAATATGCTGCAGCTACAACAATTATTATCACAACTATCCCTATTAAGATATATCTCAAACTTTTTTCCATGAAATGTGTTTCTTTGCCTATTTTATAAGCTTTATGAATAATTTAAGTGTATATTGGGAATATAATAATTGATTAAGAATTTAGACCTAGTTTCTAAGGTATAATTTATTTTGGTGATTGTAAAAGTGGACACAGGGTTAGAAATTAATGAACTATTTCTTCTTTAAAATAAAAACTAATTTATTATAAGGAATTTCTCCCTTTCCAGGATTTATTCTTCCAACTTCTATCTTCTTAAAGCCAATATCATTAAGTATTTCCTCAATTTCTGATTCTTGGTAAAGATTAAAGTAAATCTTTTCACTTGGCATGAGAGGTTCGTCAATTATTATTTCTCCACTGCCTTCTTGTAAAATCAATAGCAAATATCCACAGGGTTTCAGAATCTCAAATGTTTTTCTTAGAACTTTCACTACATCCTTCTTATTGATATGAAAAATAGAATATGGGAAAGTTACTGCATCAAAACTACTATTGTCGAAGTTTAAATCTCTCATATCCCCCAAGATAAAGCGGATATCAGGAAATTTCTTTCTTGCTATTTGAATCATCTTCTTAGAAAAGTCTAATGCAATTATCTCAGAATCATCTTGATAATATCCTAATGTTCTTCCAGATCCACAACCAACTTCTAATATCTTAGCATGTTTTGGTA
>JAUSKC010000023.1 GCA_030647125.1 Nanobdellota archaeon | reverse complement strand
ATCAACTTTCAGGAGGACAACAGCAAAGAGTTGCTATTGCGCGCTCTTTGGCCAATGACCCAGAAGTAATTCTTGCAGATGAGCCGACTGGAAACCTTGATTCAAGAACTGGAGAAATCGTGCTTGAATTTTTAGGAAAATTAAACAAAGAAGGCAAGACAATAATTATGGTGACTCATGATCCGGAAGTTCCCCGAGAATATGCAAAAACAATTTATTCTATAAAAGACGGCAAAATTGAAAAGGTTGAAAAAAGAATAGGAAAAAACAAATGGAAAAAAGTTTCCAATAAGTGAGAATAATATATAAAACTAAAAATGTTTTCATAATTATGATTAAAGAATATTTTAATTTGTCATGGAAAAGTTTGAAACATAGAGGATTGAGAAGTTGGTTGACAATGCTTGGGATTTTTATAGGGATTGCAGCAGTTGTTGCCTTAATTTCTTTGGGAAGTGGATTGAGAACCGCAATAACAGGACAATTTAATGCACTTTCTGTAGACAAATTGACATTGCAAAATAAGGGTTCTGGTTTCGGTCCTCCTGGAAGTGCGGTTGCACAAAAATTAAATGACCATGATGTTAAAATTATTGAAGGTGTAAGTGGAGTTGAAATTGTCGTGCCGCGTTTGGTGAGAGTTGCAAAAATAGAGTATAATAAAATATCTTCTTTTTTTTATGTTGTAGATCTTCCAGATGAAAGTAAAAAGGCCGATTTTGTTTATGATTCATTTAATATAAAATCCCAAGAAGGACGTTTGTTAACTTCTAACGACAGAAATAAAATTCTTTTAGGTTCTGATATAGCAAAGACAAAAAGTTTTGATAAGGATTTAAGGGTAGGTTCAAAAGTTACCATAGAAGGCAAAGATTTTGAGATTATTGGAGTCCTAGAACCGACTGGGACCTTTCAAGTTAATAATGCAATAATAATCCCAACAAAAGATCTTCAAGAAGTTCTTGGAATTGAAGATGAGTGGGACGTTATTGGCTTGCAAGTTGAAGACAAAGATGAAATTGAGCAAATTGCACAAATTATTGAAAATAGAATTAGGCAAGATAGGAATGAGAAACTTGGTGAAGAAAGCTTTAGTGTTGAAACACCCGCCCAAGTATTAAGCTCAGTTAATACAATTCTTAATATAATAAATATAATAATAATTGGAATCGCGGCTATTTCTCTTTTTGTTGGAGCTGTTGGAATTACAAATACAATGTACACTTCTGTACTGGAAAGGAGAAGAGAAATTGGAATTATGAAAGCAATAGGAGCGAGAAACTCGGATGTGCTTTTGATATTTTTAATTGAGGCAGGCTTGCTTGGGCTTGCTGGAGGGATTATCGGTGCGGTAATAGGACTTGGGTTGGCTTTTGGAGCTGCAAGTGCAGCTAATGGATTTTTCGGCACAAAGATAATTGAAATTAGCATTTCTTATTCTCTTCTTTTTTCGTCAATTTTATTTGCACTTTTAGTCGGCATTGCTGCAGGAACTTTTCCTGCTTACAGGGCTTCAAAATTAAATGTTGTTGATGCAATAAAGAGTTAATATGTTTCAGGATTTTTTTGTTATGGGTGTGAGAAATTTAAAACATAGAGGATTGAGAAGCTGGCTGACAATGCTTGGGATTTTTATTTCAATAGCAACAATATTTACTTTGATAAGTATTTCAATTGGGCTGCAAGGAGCGGTCGCACAGCAGTTCCAAGTTTTAGGAAGTGATAAATTTTTCATAATGCCAAAGACGCTGAATCTCGGGGTTACTGAAAATGTAATTCTAACGGAAGATGACTTAGATACAATAAAAAAAGTTAATGGGGTTAAGGATTATTCTTATATAACAATGGGAACTGGTGAGGTAAAATATAAAGGGCAAATAAAATATTTAATGATTGCAGGGATGCCTTTAGATCATTTAGATGTCTATACTGAAATAAGTTCATTTAAATTTACACAAGGCTCTTTCCTAAAAGGTGGTGATGTTAACGTTATAGTTTTGGGAAACAATTTTGAATTAGCAAAGATATTCAAACAAAATCTGACGACAAGGGACACTCTTGAGATTAATGGAAAAGATTTCAAAATTAAGGGAGTAATGGAACCAATAGGAAATCCGCAAGACGATCAAAATATTCTTATGCCTTTGGATGATTTCAGAGATTTATTTAATGTTCCAAATAGAATTGATCAAATAATTGTGCAAGTGCAGCCAGGACAAAATGTTCTTGATGTTGCAAATAGAGTTGAAGAAAAACTAAGAAAATCAAAAGGAGAAACAGAAAAAACACAGGACTTTTCTATATCAACACCAGAGGACTTGCTTGAAAGTTTTAATACAATCTTAAATATTATAACAGCATTCTTGGCTGGAATTGCTGCAATATCTTTAATCGTTGGAGGGATAGGAATAGCTAATACTATGTATACTTCTGTGATAGAAAGAACAAAAGAAATTGGAATTATGAAAGCAATTGGAGCAAAAAACTCAGATGTACTTTTGATATTTTTAATTGAAGCAGGATTATTAGGATTAATGGGGGGAATTATTGGAGTTTTATTAGGAATGGGATTAAGCTGGATAATTGTATATATAGCAGCACAGGCGTTAGGAACTAATTTATTTCAAGCAGCATTTCCACTTTGGCTTATATTATCATGTTTGGGGTTTGGATTCTTAATTGGAGCAATTTCTGGCACTCTTCCAGCATTACAGGCCTCTAAGACAAATGTTGTTGATGCATTAAGGTATGAATGATTTAATAAAATTATAAAAAGAATATTTATTGTAGCACATAACAATATTTAAAAACAAAATAAACTATTGATTTCAGAAAAAGAGGAAGACATGACAAAAAATTGTATCTATTGTAAAACTACAATTCCTGCTGATACCGTCCTTGATGTGTGTGAAAATTGCGGGCATGGTGTTTGGGGGCAAAAGATGTTTAATGCAATAAAAAAGAGCATGGAAGACGCCCGTGAAAAGGGTGATTTACTCAACGCTTAAGTTCTTATTAGTTTAATACAATCTAAAAGGATAGTTTTTTAAATAGAATTTTTCTCGCTTAAATATGACTAGAAAAAAGCCAGTTAGAACTCGTGGAAAGCTCTCTTTGAGCAAATATTTTCAAAAGTTTAACGAAGGAGAGAATGTAGCAGTTACAATAGAGAAATCTGTAAGCTTTAATTTTCCTGTGCGACTTCAAGGAAGAACTGGAAAGATTACAGGAAAAAGAGGTAAAGCGTACACTGTAAAAATAAAAGACCAGGCAAAAGAAAAAAGTTTCATTATGGAACCAATTCACTTAAAAAAAATCAGTGTGGAAAAATGATACTAGAAAGAAAACCTATAAGCATGGCTGAAAGTATAAAATATGTAGATAAAAATTCAGATTTAACAGAGTTTATAAAAAAAATTAAGGTTTTAAGTGAAAAAGATGCTACATCAATGAGAAATGATTTGGAAAAATTAGATATTTTAAAGATGAGAGAAGAGAATATCGTGAAAATTATTGATATACTTCCTGAAAACGAAGAAGAAATAAACAAGATCTTTATTGATTCAAATTTAGATGAGGATGAAACAAACAAAATACTTGAAATTGTTAAGCAATTCAAATAAGCAAAATGGAAAAGAAGAAAGAAGAACAAGCAATAATATTGGAATACTTACCAAATGGATATCCATTGGAGAAAAAAATGATGCCTATAGCCCAAGCTATCGGTGAAAACAATCTAACTCTTTTAGAATTAGTTCCGCGAAGGGGGGAAACACTTGCTATCGGCGAACGGGTTTATATTGGTGAAGGTAAACGAGATAAAATTTATTATATTCTTGGACGACTACACAGGGAAAAATTGACAGAACAAGCGAAAGAACAATTAGAAGAATTTATAAAGAAAATAGTCAAGGAAAGAGAACAAGAATTTGTTGATTTTTTCAATAAGTCCGAGGCAATAAATAAAAGAGTTCATCAAATTGAACTTTTACCTGGAATAGGGAAAAAACATATGCAAGAGATCCTTGAAAAAAGAAAGGAAAAACCTTTTGAAAATTTTGAGGAAATGAAAAGGAGAATTCCAAACTTACCAGATCCAGAAAGAGCGATTGAAAAAAGGATAATTCAAGAGCTTACAAATATTGAAAGATACAATCTTTTCATAAATTAAAATGACAGAAAAAAATTTCAGCACAAATAAAAATTCAGGCAAAACTGGAGGACGAAAACATCAAAGATGTTTTAGAGAATTTTCATAATGGTAGAACAAATTCAAAAACAAAAACCTGAAATGAGAGAAGAAAGAATGGTTAGAATTCTTTCTAAAGATATAGAGGGGAATATGCAAGTTTATGCGGGCTTAGCAAAGATTAAAGGCATCTCATGGAGTTTGTCAAATGCAATTTGTACTATTCTCAAAATAGATAAAACAAAAAAAATCGGAAGTTTAACTAATGAAGAAATTGAAAAAATCTCTAAATTTGGGAAAAATCCAGAGATTCCAATTTTCTTAAAAAACAGAAGAAAAGACTTTGAAAGTGGCGATGACAAACATCTTATCGGAACTGATTTAGAATTAAGAAAAGAATTTGATATTAAACGACTTAAGAAAATAAGATCTTACAGGGGCTTAAGACATGCGTCTGGACTTCCTTTAAGAGGTCAAAGAACAAGAAGCAACTTCAGAAGAAACAGGGCCAAAGGTTCAGGAATAAAAAAGAAAAGCGCGCCAGTTAAGAAGGAGTTCATTAAATGAAAAGAAAACATAAAAATTATTCTAGACCGAAGAGACCTTTTGATAAGCAAAGAATCGAAGAAGAAAATAAAATAAGAAAAGAATTTGGTTTGAAAAATAAAAGAGAAATATGGAAGGCCGAAGCAAAAATAGGTAATATAAGATCGCAAGCTAAAAGATTAATTAAGGCGGATGTGGAAGAACAAGAAGCGTTGGCTAAACGTCTTCAAAAAATAGGGTTTAATGTTAAGAACTTGGCAGATATTTTATCTTTAGAAAAGAAGGACTTATTTGAAAGACGCCTTCAAACAATTGTTGTAAAAAAGAAATTAGCCAACACTCCAAAACATGCACGACAATTAATTGTTCACAAAAAGATTCTTGTTGGTGGAAAAGCAATTAACATCCCATCTTATATTGTTCCTGTAGAACTTGAAAATAAAATTATTATAAAACATGTGTCTAAAAGACAACCTATTAAAGTTGAAGCAGAAGTAATGGAGGAAAAAATATGACAGAAGAAGTTGTGGAACAAAAATTAGAAATTGAAGAACCACAAGAGAAAAAGAGAGAGAGAACAAACGAAGCAATTGTAAATATTTACACTTCTTTTAACAATACTTTAGTTCATGTTACTGACATGTCTGGAAAAACAATTATAAAAGTTTCTGGAGGAATGGTCACAAAACACAATCGTTTGAAAGCAAATCCTACAATTGCAATGTTTATTGCTAAAAAAATTACTGAAACAATAAAAGATTTAGGAATTGGAACCTTATTTGTTAAAATAAGGGCGCAAACAGGAAATCCTGCACCCGGACCGGGAGCGAATGCGTTAGTAAAAAGTTTAATCAGAGAAGGATATAAAATTGCAAACATTTTAGATATTACAAGAGTTCCTCGTGGCGGACCTAAAAAGAAAGGTGGCCGAAGGGGAAGAAGAGTGTAAGAGAGGAAGAAGAATTTAAAAAGTATCAACTTTGGGTAATAACATGGAGATAATAGAAAAGAAAGATAATCAAATTGTTTTCAAAGCAGAAATTGAAGATAGTTTAGCGAATGCGATAAGAAGGCACATTTCTGAAATTCCAATATTTGCAGTTGATACACTCGAAATCCACAAAAATGATTCTTCATTATATGATGAAACAGTTGCCCATAGAGTTGGATTAATCCCTTTGAAAATGGAAAAAACATTCACAGACAAAGCAGAAATCAAACTAAAACTTTCAACAGAAAAAGAAGGAATGGTTTATTCTGGTGAATTAAAGGGTGGAGCTGATGTTGTCTTTGGCAAAATCCCCATAACTGCATTAAATAAAGGGCAGGAACTTGAATTTGTTGCAACAGCAAAAATAGGAAAAGGAAGCGAACACTCAAAATTTATTCCAGGATTAATGTTTTATAGAAACGCTGCGGAAATTATTTTAGATAAAGAATTTTTGCCTGAAATCAAAAAGATTTTGCCTGAAATTGAAATAAAAGAAAAAGGGGATAAGATTATTTTAAATGATTTGGGAAAAACAGAAATTGTTGATGTTATTGAAGGATTAGTCTATGAAAGAAGTAAAGAAGCAGAAGTGAAAAGAAAAGATGAATTAATAATTACTGTTGAAAGTTTCGGGCAACTTGAAGTTAAAGATGTCTTCAAAAAGTCAATAGAAGCACTGGAAAGGGACTTGAAAGAGATCACTAAAGTTGTTGATAAGATTTAGTTTCTAATAAGATTGAAGTCATCGATAGATTTTTAACTAAAAATTATATTGATATATCATGAATTTCAAGGTTACTTTGTGGAAGACAATTGTTTCTATTATTGTAGGATTTTTAGCAGATATCTCTTTACCTCAACTAAAGATATGTAAATTAATTAATGGTTCTTGTCCACAAGTATATTGGTACTCAAATATTTTTGATTTATATTCTATAATTGTTTGGATTTTAACAACATTGATAATTTACTTTATATGGAGTTTATTCCAAAAAAATAAAGATTAAGATTTAATTCTAAAGGTTTTTATATCGTTATTCGGTAGTTTTTTTATTCATAAGCGGGCGTGCCGGAGTGGTCAAACGGGACAGACTCAAGATCTGTTGCTTAGTGCTTACATAGGTTCGAATCCTATCGTCCGCACTCTTAAAATAATGAAAAACAACTCTATTGAAGAAATATGGAATGAATTAAAAAAAGCAAAAAAGGTTTTAATTCCATTACATCCTAGGCCGGATGGAGATTCTCTTGGAAGTTGTGTTGCAATGAGTTATGCTTTAAAGAAAATAGGGATTAAAGTTGAATTAATAAGCAAAGATAAATTAAGTGAAAACCTGAATGATTATAATTTTGTAAAAGAAGTAAAATTTGGCAAAGATATTAATGATTTTAACTTAAATGATTTTGATTTTATTGTTTTTCTCGATCATGGAACTTTAAAAGATTATTCTAATGAATTTCAAGAAAATGGAAGAGTAAAAGGGAAGATAATTAATATAGACCATCATGATACAAATAATTATTATGGAAAGTTTAATTATGTAATTCCTAACCTTCCTTCTTGTTGTTCTATCTTATTTAATATCTTTGAAACAGTTGGGGTTGAATTTGATAAAGAACTATGCAGGCGAATTTTGTTAGGTATTTGCACAGATACTAATTTTGGGGAGTATGGAGATTCTGCCGACTCATTTGAAAAAATGTTTTTCTTAATTAAAAAAGGCAAAATAAATTTCCAAAAAGAGTTTGTTAATGTTATAAACAGCACCCCTTGGAAAATAAAAAAACTTCATGGAATTTTACTTACAAATATGGAGAAAAAGAGTGTTGGTAAATATACAATCGCTTATAGCTGGGCAACAAAAAATGAATATGATAAACATGGATTAAATTATTCAGATGTTCGCCTTGGAATTGTATGTATGCAAGACATAAAAGGAGTTGATTTAATTTTTACACTAACTGAAATGGAAAATGAAATTAAGGGCTCTTTCAGAAGTAAAGGTTTTGATACAACAATTTATTCTAAAGAATTTGGTGGCGGGGGGCATAAACAGGCGTCCGCTTTTACCGTTGATAAACAAGACATAAAAAAACTTGCGAACAAGATAATAAAAGTTATAGAAGAAAAAGGACTTGTTCAAACAGAGTAAGTTTTAAATACTCTAAAATTAGCGAATTTATACCTGCGAGTTAGCGCGTTGAGCGGGACTTTATAGTTCTGTAGCGTACGCATTTTAAGATGAAAAGTAAAACATTAATTTCAAAACAAGAAAGAAGAAAAACAAGTGAAGAACTAGTTGAAACTATCCGTGATGCAAAAAAACACAAAAATTGGTTGTATGCTGCAGGGGTTTTGGCTGGTTCAAGAAACAACTGGAAAAGTTTGAATCTTGAACAAATTAATAAAGAAATTAAAGAAGGGGAAGGGGTAATTGTTTTGGGCAAAGTTCTTTCTCAAGGAAATTTAACTAAAAAAGCAAAGATAATTGCATTTGGATTTTCAGAAAATGCAAGGGAAAAATTGAAAAACTCGGGCTGTGAAGCAATTAAGATTAAAGATGAAATTAAAAAGAATCCTGACGCTAAAGGGCTTAGGATATTAAAATGAGTATAAAAATAATTGACGGAACAAATGCTGTCTTGGGAAGATTAGCCAGCTTCGCTGCTAAAGAAGTCCTTAGAGGAGAGGATATTATTGTTTTGAATTCTGAAAGAATAATTATTACTGGAAATAAAAAAGACATTCAAGAAACATATAAAAGAAAGAGGGGAAAGGTTGGAACTATACAAGTAGGTCCAAAGGTCTCAAGAAGAGCAGACTTATTAATAAAAAGAACTATAAGAGGTATGCTTCCCGGACATAAAGAAGGAAGGGGTCGTGAAGCGTACAAAAGAATAAGATGTTATGTTGGAGTCCCAAAAGAATTTGAAGGAAAAGAATCAATTAAAATGTCTAAAGAAAGAACTAAAAAATTTGTGACAATTAAATATGTTACACAATAAATATGGTAGAAAATAAAGATAAAAAAATAATCGTCTCAGGAAAAAGAAAGAGAGCAGTAGCAAGAGCAACAATAAAAGAAGGAAACGGACAAATTACAATAAATAACAGAAATTATAAGACGCTTGATTTCTTTGATAAATTAAGAATTGAAGAACCATTAAGAATTGCACATAATATCCTCGGAAAAATTAATTTTGATGTTGAAATTAAAACTGAGGGTGGGGGAGCACGAGGACAGATTGAAGCTGCACGATTGGCTTTAGCAAGAGCAATTGTTAAGTTTACGAAATCCACAGAACTTGAAGATAGTTATTTTGATTATGACAGAACATTGCTTGTTGCAGATGTAAGAAGAAAAGAATCAAGAAAACCAGGGGATTCAAAAGCAAGAGCAAAGAGACAGAAGTCGTACAGATAATTATTTATTCTTAGATTTTGTTTCAAAGTTCAAAGGTTTTTTCCGTCCTCTTTTAAGTTGTGGGTAACTATCTCCAGTAATTAAACGTCCTTCTGCAGGAATTTTCATTATTTTTTGATAAAATTCAACTGCTCTTTCCAATTGGCTTTCCCCTTTTTCAATTAACTCTTTGTGTCCATTAGATTTGTATTCTATTATGACTGCTTTACCAGTATTTAATTCATATACCAAATCAATTTTACAATAAAATTTTCCTCTATGAAATAAGACTTGTTCAACAGAAACAGTTGAGACGTCTCGAGGATCAATCCCAATATATTCAGGATGCTCTGCAAGATATTCTAATGCTTTGTAATGACTGCTCGACCTCTTTGTCACAAAGTTATTTCCTTTATAATTATATAAATATTATTCTTCTTGAATATTCACTTTTCTTAACCTATCTAATTTGTTCTGAACGTGATTAAACAATGTGGTTGAAATTATCGCTTGATGATTCCCTTGATGAATTTGATTGTTAAATTTTACTTTCCCAATGTAAGCAAAGTTTGAAAGGATCTTTTTCAAACCATTTACAGAAAGATTATGTTTTTGTGATAATTGACGCAAACTTATATTTGTAGTCAAAAATTCTTCAAATAGTTCTTCAACTTCACGAAAGTTCTCTGCAGGAATTAATTTTCCGTCTGAAAATTTATAACCAAAAGGAGGACGAGACATTTGAGAACCTTGAGATGCACGAAGAGTCATTCCTTTTAATTGCGGCCGGCCAATTTCCGAATATTTTCTAAAAGAGTCAAGAACATTAGAATTTACCTTTTCAGAAACATAATCCTTAAACTTATTTTCAACATTTGGAGAAAAACGATAACAAATAGAACACAAAGGGGTTTCAAATTTTAACAAGTTGTCTTCGGATTCATAACTACATTTTATACATTTAGTTTTTTCCATATTTATTTTTCCATTAGTGAATCAATAGGAGATTTTATTTTTTTTAATTGTTGTGTTGAAACATGAGAATATAATTGGGTGGTGCTAAGATCGGCATGGCCAAGCAATTCTTGAATGTATCTTATATCCGTTCCATTCTCTAAAAGATGAGTGGCGTATGAATGCCTTAATGTATGGGGGTGCACATCTTTATCTATTCCGGCACGAAAAGCGGCAGAAGAAACAATTTTTTGAATGTTACGAGAAGATAATTTCCCTTTTGGACCTGTAAACAAAAATTCCTGATTTGATTCTTTTTGAATTTCAATTTGTTTTTTTAAATCGTCAACTAGAAAATTTGGTATGTTGAATACCCTGTCTTTTTTGCCTTTTCCTTGCCTAACATATCCTGTTTGCTCTTCAAACTTCAAATCATTTATCTTTAGATTCAACAATTCAGATACACGGAAACCACATGCATAGGTTAATGACACCATAAGTTTGGATTTTCTCGTGTCAATAGCATTAATTAGAGATCTCAGTTCTTCTTTTGTTAAAACAGATGGGATTTTCCTTTCTCTTTTGGGACGTTTAATTCCTATTGTAGGATCTAATTTTAGAATATTTAGATAAGCATATTTTATTGCAGATAAAAAAAGTATTATTGTCATTGCTGATTGGTTTGAAATATTTTCAGCTGTATAAAGTTTAACATCATCCTCATTAATTTGTTCAGGGGATTTCTTTGTAAAATTTAATAAATTTTGATTCGCCCGAGTGTAATTTCTAATTGTGTATTCAGAATTCTTAGATATCTTTAGTTCAACTTTTAATTTTTCAAGGAATTGTTGTGGGGTCATAATCAGTATTGTGCGAACTGTTTTATATAATTTTGGTTTCAAATTAATTAAGAGAAACACTTAAAAGGGCTTTTTTATTGTGCAAGATTATGAGTGCTAAAAAAGGCGACACAGTAACGCTAGATTATGAAGGAAAATTTGAAGACGGGACGATATTTGATAGTTCTAAGCATGGAGATCACTCTCATCCTTTGACTTTTGTTATTGGAGAAGGCCAAGTAATTCCAGGTTTTGATAAGGCTGTTGAAGGAATGAAAATAGACCAAGAAAAAGAATTTAAAATTCTTCCAGAAGATGGTTATGGAGATTATAATAAAGAATTAATAAAAGAAATCCCACGAAAGGTGCTTCCTGAAGATCAAATACCTGAAAAAGGAATGACTCTTATTATGTCAACTCCTGATGGACAGCAAATTCCCACAGTTATAACTGAAGTTGATGACAAAAAAATCATAATTGATTTAAATCATCCCCTTGCTGGGAAAAAATTAATCTTTAAAGTTAAGCTTTTGAAAGTTGAATAATTCTAAGAAAATTAATTAAATTTTTCTTTAATATCTTTTCTTAATGGATACCATGCGATTATTTCTTCAGATATTCCCTTAATAATTCTAAAATATCTTTTCGTTTGTTTGGAACGAAAGTAATTGAGCCTGCGTTTTTGTGTCCTCCACCTTCGACGAATGCGCTTGGGATTTTTTTATCAATTAAATTCATGAATTCGTGAACTGAAAATTCCGCGCCATCGGTTGCACGCAAAGTTATTGCAGAACTCATTATTCCTGCAGAAACAACTTTGTCTAATTTCTTTTCTGTTTGAATCCAATCATGCAACATTCCCAATGCCTTTCCTGGCTTAGGATAAAAACCAAAACCAGGATAGGTCTCTTCTATCATTAAAGTTTGCAAAGTTTTGTCTCCAATCTTTTCAGTCTTTGCTGCAGATTTTGCAATTTCAAGGCCTTTTGATTCTAAATCATTAATATAAGGAATCATTAAATCAACTAATTTCTTTTGTTTTCCTCTTGGTTCGCCGAATAAGACTTCAATATATTCACGCGCTTCCATAAAACGCAATTTTGCAGAAACAAAATCGATTACAGTTGCAATTTTTTTAGACAATTCTTTAGAATAACCTTCTTTCTCCGCAATTTTTAGATATTGTTCCATTGCTTCAGGATTATTTATTCTGTCTGCTAAACCTGCCATAGCTGGAATTTGTGAAATATTTAAAACAGGTGAGATAAAACGAGCTAATTCAGTACATAACATTCCAGCAGAAAATTCTGAACCTGACTCACCAATTAAAAATGGATTTATGTGCGCCTTAACTTCTTTTGAAATTACATCCTCTTCGTAAGGATGATGGTCAACGACGATGAAATCCATTCCGTGAACTCTTCCTTGCTGAATCCCAAATAAATCTTGTTCAGTTGAACCATTATCCGCAATTATTACTAAAGGCATTTTATTTGAAAATTTAGCTGCGTTCCTTAAAGAAGTTGAAGTATCTCTAATTGAATCATCTATTTCATAAAAAGGCGCAGCGCATGGAGAACGAACGAAAAATTCCCATGCCGCTTTTGAAGAGCTATGTTGTTCTTCTATTAAAGGTAAAATTCCTCTTTCCAATGCAAATCCGGACGAATAACCATCAGCATCGTTGTGATGTCTCACTATAATAGGCCTATTTTGTATGATTGCTAAACGAATTTCAGTCGCGGCTTTTATAAAATGTGATTTTAATTTTTCCAAGATTTTACTTTTTATTAGAAATTCTGTATTTATCGGTTTTGCTCTTTGACGCTGAACTTCTTCAATTTGTTTTTTAACAAATTCAGCATCTTGACCTTCAAGTTTTTCTAATTTTATTATTTCCCCTTCTAAAGTTCCATTATACTCTTTAATTTGAACTTTTGCTTTGACAGCATTAGTTTCTTCAATTTCAGGATAAGCTCTTTTTCCAGGACCAATAAAACCCTTTAATGTAAAAGTTCCTGTACCATCATCTAAATAAAATAAAGTTGGGCCTTCAGTCTGTGAAATTCCATCTACAAGCCCTTTTAACAAAGCAGTCTTACCAACACTTTCTAAAGAAAGATCCTTAACTAAGAATGGCTGCGCTTGTACAGGGAAATCTTTTCTATGCTCAAAATTTTTCTTTTTGAAAAAAGGCTTATTGTTTTTCATTTTCTTTATAATATTTTAGAAAAGCGGACTTTTAAAGTTTAGGGAGACCTAAGTTGTTAAGTGAATATATTCATGATTTTTATTGTCAGAAGTTTTATATCCTTTTTCTTTTAACAATTCCAGCATTTCTTTTCTATATCTAAAATCATGCAACATTTTGTGATGATTTGGGCAAAGACCGACTAAATTATTTAGGTTATTATTTTTATTGTTTTCATCAAGATGGTGTAAATCGACTATTTTGTTAAATTCACACAATACACAAGAGGAAGTAATTTTTTTGTAAACGTCCATATCCAAACCATATAGTTTCTTTTTATTCCAAGCTTTGTTTTTATCTAAGTGGAATACTGAATTATAACAACCATCACACAGCCCTTTGGCATGGAGGGGCATTTCTCTCCCACACCTCTTACAAATAATTGTTTTGGACCTCCAATAAAGTTTTTTATAACATTTATAACATACTCCAAAAGCTTGGTGCTCTTTTTTCTCTCCACAATTTTTACATATAATTATATTTACCACCACCCCTTATAGATTATAAATATAAAAATAAATGTAGACATTTTAAAGAGGTTCGTACTTTGGCATAATACTAACTACTTACAATAAGGATAGTACGAACGTTTAGGGGTTTTTGAGGGAAAATCAACATAAACCAAGATCTTTTGCAACTTGGGAGGGTGTTGCATCTTCTCCTTCTTGAAGAATCAAATCTAAAGGATCTGATTGTGTGCTCTTAGGTTGGCTTTGTGCACTCTGGGCTTGTTGTTCTAATCGAGATAAAATCTTCACATCTTGAACCCTGTCAAGTAAATATGCTTCTTTTAGATCTATTCTATCATGACCTATAACTTCTCCAGTTCTTTGATCAATTTTATCATAAATTACCTCAACAGATTTAGATTGTGGTAATAATATCGTTGCCCTAACTAATTCATTACCTAAAAAATAAAATTTTCCCTTAATTGCATTATTCAAATCATCATAGATATTTGACATTAAAAATTTAGAGTAAATAAAGTTTTTAATGATTTCTATAAAATAATATATGTTTTCGTCGGAAATTTGAGTTATTATTTTTGTTTTTGGGGAGATTGTGCACAAAGGTTAGCTTAGTTCAAGAGGTTGTTTAAATATTATTTAAAGGATTTTATAAGAAGATAAATATTTTATTAATTAATAGATTAATATATAGGGTAATAAAGATTTACTAATTGTAAGATTCCCATTAAAATAAGATATAATCCTACAGCATAACGCAAGAATTTTGGTATAGCCAACACTAAAATTCCTATTAAAATAGCTAAGACTGCTGATATGGTTAAAATTGTACTTACCATTTATTTTATAGGGTATTGGGATTTATATAGTTATCTAATATTTGCCTTTTGGGACTAATATTCGTCATGATCTTTTAAGATGTAAGAAGTTAAAAGAATGAAAAATATACTGGCTATGGTTATTAGAATTGAAGAGAGCACACTTAAAGTATCTGAATTTTGGATATGGAAGAAAAATTGGACGAGAGATTGTGAAAGGTCGAAAGTAGTCTGACGCCAGGTGAAGGCCATTGTAAAAGCAAAACTAACAACAATAAGAAGCCGTAATTGTTTCTTAAACTCTTTTTTAAATTGCCTTCCAAGATAAAAGAAATTCAAGATTTTTCTCCCCATTTTTTAATAAAAGTTATTTACTAAAAGATTAGTAAAAAATAGTTTATAAAATTTTGTAGGGATTTTTTAGTAGATTTTTGTTTGAATGGGATGTTGTGTACTTAGGTCATCTAAGTATATGTTGGAATAAACTTTTTTGAGAGATTTATTAAAGCAAACAGGTGTTTGAATGTATTTATCGACGGTAAGATTAAAGAAATAATTCTAAGGCAAACAGGTGTTTGGAAGGGTGTTTGGGTGTTTAAAGGTGTTTAAACAGGCTGTTTGCCTAACTTTTTTTTGACAAACAGGTGTTTTTCCAGCACATCCAGCACATCTTTCGACAGATGTCAGACAGGTGTCAGCGACGAGGTTATATCGACGGAACAAAACATTTTTAAATAGATTTTTTGTAATTATATTAAGATGTTTTGGTTGTTTACAGGAAAAAGAGAGGTGGAGAATCTTAGAGAAGGCACTAAGGTTGGATTTGAATCTGTTAAAAAAGATATAACTGCTGTAAGTGGATGGATTAAACACCTTGATTCTGAGAATAATATGAGGGAAAGAGATATTGAAGAAATAAAAGAGCTTTTATCGACGATACAAAATGATATTGAAGGAATTAAAAATGTTGTTTCTATGACTTCTGAAATGAGACAAATTAAAAAATTTCAAACACCCAAACAGGTGTTGAACAAACAAACAGGTGTTTATGCTGTTCAAACAGGTGTTCAAACAGGTGTTCAAACACCGAATTTAGACCAATTTTCAGTTACTGAAAGAGCAATATTGTGGATATTATTAAATAGTGACATGAAATTAAGCTATGATGATTTGGGAGCCATGCTTGGAAAAGAGAGATCAACAATAAGAGGTCAAATAAATTCAATAAAATCAAAAAGTGACATAATAGAAGAACAAGTAGAGAAAAATGGCAAAAAAAGAGTGTTTATTCGGGAAGAAATGAAGGAAAATATGCTCAAAAAGTCGAAAGTGAGAGTTAATAAAGGTAAAAAAGACAAAAAAACAGAGGAAAATGGGTAGAAAACATGGAAAGTGAGAGTTTGTTGGATGGAAAAAATAAGAAAAAAGAGGGAGGTAAGGCCAAAAGTGAGATAAAGATAGATTTGGGCCTTGATTTTTTGAAAGAAAAGATAGATTTTCATAAAAAATTATTCAAAAAGAGAGGTTTTTTAATAAAATAAACAAAGAAAGGCATAAAATGTAAGTGTTGAAAGGAATTAGTTATAAAAAAGGGAGAGTAAAGATATTTATTCGGTGAGACGAAAAACTAAATTAAAGATCCCTTAATTGGAGAATTGTAGGCAAAGAGGCAATTTTTCTAAGATTTTGGGAAATATTCAATTGAATAGATTTATTGTTTAACTTCTTTTTATCGACGGGAATTCCTTTAATTATTAAACGCCCGACATAGTCTCTTATAGAGCTTTCAGTAAGTTTTAACCTATCTGAAATAGATTTATAGTCCGCATAACCCATTTCATCTTCTAATTGATATATCGTCGAGAAAACGATTATTTCTTGTTCTGTAAGGCGTTTAAATTTAAGCCGTATTTCTTTTTTTAAAGCATCTAAAGAGGTTAGAATATTTGCTGCGTCGTTTATGGGGTTTAGGGTGTTTTTAAGCACATTTTTAACCAAAAGATCTGTCGAAACGTCTGTCTGTTGGTCTGTCTGTCTGTCTGTTGGAACCCCCTCATTTCCTATGGAAATAGGTGAATTTTGGTTGTTTAAGGGGTTAAAGAGGGTATTATGTGTGGGAGTATGTGTTGGATTTGTCTTATTTGAGGGGTTATGTGTGGGAGTATGTGTTGAATTGTTATCTTGAGGATTGTACGAACTTTGAGGGATTAAGTTTGGAAATGAAAATAAAGAGGGGATTGAATAGTCTTCTACTTTACTTTTAATGTTATTTATATTTAAATTAAGCAAAGAGATTTTTTGATTTAGTTTAGACATTAATTCGACAATTTCTATCATCTTCTCTCTATCTTCTTTAAGGTAGTTATGTAAGAATGAAAGTTCTAATTTTATAGAATCAATATCATATTTTACTTTTTGGAACGCCTCTTTTAATTGATCCATAAATTTAGTAAGATAAAGAGTATAAAAATATTATAGTGGGTAAAAGAGATTATTGGCGCTGTTTATAAGCACTATAAGTTAAATCAGAAAGTTGCCAGCGCGAACGTTTAAGATAAGACACCCCTTTAGGATTTTTAGTCACTTCATTCACCAAACCTTTCTTTTTGAGGTTAAACAAAATTTTCTTAACAAACTCTTCATCACGCGCGATTTCATGAGAGATTTGTGAAGTGAATAAAGGCCTTAAGTTAGAGGTAAAGAGTAATGCAAGAATTTGCTCTGAGATCTTATCTTGTTTTGCTTTTGAAATCCTCATAGATTAAAATTAATTATTCGGTATAAAAAACTTTGTAAATTTAATAATAGTTAAGAATCTTAATCTTTCTTTTCACCAGAAAGGCGCGGTAAAGGAATATGAAGTGGAAGGCCGATTTGGTCTTCTAAATCTAGGGCTTTTATATTTGATTTACGAAAGATAATATTAAAAAGGGATATTTTAAACTCTTCAGAAAGGTTTTTCTCTTTCCACTGTTTTAAAATTTCTAAAGAAATTTTTTTGTCAACTCCTAGGAAGACCTCTCCAGAAAACTGAATTTGGGCATATTTGGGGTTATATTCAATCTTATAATTGAAAGTTATATGTAAAATTTCCTCTTTACCCATAGAAATCTCTGTGTCTGCCTTAGAAATTGTAGAAATGTCTATTCCAGTGTTTATTGTTAAATTTTTAGGTCTTTCCATAGAAATCTTCTCAGCTACTATTTTATTAAAACTAAATCCCACTAATTTCATTTTATTATCTTGAGATTAAGATTTTTAAATATTTATATTAAAAAGTTAGATCAGATCTTCTTCAGAAACTATAACAAAATCACCAATTGCTATAATAGCACTATAAGGAATCAAAAATTCATCAGATTTTGTCTTTTCAAGGTTAAGGTTCCTTGTATAAGGAGTTGAGTCCTTTACAACAATATTAATTAATTCTCCAGATTTTGTTTCAAAAGTAATGTCTTTTACAAAACCCAACCTTTTACCTTCTTTAGTAACAATCATCTTACTAAGAATAGTTGAGTATGGATTTTTACCGTTTTGCATGTTGAAAAAATAAAAAGCAAATTTATAAAGTTTTCTATGAAAAAAACATAGTTTTTGAGTGATATTGTTTTTGGTTTTTTAATGATTCTAATAAAATATTAACTAATTTTTTAAGATTTTGATTGGTAATTTAAATATAAAAGGGGGTGTCACCCTATGATTTCGTATGGAAATGTTTTAAAAAGAGTTGTTTGTTTTTGTTTGTTTTTATTTTATTTATAAAAATTTATATTATATAGTATATATATTATATATAATTATTATATTATATTAATAATTAATTAAAAATATAAATTAAAAAGTAGAAGTATTAAATAAATAAAAAAATTAATAAAAAATTATATTATTTACTCTTTATTTTACTTTCCATGGGAAATTAAGGTGTCCTTCTTTATTAGTAGTTATAATTTTTTATATAATATCTTAATTTTCTTCGAGGTAGATTAGTTTAAATTTTTATTTTCCAAAGGAAATAATGGTGTGATGTTATGGTTAATGATTTAGATCAAATTTTTGATTCAATTGCGAAGAAAGGAGTTTTTAAAAATAAATCAATACTTCAGTCGAATTATAATCCTGAAACAATTCCTCATAGAAGCGAACAGATTAAACAGATTGCCTCTATTCTTGCTCCTGTTTTGAAAGGAGAAAAGACAAGTAATTTATTTCTTTATGGAAAAACTGGAACTGGAAAGACATTAAGTATACAATTTGTCAAAGAAGAGCTTTTGAGAAGATTTAATCAAACTTTAGATTTTGATTTAAGAATTGAGTATCTTAATTGTAAGTTGAGAAAGGTTTCAGATACAGAATATAGAATTTTGGCTGAATTAATTAAAAAAGTTGGGGGGGAAGTGCCTGCAACGGGTTTGCCTACAGAGTCAGTTTATGCTAAGTTTATTGAAATAATTGATTCTAAAAAACAAATTTTAATTTTAATTTTAGATGAAATTGATCAAACAGTTAAAAAAATTTCTGATGGGTTTTTATATAATTTAACAAGGCTTAATTCAGAATTGAGTAAGACGCAGATTTGTATTGTAGGAATAAGTAATGATTTGACTTTTTTAGATGAAATAGATCCGAGAGTAAGAAGTTCTTTAGGTGAAGAAGAAATTGTCTTTCCTCCATATAATGCGCTACAACTTCAAGATATTTTGAGTAAAAGATCAGAAATTGCCTTTAATCAAGGGGTTTTAGAGGATGGGGTCATCGCTAAATGTGCCGCCTTTGCTGCTAGAGAGCATGGAGATGCACGAAGAGCGCTTGATTTACTAAGGATAGCGGGCGAACTTGCTGAGAGGGATAATTCAAGTAAAGTTATGCTTAAACATATTGATGAGGCAAATAATAAAATTGAAAAAGATAAGATTTTAGATGTTATTAAAACAGAGCCAAAGCAATTTCAAATTGTTTTAAAATCAATTATAGATTTAAATGAAAGAAAAAAGAATGATGAATTAATTTTTACAGGGGATGTTTATAATTATTACCAAGATTTATGCCCAAGATATAAGGTGGAGGTTTTAACTCAAAGACGTGTTTCAGATATAATCCAAGAGTTTGATATGTTAGGAATAATTAATGTTAGGGTAATTTCTAAAGGAAGAGGCGGCAGAATGAGGGAAATTAGGCTTGCCATATCAAAAAATATTATAGAAAAAGCCAAACATATAATTAATGAAACATTAAATTAAATAGTGATTTAGTTAATCACAAATTATCAAAATGGTGTCGAATGAAATTTTAAGATTTTGTGTCAGCAATGGCTTACTTTTAGACAAGGAAGTCCTAAATTTATTTAGTGAAACAGAGGATGTTGAATCGGTTAAACTTATTATAGAAAAAATAAAGAACCAAACACATAAAAAAGTCATTACTAAAAATTTATTTAATGAGAATAGGAATCAATTAGAAAATTTTATGATAGGCCTTCCGAAAGAAAGCCAGAAAGGCCTAGAGACTTTTAAAATAAAATTAGGTTTAAGTATTGAAATTTCAAAAGAAGTTTCTATTGAAAAATCTGTTGGGGAAGTTAAGACAGAAAATTTTGAAGATGTAAGGGTTTTATCAATGCCTTCAATCCCTTTGAAAAAGTTAGAAGTAGGTGATTTTGTAAGACATTTTAGGGGGAGACTTGGGGAAATGAAGAAGATTTTACAAGAACATTCAGAACTAAATAACTTAGTATCTATAAATAAAATTTCTGGAAACCGGCAAGGAATTTCTTTAATTGGATTGGTTGCAAACAAAAGCTACACAAAAAATAAAAATGTTATTTTAGAAATTGAAGATTTAACAGGTAAGATTAAGGCATTAATTCATGCAAGCAAGCCAGAGCTTATTGCTAAAACTGAAGAAGTTGCTTTAGATTCTGTTATTGGAATTAAATGCTCGGGAAATCAGGAGATCGTTTTTGTTAATGATATTATTTTTCCGGACGCGATGATTAGTAAAAGAAAACAAAGTCCAAAAGAAGAATATGCTGTTTTTACAGGAGATATGCATGTCGGGTCTAATAGGTTTTTGGAAAGTGAATTTTTAAAATTTATAGATTATTTGAATGGAAAGATTCCAAACACTCCTGAAGTGGAGAAGATTAAATATTTATTCTTGATTGGGGATTTAATTGCAGGTGTTGGAGAGTATCCAGGACAAGAAAAAGATTTGGTTTTGCCGGATGTTGAACAACAGTATTTGAAAGTCGCGGAACTTCTTAGTAAGATAAGAAAAGATATTAAGATAATTATATCCCCTGGAAACCATGATGCTTTAAGATTAATGGAGCCGCAACCATTGCTCGACGAGAAATATGCCTGGCCCTTATACAACTTGAAAAATATTATTTTGACAACAAATCCTTCTTATGTTAATATCGGGGTGTGTGAAGATTTTTCCGGGTTTGATGTTTTAATGTATCATGGAATGTCTTATCATTTTTACGCAAATAATATTTCAAGATTAATGAAAGAAAAAGCCGCGCATACACCTGACAAGATAATGCATTATCTTTTGAGTCAAAGGCATTTGGCCCCGACACACTCTTCAGCCCAATATTTCCCATCAGAAAATGATTTTCATATCATACAAAAAATTCCAGATATTTTTTTTTCAGGACATACCCATAAGAGTGCAGTTTCTTATTATAATAATATTTTAGTAATATCTGGTTCATGTTGGGAAAGCAAAACCCCCTTTCAAGAAAAAATGGGAAATGAACCGGATTTTTGCAAAGTTCCTTTATTTAATTTGAAGACACGCGCGGTCAAGATTTTAGATTTTGAGGATTACTCTAAAGATAATTGGGTGGTAAAGTAAATGCAAATTGAACAATATTTTATAAATCTTGAAAAAGATGTAAGGAAAGTTTACAGCGTCGCTGAGGACGCGCGTTCTAAAGGGCTTGATCCTGTTGATAAAGTTGAAATTCCTTTAGCAAAAAGCATGGCTGAAAAGTGTGTAGGTCTTATTGCGACAATATATCCACAAGTTATGAATTCGGGAATAACTGAAAGAATTTTAGAACTTGAAAAAAGTTATGGTAAATTGGACGCGACTGTTTCTTTTAAAATTGCTGAAGAGGTTGCGAAGCAAAAATTCTGTCAATTTGCGTCGCTGTTACAAGCAATTGATGCTGGAATAAGAATTGGTTTTGCTTATACAACTTTGGGGGTCGTATCGAGTCCAATAGAAGGTTTTACAGAAGTTAAATTGGCAAAAACACGCGACGGAAAAGATTATTTGAAAGCATATTTTTCCGGTCCTATAAGAAGTTCGGGGACGACGGCATCATGTATTGTTTTAATGTTAATAGATTATTTAAGAGAATTATTTGGGTATGCAAAGTACGATCCTACAGAAGATGAAATCAAAAGATATATCGCGGAAAATTATGATTATCATGAAAGGGTTACTAATTTGCAATATTTACCTTTGGAAAAAGAAATTGATTTTTTAGCAAGGCATTTACCAATACAAATTTGCGGCGAACCAACTGAAAAATTTGAAGTTTCTAATTATAAAAATTTGGAAAGAATTGAAACAAACAATCTTAGGGGAGGAATGTGTTTAGTTTTCTCTGAAGGTCTTGCACAAAAAGCGGCAAAAGGTTTGAGGCTTTATAATGGGGTCAAGAAGAATGGAATTCAAGCAACTGGATTTGATTTCTTGAAAGAATATATAGAACTTCATGAGAAATTGACATCGGTGAAGGGTAAAAGTTCAAGTGATAATATCCCACCTTACATTAAGGATCTGGTTGCTGGTCGCCCGATCTTTGGGCATCCATCAAGATCGGGGGCATTAAGATTTAGATATGGCCGTGGAAGAATGTCTGGTTTTTCAGCTACGTCATTACATCCTGCAACTATGGCAATCACAGATAATTTTATCGCAACAGGAACGCAATTAAAAATTGAAAAGCCAACTAAGGGATGCGCGGTTTCAGTTTGTGATTGTGTTGAAGGACCAATTGTAAAATTATTTAATGGAAGTGTAAAGCAGTTAAAAACAAAAGAAGAGGCGACTAAACTTTATTCAGATGTTGAAGAAATTATTTATTTGGGTGACTTGCTCGTCCCGTTTTCAGATGTATTAAATAGAAATTCTCCTTTGATAAATCCTGGCTATGTTGAAGAATGGTGGAATTTAGAATTAAAAAGTAAAGGTTATGAAGGGAATTTAAATTTTTGGGATGTTGATTTTTATGAGTCGATTGCTTTAAGCAAGAAATATAGCATTCCCCTTTATCCTAAGAATATTTTTTATTGGAGCCAGATAAATAAAGAACAATTTAATGAGTTGATAGTTTGGTTAAAGAATTCCCAGATAAGGGATGGCAAAATAGTTTTGCCTTTTAGAAAAAGCGAGTGGGAAAAGTATAACTTCGGGAAGAGGGCTTTGGAGTTGCTTGGAGTAGAGCATGATTTTGTCGTCGAGAATGTTGTTCTTTCAAAAATTAGCAGCAAAAAGTTCTTTACAAATATCGGGTTGGATTTAAGTTTGCTTGAAAGTGACGAATTATTTCTTAATGATTTTATTGCTGACAAATTTCTTATAAATGATGAAAAAAATGTTTTGGAAAAAGTGAATGAGCTTTCTGAATTTGTTATAAAAGATAAGGCAGGAGATTTTATTGGAACAAGAATGGGCAGACCAGAAAAAGCAAAGCTGAGAAAGTTGATTGGGAGCCCGAATGTTTTATTCCCAGTAGGAAATGAGGGTGGAAGATTAAGAAGTGTTCATGAAGCGTGCAAAGTTGGAAAAGTCAGATCAAGTTTTCCTTTATTTTATTGTGAAAAATGCGGGGTGGAAACGATTTATTTAACTTGTGAAAAATGCGGAAATAAATGTGTAAGAAAATATTATTATAGAAATTCTGATACAATAAGTTTGGAAAAAGAGATGGGTGATGAAAAAGGAAATTTTAGTATGATTAAGGATTTGGACATAAATCATTATTTTAACGATGCTGTTAATAAATTAAAATTAAACAATCTTGAGATTCCTGTTTTAATTAAAGGAGTGAGGGGGTTGAGTTCGGATAAAAAAATTCCTGAAAATTTAATGAAAGGGATTCTGCGCGCTAAGTATGGTTTACAAGTTAATAAGGACGGGACGATAAGATATGATGTTACTGAATTACCCCTAACTGCTTTTAAGCCAAAGGAAGTTGGAGTTAGTGTAGCTAAATTATGTGAAATTGGATATAATGAAGATATTTATGGAATGCCTTTAAAAAATGAAGAACAAATTTTAGAATTATTTCCTCATGATATTTTGCTTCCTTCATGTTTGGAAAGTCCGGATGAAAAGGCCGACGATGTTTTTTTGAAGACATGCAATTTTATTGATGAACTTTTGGTGAAGTTTTATGGGGTAGAGCCGATTTATAATGTTAAAAAAAGAGAAGATCTCGTCGGGAAATTAGGGGTTTGTATGGCACCGCATAATTGCGCAGGAGTTATATGTAGATTTGTTGGGTTTTCAGGAGTTCAAGGTCTTGTTGCATCTCCTTACATGCATGCTGCAATGAGACGTGATTGTGATGGTGATGAAGCTGCAATAATGTTGCTTTCTGATGTATTAATTAATTTTTCCAGAGAATTCTTGCCAAGCCATAGGGGAGGAACACAAGACGCTCCATTAGTTTTGAATGCGCGTATAGAAGCGGGAGAAGTTGATGAACAAATTCTTGATTTAGAATTAGTTATGGAAGCAGGAAATAGCTATCCTTTAGAATTGTATATAAAAGCAGAACAAAGAAAACATAGTTCTGAAGTTGAAAGTATTATTATAGTTAAGAAATTGTTGAAGCAAGGAAAAAATCCTTTTATTGGAATTGGTTTTACACACGATACAAACAATTTTAACGAAGGAGTGAACTGTTCATCTTACAAACTTTTGGGAACTATGAAAGAAAAAGTAGAGCATCAAATGGCGCTTGTTGAAAAAATAAGAGCGGTTGACACTTCAGATGTTGCGCGATTGATAATTGAAAGGCATTTTATAAGGGATTTGAAAGGTAATTTGAGGAAATTTTCTATGCAAGGTTTCAGGTGTGTTAACTGCAATGAAATTATGAGGCGACCTCCTTTAAGTGGGGTTTGTCCGGTTTGTAAAGGGAAAATTATTTTTACAATTCATGAAGGGGGAATAAAAAAATATCTTGACCCGGCAATGAATTTAATTGATAAATATAACTTATCTCCTTATATAAAACAAAGTGTTGAATTAGTAAAAAGGCAGATTGATTCTATTTTTGGGAAAGAACTGGAAAAGCAAGAAAATTTAAAACATTGGTTTTAAATTTTGTGATAACCTAAAGGTAATCGGAAGGGCTTGGGAAATGGTTTTAATTCTATAATAGTAACATGTAATAAAATTTATAAATAGACAATTTCTTAGTAAAATTATGGAAATACAAGTAGGAAAAACATGTTTGATAGTTCCACACCAAGAAGGAGAACGTACTTTTCAGTATCCTGCATTTAGAGGAAATTACGGAAGTGTTGCAGAAGCAATTGATAAGGACACACTAGGAAGACCGATTTCTTCAGAAACAGCTTCGTTGGTTTATGATGCTTTTCAAAATAAAAAAGGAGAATATGAATCGCAAATAATCAACCTCTTAAAAGACGCATTTCTTTGGGAATTTATTGGAAATCTTTATCTTCCAAAATCGAATGAAGAATTAAATAATGGAGTTATCTTAGAAAATAATCCTCAAATTATAAATGGAAGGTTAAATATGGACAAACAATCTTTAGTAAAGAGATTGCAAAGCAATGATCCTTTAGTAAAATTCGTTCCGTTTGGATATAAAATAGGAACTCAAAAACCAAAAGAATTAGGAAAAAATCCTTACATTGTTGCAAGATATGGTGAAGAAGGAGCTCAAAAAATTTCAGAAGTAGCATCAAAATATAAAGTTAATCCACATCTTTTTAGCTTTGAATCAGTTGACGAAGAAAAAACAAGATCGTCTGCTTTGAACAGGGGTTGGGATTGGTACTTCGTCGGCAGGTTGGATGTTATTGGTAGCAGCTGGGGCGACAACTGGGACGGTCATGCTTTCGGAGTATGCGCTCCTAAAGAAAGTGAGTAAGGTTTTGCTCGCCTGCAGAAAAGTTGAACACGGCTCGCGTGCTTTGGAATTTAACTTCTTTAAGTAGTAATATATTTTTAAAAAAGGAATGAGTATTCATTTTTTATGGTAAATTATTCTGTTGGAGAGAAAAGTGAGATGAAACTGCTTATTGCGCAGTCTGCGACAAAAGCGCTTGACCTTAAAATTGAACATAAAAATTATGATTATGAAGAAATAATTCCAGAAGTTATGAAATCAATTAGGACTAAAAATAAATTGTTTGGGGTTTTGGTTGTTGCAGCTGCCAGCAAGGCGCTTAAATTTTATGATAAAGAAAAGAATTACAAAAAAGTAGTTGCACAAGTTTTAGATGAAAGTGATAATTTGATTCTTAATTTGGATGAGGAAGTTGAAGCGATTTAGATTTTAATTTAAAATATTTGTTGCCCTAAATAATATAAAATTGTTGGAATTAGCAAGCAACCCATCATATTTGTTCGTTTGACTCCTAGAGAGATGCAATAAATTCCTGTCAATGTTGACAAAATTAAAATAATTAATCCAAAAAATCCTGAAAAGATAAATACTACAATAAAAATGATTATGAGGACGAATATGGAAAGAATTGAATAATTTATTTTGTCTATTTTTCCTGCGAAGATTTCTGCAAGAAATTTCGTTATGAAAAAAGAAATTATCCCTGAAAATAAACAGATAATTAATATTAGCATTAACATTTTATAAGAAATTGTTCCAATTAATTGTTGTATTGAAACAGCTGAACCGGTACGGGCTTTTTGAATTAAATATAAAGAAATAAATGAAAACCCCATGACTAAAGTATTTGTTATTCCTATCAATACAATAAAGCCCCTCTTATCTGTCTTTGCAATTTGATTCCCAAGAATTGCGGCCTGGCCGGAACCCAAACCAGGAAGAAAACCACACAACGGCGATGCTATAATTGAACCAAGAAGAGGGGCTTTTAATGGAATTTTAAATTTATTATTTATTTCTTGTTGAGGGATTTTTGTTTTTTGTTTTATGCTTAAAAGTAAGGAGGAACTTCCGAAAAGCCCTGATAATAATGGGAGAAGTGGTTGCGCCAATAAACTTTCATTTAAATTTAGGATGATGAAGCCCAAAATTCCTGTCAATATAAAAACTAAAAGCGCAGAGAATTTATTTTTTTCAATAAATATGAGATTTATGGAAAATATAATTAAAATAAATGCCATGGCTTTTGTGAGATAAGGATATGTGATGGGAATTATGAAACTTAAGGGGATAGATAGGAAAATTAAAAGAAATATTGCAATTAGGCATCCATAGTTTGAAAGCATGACTGCCTCGTAACCCTTTCCCTCATTCAGAAGTTCATGACCGGGCAAAACTGAAAGTGCAGTATCTTCATTGGGCGCCCCTAGAAATATTGAAGGAATAAAATCAACGAAGCTATGGGTAATAGACATAGCGACGATAAAAACAACCAGATATAGTGGAAGGATTGATGAAAAGACCGCGGCGGAAAGAGAAACAAGCGCTGCACCAACAATATTTATATGAATTCCTGGAGAGAGGCCTGTTAATATCCCTGCAATTGTTCCTAGAATAAAGAATAATGTAATCTGGAGTAACATTGTATAATAAGATTTAATAATTGTGCTTTCTAAATTTTATTATGGTTAAGAGTATGAGTATTGAAGAACGATATGAATTGATTACACGAAACTTGCAAGAAGTAATTGGAGAAGATGAACTTAAAAAATTATTGCGTTCTGGAAAACAGATTAGTGTTTATTGGGGGACTATGCCAACTGGAAGTGTGTCTATTGCTTATTTTTTCCCGATGTTGAAAGTTGCTGATTTTTTACGGGCGGGTTTAAAAGTTAAAATTCTTTTAGCAGATTTACATGCAGCTCTCGATGGAGTTCCTTGGGAAATTTTAAATAAAAGATATGAATATTACAAAGAAATCATATTAACAATTTTGAAAACAATTGATGTTGATGTTAAAAAATTGGAATTTGTTAAAGGTTCTGAAGTTCAATTGAATAAAAATTATTTTAATGATTTGTTAAAACTGAGCACTTTAACTAGCATTCATGACGCGAGGAAATCAGCATCTGAGGTTGTGAAAAATATGGATAGTGAAAGCGCAAAACTTTCGGGTTTGATTTACCCTCTGATGCAAGCGCTTGACGAGGAATACTTAAAAGTTGATATACAATTTGCAGGGGTTGATCAAAGGAAAATAATGGTTTATGCACATGAAAACCTGCCTAAAATAGGATATAAAGAAAGAATTGAATTAATGACTCCTATGATAAGGGGGCTTGTTGGTGAAAAAATGAGCTCAAGTGATGAGAAGACAAAGATTGATACTTTAAACGATGAGGAAAGTGTAAAACGAAAAATTAACGGGGCTGAATGTGTTGCAGGAAATTCTAATAATGGATTAATGGCTTTGTTAAAATATTTGATTTTTGTATTGAAAGAAGATAAAAAAGAAAGTTTTGTAGTTGAACGTTCAGCAAAGTTTGGAGGGGATTTAGTTTATAAAAATTACAATGATGTTGAAAAGGATTTTGTTTCCAAAAAGCTTCATCCTTTGGATTTGAAAAATTCCCTTGCCAAAGAAATAAATGTCTTGTTGAGAAATTTTCAAAGCAATGAGAAGTTGAAAAAACTGCATAAAGAGGCCTATAATTAATAATATCCTAAAGCAGGCAGTATGCCTCCTAGAACTATTAATAATATAAACAAACCATCTTTGAGTAGCCTTGAAAATACTTGCTTCTTGTTATATGTTGTAATAACTACAGAATAAAGCAAGGCCATAACAATATTTGCCCCAAAGAAAATCATACTTACTTTGACAGAAACAAAAGTTGCCAGTAAAAGACCTATAGTATTAACAAAAAAAGTGTAACCTATTATATAACATAAATAACCAAAATTATCTAAACTTTTTATGTAATTAGCTGCTTCTGCTATTTTTGATTTTGCTAAAGATGAAGACATTAAAAATGGTAAAGCTAAAGTTAATTGCAATGCCAATACATAATCATCTTTTAAGATATCATTATTAACTGTTATCACAAACGCAAAAATTGTACATGTGATAAAGATGAGGGTTATACTTATGTTTGTATGTATCTGTGCTTTGACTTGATTTTTCTCTACTTCCTCTTTTTTCATATATTTTAAAGTAAATTGTGTTTTATAAATTTATTTCAGTTCTAATTCATTTGAAGTTATAGAATATTTTATAAATAATATCTTTTTTTATTTATTATGGATGATCGATTAATAGGGATTGTAATTATTTTGTTTTTAGTTGGGGGAATTTTTATTTTCAAAGCGCCTAGACCAAATATTAACTTACAAACTGAAGATGATGCTAAAGAATTTGCTATGAATTATGCTGACAAACACAATGAGGGGTTATGGATTGCCTTTAAATCGGATAGAAGTTCTGAAATAGATATAAGTGAAGATAGTGATGGTGATTGGGTTTTAGTTAGTATTTTTAATGACCAAATTGTACATTTAGTTATAGATAAGAAGGGCAATATAATAAGAGAACCGAGGTATAAATCAATATGATTATTTTGTTCTGAATTCAATAGTATCAAGATCTTTTAAATTATGTTTTAGGCCGACTTTCTGATATGGGAATTTGCTTGATGGCCCAGTTACAAATGCCTCTTTAACTTGTTTAGAAAAGCCGTGGAAGATTTTTTCAGCGACGTTATAGACAGTTGAGTCCTGCTGTAGAATTATAGGTTTTTCTGAGCGTAATTTCCCCGGCTCCTTTGTAAAGACACGGATTTTGGAAAATGAGGAGAAGATTTTATCTTTTAGTTCATTAAGGCCTTCATGGGTTTTTGACGAAATAATTACAAAATTATATTTCTTGCTTTTCAATGTGGCTTCTAGTTTTCTTTTTTCATTCGTGTTGAGCAAGTCGGATTTATTATAAATAATTATTTTTTTACCTGACGCTTTTTCGATGTAAGATTTTAATTTATTTATCTCATCTAAAGAGTTAATTAATAATAAAATTGTGTCTGCGCTGTTTGTCAGACCTTTATCATAATCTTCGGAATCTGGCGCAGGATTTTCTATTATCTGCACTTGAGTTCCGGAGTATGGCATCATTCCAATAATTGGTTTTTTTGTTGTAAATTTTGCAAAACTACTTTCTGCAGCTTTTGTGTTGACATTAGTTAGTTCATTTAACAGCGAGGACTTTCCAGAATTTGTGAATCCTATAATAACACATTGCATTTCTTCTTTTTTTATTCCTGCCTTTGAATAGGCCTTGGCCATTTTTTTCACTTTTAATATTTTTTCTTGCAGTTTTCTGTAACGCGTCTTGAGATTTGCAAGCATATTTTCTGATGACTTATGTTTTGGACAAAGACGTATCATTTCATCTAAATAGACGAGACGTTCTTCATCTGTTTTAGCAGCGAGGTATTTTTCGTTCGCTTTTTTGTATTCTGGTGTTGCGTTAAGCGTCATTTTTATAGCAATTAATAAAAATCAATTGAACTTAAAAATACTATGGAATTGCGAAAAGAATTTTTTAGAAGGCCTGTAGAGTTAGTTGCAAAAGAATTGCTTGGTAAGATTTTGGTAAGGAAGATTAACAAAAAAGTTTTAAGAGCGAAAATCGTAGAGACGGAAGCATATTTTGGGACGGAAGACCCTGCGTCTTGGGCTCGTTTTGGTAAAAGAAAAGACAATGAAGCAATGTGGTGTGAAGGAGGAACTATTTTAATTAAGAATGTTCATAAATATAAAATGCTTAATTTTGTTACAGGGATTGAAGGCGAACCGCAGGCGGTCTTGATTCGTGCGCTTGAACCATTGAATTTTGAAGGGCGTTGTTCTGGTCCAGGACTTTTAACAGAATGCTTAAAAATTGAGAAAGAAGAATTTGCAGGGAAGGATATTTTTTTATTAAAAGATTTGTGGATTGAAGAGTATAAGGGTAATGTAGAAATTGAAAATGGAAAAAGAATTGGGGTTGTGAAAGATTTAGATGGAAATTATAGATTTTTCATTAAAGGAAACAAATTTGTTAGCAGATAAAATTGTAAATTAAAAAATAAATTTAGTTTTATCGTCTTCGTTTGTTTGAGTAATTTCTTACAAGTTTACCTAGCCCTATCACTATAGCTGATAAAGCAATTACCCATGCAAGTATTCCTTGTGTTGGTGTGCCTAGTTGTGTTACTCCAACTAATGGTAGCAGTAAAGCTATTCCAATAAGAGTTACTAACCAAGCTGTTAGTTTTGCCATTTTAACCTCCTTTACTAATAAGTCATAGAAGAAGTTATTTAAATAAATTATCTTTTTTGTGATTATGGAAAAAAATGAAATTATAGATAAAATAATGGAAAAAACAAATTATTCTGGTTTGGTTAGAAGCGATGTTGAAAAAATTTATGATAAATTTTCTTCAAAATATAAAGATGAAGAAGATATAATAAAAGAAGTGAGGAATTTCTTAAGGGTAAATTATTCGGGGTTTTCTGGAAAGAAATTATTCAAGTGGACTGATAAAGAGGCCGATGATATCTTGAAGAAGCACTTATCTACTAGGGAAAGGTTTAATTTTTATGAGGAGGTTTATTCACGTTTGCTGAAGAATCTTCCTGATAAGTTTTCAATTATTGATTTGGGGGCGGGAGTTAATGGATTTAGTTATAGTTATCTTACTAATGTCCCACCCACCAACCCCCTACCTTCCACCCAGACGAGTTTGAATAAAAAATCGGAAATTGAAATCAGCAGCAAAATTAAAAAAAGAGGTGATAAAAATTCTGAAAGAAAAGTTAATTATTTAGGAATTGAAGCGGTTGGGCAACTTGTGGATTTGATGAATAATTATTTTAGTTCTAACAAAGTAAAAGAGGCTGAAGCAGTTCATGCTAGTTTGTTTGAACTTGATAAAGTTAAGAAATTGATTTTGAAAATGAAGCAACCTAGGGTAGTGTTCATGCTTAAAGTTGTAGATGCCCTTGAAAAAGTCGAGCGAGATTATACAAAGTCGTTCTTGAAAGAAATTATACTACTTGTTGATAGAGTTGTTATTTCATTTGCGACTGAATCATGGTTTAAGAGAAAAAAGTTTTATGTCAATAGGAATTGGCTCATTGATTTTATTAAAGAGTCGGGATGGCAATTTAAGGATGACTTTAATCTTGGTGGGGAAAGATATCTTATTGTTGAAAAAAGTTGATATCTTTCAGGTCTAAAAATCCTAAATGATTTTTGTCGGAGAACGATATCTAATTATTGAAAAAAGCTGATGTTTAAAAGGAAATAATAGAAATATTTAAATATAACTAAAATATAACTAATTTATGGAAATTAATGTTAAAGCAAAGAAGTGGGGAAGCTCGATAGGTTTTATTTTACCTAAACCTGTTGTAGCTGAAAGAGGAATAAAAGAGAACGATGAAATAACTATTGAAGTTAAACAAAGACCTAAAGCAGGGGTTCTTTGGGGGTTTGGGAAAGGAAAATTTAAAAAAACTGCGCAAGAAATAAAAGATGAATTAAGAAAAGGGTGGTTGAGTCCTTCTGATGTGGAAAGAGAGAAAAGATGGAAGAAATAAACTATTTTTTTGATACTTATGCAATAATAGAAATTTTAAATCAAAATCCATCTTACGAAAAATACAAAGATAAAATTGCAACAATAACTATCTTTAATTTATCGGAGATATATTATTACTGTCTAAACAACCTTAATTCATTTGGTGCTGAAGAAATTTATAATAAGTACAGAGAAGCTGTTGTTAAGGTTTCAGATTCTATAATTAAAAATGCGATGATGTTCAGAAAAAATAACAAAAAAAAGGATTTATCTTATGCTGATTGTATTGGATATATTTATGCATCTAAAAATAATATAAAGTTTTTAACGGGGGATAAAGAATTTAAAAATATGAAAAATGTGGAGTTTGTCAAGTAATGAATTTTAAAAAAAAGGTCTTGAAGAATGGAATGGTTGTTTTGCTTGAAAAAAGGAATGTTCCAGTAGTGAGTGTTGCATTTGCTGTTCGCAATGGAGGGATAAATGAAGCAGAAAGTGAAAAAGGAATTTCGCATTTTATTGAGCACATGCTTTACAAAGGAACGCTCACGAGGGATGCGCGAAAAATTGCACAAGAAATTGAGCTTAATGGGGGAGTGTTAAATGGGTTTACAGATGAAACAGTTACAGCTTACTGGTGCAAAATGCCTTCGAAGCATATTAATGTCGCATTGGATGTTTTGTCAGACATGATAAAAAATCCTTTATTTAAAGAGGATGAGCTTAAGAAGGAAAGGCAAGTTATTTTTGAAGAAATTAAAATGAGGAGGGACACGCCGCAGATTCACGTTCTTGACGAAATAAGCAGTTTTCTTTACGAAAGACCGTTTGGAATTCCGTTAATAGGAACTAAAGAAAGCATGAATTTAATAAATAGAGAAGAAATTATACAAAAATTTAAACAAGTTTACAAACCAAATAATTTAATATTATGTGTCGTTGGCAATGCTGATTTTAATAAGTTAATTAAATTTGCCGAGAAAAATTTTGGAAAAGAAAAAGGAAAGATGGAAGAGCATAAAATAAAAATGAAAAATGAAATTAAAATTGAAAAACGAGAAGGAATTGATCAAGCAAATTTGGTTTTGGCTTTTCATACCCCTTTAGCTAATGACAAAAAAAGTTATGCAGCGCAAGTTTTGATGACTTTAATTGCTGGAGGAATGTCTTCGAGATTATTCCATGAAATTCGCGAGAAAAGAAATTTGGCATATTCTGTAAGAGGAGATGCAAGTATAACTGTTAATTTTTCTTTTTGTGTTGTTTACGTCGGAACAACTGCAGAAAAGGTTGAACTTGTTAAAAAATTAATTTTGGAAGAGTTTGAAAAAGTTGCAAAAGAGTTGAAAGAGGATGAAGTTATGAAAGTAAAAGAACAAATTATAGGGAATTATTTAATTTCAATGGAGGATTCTCAATCACAAATGATTAACTTGCTTTATCATGAGATTGACGGCGATGCGCGAAAGTTTTACAATTTTGAAAAGGAAATAAGGAATGTCAAATTAAAAGATGTAAAAGAAATTGCTACCAGAGTTAAGAATGGTTATAGTTTTTATGCGTTGGTGCCGGATGATAAATTATAAAAATATTTATAAATCTTTGGTTCTAAAAGCTTAAAAATTAAAATGCTTATTGTAAATTATGGAAAAATTAGAAGTTTTGAAGTCAAAAATAATTCCGGTTCTTAAGGAATTTAATGTTACAAGGGCGGGAATATTTGGAAGTTATGCAAG
>JAUSKC010000013.1 GCA_030647125.1 Nanobdellota archaeon | reverse complement strand
AATACTGTTAAAGGAATGATAAATGGCAATACTGAAAATTGGGGATTTGTTATAGACAATTATAATAGTAACAGCACTACTTTTATTGTTGATTCAAACTTCCCTGCTAACTTTTTCAGAATTAGGACAGGGGTAAGAGCGGGAAGTGAGTCTTCAATTCCAAAAGTAAGACCAAGATTAATAATAGAAGTTGAATGATGTCTTTTAATTATAGATAATTCAGTCTATGAATCTTTATAAATCTAAAAAAGACTTTCATTTCTTATGAAGAATAGGAGATTATTTATTATTGTTTTAATTTTATTAGTTTTAATTGGTGCAGTTATTTATAGCAATTTTTTTGATAGAACAAATGAAATTTCTAGTGAAGCTGAAAATTCTGATTTTTTAGGAGTTTATGAAGAGAATGTTATGGAAATGCATGATGCCCCCTTGAATGATTCAAATAAGTCGTGCGATATAATTTCTGCAGACTGGACTGCAACAGAAGTTTATGATGGAACTAAAGTTAAATTAAATAATATCAGAACAGACTGCAAAGGCTACAAATTTAAGTATACAATTTATGAAAATAATTCTAAAAAGAGAATTAATTATTATAAAGAATCCAGACCGATACTTTGGAAGACAAAAAATTACAGAGATCAAAATGTTTCTTGGTATTACTTTAATATCTCTGTTATTGGAAATGAATCAGAATCTGTTCAATCCGGATTGCTGAAAGTTGTAAGACAAAATTCTTCAGTTAATAATTCTGTAAATAGTTCTATTCCTACGATACCTTCTCAAAATAAAACTTGTGATTTGTCGTCGGCAAATTGGAATATTACTAATACTTATAACGGGACTAATGTTAAATTATTAGTTGATGGAAAAGATTGTGATCAATCTACATTTAACTATAATATTTATGAAAAGAATAGTAAAAGCTTGATTGTTTCTGTAGATTCTAAGGATGAATTATTTATTTGGAAAACTGAAACTTATTTGAATCAAAATACTTCTTTCTATTATGCAAATGTTTCTGTTGTTGGAAATGAAACTGAAAGTGTAAAAAGCGATTTATTGAATGTAACTAAGGTGGTGAATAATATTCCGGTTCTTAATCAATCAGGTCATTGTCTTGAAGTAATTCCGGGACATAATAATATTAATGATCCTTATCGACAAAATGTTGTAGTTGTTGGATTTAATCAAAATTTGAGCACATTCCTTGCAAGTAAAGATTATATTTATTCCGTCGATGGTTCTCAAACTCCGGGAGATAAATATAGAGGAATATTTAATTTTGAACCGTACAAATCAAATAAAGATGCTTTCAATTTATGGTATGTTGATGTTGTTGGAACTTTTGATAGCACTAAAATGAGTATAAATGTTTGGAATACTAGAGATGAAGCAGTGAAACAATTAGTTGAACCATATTGTAAAGGAAAATTTGCAACGAATAAAGTAATTATTATTTCAGATATTCCGTCGAATACTCGGTCTGGAGCAACGAGAACGACTCCTCTTTCTTCTAATAATCCTGGATTATTTTTGGGACATAATGCTGGTGCTCCGTTAGGTAGTGTTGCTGCTCATGAATTTACTCATGCGTTTGGAGGATTACCTGATTATTATTCTGGTTCGGATTCATATTATTATCCTGAAGGATTTATTGGACAGTATTGGAAATATTCTAATTCTACTAGTTATACTATTGTTCCGACGACGTTTGAAGATTGTGCTAATTGGGCACCATTTAGTGATATGATTGGAACTGGAAGTAAAGATGGAACTTCATTTTTGAATACAACTTGTGTAAGTGTTAGTGTTTATAATTCTGTAACTCGTCAAAATGAAAAGATTTGGAGACCGTATCAAAATTCATTGATGAGTGGAGTTAATATCTATAGTAGTAGAACTGATCCTCGAGGAATAGACCCAGAGTTTATTGGACCATCTTTTATTAGAACAATATGTTATAGAATGAAAACTGCGATGAATGGAAGAGAAGAAGGTTATTGTGCTGATATCTGTCCTGCAGGGGAAACATTAAATTTAACTTTGCAAAAAACTCCTTTTAATATTGGTGGACCTAATAACTATTATTATGCGCAGAAATATTCTTGTGTTAAGAAATAATTTACTTCACTTCGTTCAGTGTTCCCACCCTTACGACGAGAAAGTTAATGAAACGATTTGAAATTACTTTGAGATCATAAATGTTTTCGTTTTGTATATTTTTACTTATTCTATGATCTTGCCTGTGTGACTTTCAACTGCAGGCAATTGAGGGGGCATGACTTTTCCATAAAATACACGCACTGTTTTCTCGTCTATTTTAAGGACAGATGGATCGTATACATTTTCTTCTTGAAAGACAGTTATAGCTTCTCCGAATTTAAGTCCGTCGGATGATTCCAAATAATAAATTCCTTTAGGGAGGGCGGTAAATCTTTCATCTATAGAGGCTGCAAAAAGTATATACTTATCATTGATTTTGACCAATGCTGGATCGACTAGATTTGGAACTCTAATGCCTTCTTCTTTTACAAAATTTAATCCATCAGAGGATATGGCGGATCCAATTCCGTGCCCCATCCCTGATGCGGTTACATAGTATATTCTTACTCGGCCGTCAGAAAGAATTATCGCATCGGGAACAGAAGCCCAGCCATTGTCACCATTAGTTTCCGAATCTATTCTAAGTCCTTCTTTTTGGAAAGTCAAACCATCTGAAGAAATTGCAGAATAAATTTTGTGTATTGATTGTCCGGGTCCGGCGTTTTGACTATCTGCGCCTTTGTAGTACATCCTCATTTTTCCATCTGGAAGATTGACAATAGTTGGATCGCAAACATTGGATTCAAATCCTGTTCCTGGAGAAATTCTGATTCCTTGCTCTTTTGTAAAAGTCAAACCATCTGAAGAAGTTGCTGATAATATTCCTTTACTGTTGCAGTAATACAAACGAATTTTTCCATCCTTCAAAGCATGAACAAAAGGAACAGATCCGTCTACAACTCTTGAGCTGCTATCTTTCTCCCAAGAAAAAGACAATGTTTCTCCAACCTGTCCTGTTGGATTATTATTTCCTATAATAGTTTCTTCAGTATTTTCATCTTGCGTAAACGCCCCTTGTGACTCTTCAGTCTTTTTTGAAGAAGTATATACAAAAAAAGCACCAACGAGCAACACGGCAATAATAATTGTAACAATTATTTTTTTGTTCATAGTACTCTCTTTTATAGTATCATAACTTATCAATATTTAAATATTCTGATAAATGTAGGTTTATGTAGATATCTTAATCCTAAGGATAAACGCCCCCACGAGGATTCGAACCCCGATTACAACCTATTTACAAACCCGTTCGATTTGAGGTTAAATTAATATTAACGCCTTGTGAACTTGCTCACCGCAAGGTTGCGTTCTATCCATTGAACTATGAGGGCGTAGTTATAGAAATACACGAGAATAAGTAGTTATAAATTTATTGAGTTAAATATCATATTCTGGATGTATAGGTATAGCATCTAAACTTTCTAAATATTGTCTTTGTTTTTCTGGGTTTGTTCCAGCTGATGCTAATGCTATATTTGGATTGTAACCTCTTTTTCTAACTTCTTCTGCAAAATTGTCAACTGCATCAGCATCTTCCATTCTTTCATCAGTAAATGTAACTCTAGAAGGTTCACCTCTTGATGCTTTTTTAATTTCTTCTGCAAGGCCCATGTTTTAGTTAGTAATTTAAAGTTTATATTCTTTATTGAACTAAATCCAATTCTAATAAACTATCTTCTGGTTTTTCTAGTTTCTTAACGATGTCTGTGAGGTTGAAATGTTTCACTCCTTTTTTTTCTTGCTCTTCCAAAAATGTTTTTAGAATTTGTGGGTGATCGTATGTGAAAGGAAGAAGTTCGTAAGAAGAAACAACAAGCCCTTTAATTTCTTTTAGAGTGTAACCTTCTTCTAACATTTTTCCTACCTTTGTTAATCTGATTGGACGGCTTATTTCTGTTTCTGTGCAAGTAAATTCTTTTTTTTGAAGAATCAGATAATAATACCTTTCTTTATGATCTTCAGAATCCATTTTATTTAGAAGAAATAATCTTGAATTGTTTTGTAATCGTGAAGTTCATTTTTCTTGAACCAAAGCGCTATTTCATTCTTTGCGTCTTCTTCATTTGAGGAAGAGTGAATTATATTTTTTACTGCCATGTTGTTATCGTCGGCATATTTGTAGCTTACATGCGCGAAGTCGCCGCGTATTGTTCCGGGCTGCGCTGTCTTTGGTTCAGTGCTTCCAGTAATACGTCTGACGTTCTCTATAGCGTCGACACCTTCTAGAACAATAGCAACTACAGGACCTTCTACCAAATATTTTAATAATTTATTTCTGACGAATTCGCCACGACGTTTTGATATGTCTTCAGTGTAATGCTTTTTTGCAAATTCCTCGTCGATCCAAACCATTTTCATTCCGACAATTTTTAATCCAGCGTCTTCGAACCGAGAAATTATCTTTCCAATTAAATGCCTTTGAACTGCTTCAGGTTTTATTAAGACCAAAGTTTTTTCTTTCATAAGAATTGTTTAGCAGAGTTGTTTTTAAATTTTGTTGTTCATTTTTAGTATTTTTCTCGACGATAAATTTATCTTGTGTATTTTCTGAGAATTGATTTAGTTTCAGGAAAAAAGAAAAGTTTATAAATGGTGTTGAGTAATTATTTTTCATGAAGAGAGAAAAGGAAGGTGGTTTGATAATCTTTGGATTACTATTTTTAATTGCATTAATAATTCTTGTTATGGCTGCTGCTCCTTTTACAATTATTGGTGGAGGTACACCAAATGCTACTTCATTGAATAATTATTCTAGCACAATTATTGTAAACATAACTGGTATTGATTTGCTTAATGCTAGTATTTATTATAACATAACTGGTGCCGCTCCTTTTAATATTTCTTTTTTGGTAGTTGATATTCAAAACACTACTGCTAATGCTAGTAATTTAAGTGCGGTAGTTACTATAACAGGATTAAATGATTCGAATACTGGTAATTTCACAGTTGTTGTAACTAACATGAGTAACTTTACTGGTTATGGTAACTCTCTTCAAAACGCATCTGCAAAGTATTATATGAGTAATCTTTCTCTTAATTTAACGATTGATAAAACAGGACCTGCAATTAATCGAACTAATATTACCGCTCTTACTGCAGGCAATAATTTTACTGGCAATTATCTTAATCTTACAGATAATCAATTGTTCTTCTTTAATATTTCAGCTCATGATAAGACTTTGAACTTTAAAGGTACTTCGACTCAAGGAGTTAGTGATGTATTTATTAATGTTACTAACAGCAGTGGCGGGCAGAATGCTACATATACTGCTAATCAATCTGGAAGCACTTGGTTCCCAGAGCTTGGTGGAATTAATATTACTGACTTTTCAGATGGGGTATATAACTTTACTGTGTGGGCTAATGATTCGTTAAATAATATAAACAAGACAACATTTGTTGAATTTAGAATAGATAGAGTTGCCCCTACAGTTACTTTAACACTAGATAATACCGCTACAATATCTTCAAAAATAGTATTTAATGTAACAGTAGCGGGTGCTGAAAGTGGGGTAGTTGGAGCGTGTAGTGCAGATACTTCTGGACTTTCAGTTTCTGGTACAGGGACTGCAGCTCAAACATTAAGTGATAGCAGTTTATCATGTGGACAGTCAAAGAAATATATTGTAACTTGTACAAGTCAATCAGGAAGAACTGGACAAGCAACTGCAACATATACTTCAGATACTTGTGGTGGAGGTTCTTCTTCAGGTGGAGGGAGTAGTGGTTCGGCAGCTGCAGCAGGTTGGACAAATACATTCACAACTTCAAATGAGCAAATTAGTACTGGTTATACTAAGAGTTTAAGTGCAAAAGAAAGAGTTAAAGTTTTAGTTGGAACGCAGACACACTATGTTGGAGTTAAGAGTATTTCAGGGAACACTGTATCTATTCAGATAACAAGCGATCCTATTGACACTACAATAAGTGTTGGGGAAGAAAAGAATTTCGATGTTGATGGAGATGGAACTGCAGATCTTTATGTTAAAGTTAATAGTGTAGATAATGGAGTTGCTAGTCTTACAATAAAGAAAGCAGTTGCAGGGGCATCTGTTGATCAAAGTGCTGGTAGTAGTAGTGGTACTGATTCACAAACTCCTGGAGCTGAAACTGGAAGCACTTCAATTAATAAGACAGGATGGATTATTGGAATTGTAGTTGCTTTAGTAATTATTGCTGCAGGTGTTGGACTTGCAAGAAGAAAGAAATAAATCTTTTTTTGAATAATTAGTTATCACCTCTTTTTCATTTTTGTAGTTATTAACACTAAATATAAAAACTATTTTTTATTTATTTGATTATGGAGCCAGAGTACATTCGATTAGTTAAAGAAACTGAGATATGCAAGAACTGCAAGAACATTGTTATAGGCAAAGGAAATTTGAATGCAGATATTCTCTTTGTGGGAGAATCTCCAGGAAAGAACGAGGATGAGCAAGGGTTACCTTTTGTTGGGAAGGCAGGGAAAAATTTAGATGAGCTTTTAGAAAAGGTTGGATTAAGCTTAGAGGATGTTTATATTGCCAATATTTTGAAGTGTAGGCCTCCTGAGAATAGAGATCCCACGATTGAAGAGATAAAGGCCCATACGCCGTGGCTGCTGCAGCAAATTAAAGAGATTAAGCCAAAAGTTATTTGTTCCCTTGGGAATTATGCGACGAAGTTTTTTCTATCTGGATGTAAGGTTGATGGAATGGATAAACAACAAGGAATAACCAATGTTCATGGGAAAGTTAGGATGATTGAAATTGATGGGATTAAAATTAAGTTAATTCCTTTGTTTCATCCTGCCGCAATCATATACAACCAAAGTTTGAAAAGTGTCTGGGAAAGAGACATGGAAATTGTGAAAAGTGAAATTAAAGAACATAAAGAGCAAAAGAAGCTGTTTTAGTTTTTCCTTACTTTTCTTGCGTCTGAAGGCGGTTCATCGCGAAGATTAATGAATTTGTAATGTGCTTCTTGAGTTTGTTTTCCTTCGGCAATTTCATTTAAAGTATAGATTTTTTTGCTGTTTTTTATATGATAACGAAGATTCATTTTTATTTTCCTTCGACAATGGAGAATTCCATTCCAAGAATTTTAGCTTTTTTTTCTATCTCTTCAGAAAATTTTTGTATTTTTTTATCTGCGATCTTTGGATTTTCGGCTTCGGATTCTAAAGAGTAACGTCCCCTGCCAATGTATTTTACAATTATCTCTTTGTTTGAAAGAACATCTTTTATTTTATCCAAGCCATCAGAATCCTGAGTTGTTAATTTTATTTCTTTTTTTATTTTTATTGATTTTATCTTTTGTGTGTTTATTATCCCAAGAATTTTAGCCGCTTTTTCCTTGCCCAAAATCTTTTCTATCTCTTTTGGATTTGTTTTTGCTTCTTCAAAAAAGTCGTAAAGCGATTCTTTTTCTCTTATCTTTTCCAAGATGTTTAAAGCTTGTTCTCCGACGACAGATTTTAAAATACTCCCATAACTTTTTTCTTGCTGGTATTTATCTAGGACTTCTTTTGTTTCTTTCTGTGTAACACGTCTTAATGAAAGTTCTATGTTTCCTTGCTTTAGACGAAGAACTTTGCAAACAATTTTTTTGTTTGGTACCACATAATCCCGTATATTTCTTATTCTTCCGGGCGCAATTTCAGAAGTTACTATTGTTCCTTCCGGACCATTTTCAATTCTTACAAATACAGTTGTTCCTTGTATTTTTTCAACAGTGCATAAAACATTTTCTCCTTCTTCTAAGTTCATAATTTCAAAAGAAATAGGGGAGTTTTAAATGTTATGATTATATTTTTATGACTTCAAGTTCGAGGGCTTTTTTTATGCTGTTAATAAATTCGTTTTCTTTTTCTTGTGAGACAATACACCCGGCTGCAAATTCGTGACCACCTACTTCACCACCAATTTTTTCTATTATCTCAGATAAAATTTCACGCACATTTCTTCCTGTGCGACCGACATTTCGCGCCGAGACCTTGATTTTATCGTCGTAATAAGCCATTGTTATTATTATTGTTCCTGGTTCGTAAAGAGATGAATTTGAAAGGATGCTAGCTATTGTTCCTGCCATTGTATCTTTTAATTTATTTTTTCCATTGATTATCACAAAACCCTTTCCTTCAAATTTTTCAGGGGTTTCTGAAACGTATTTTAATCCTGAAATTATATGTTGTTTGTATTTTACGTAAATAGATTCGGCTTCTTTCTTTGCGTTTGAAATTTCAAGGCAAAATTTTAATGCAGCTCCTGTTTCTCCTAAGCGTGAGCAAGCGTTTATTGTCGCGCTTAATTCTCTTGCATCTTCTAATTTGTTAAAAAACTTCAATAGGAAAATATCCCCAATTATTCCTTCGTGTTTTGCCTTTGGTGAGCGCAATAAGATTGCAGTAGTTAAACGAGTCATTTCTTCATCATTTAATTCAATTAAACTTTTGTAATTTCCATTTTCTGGTGAAAGGCCCGCTTCTCTTAATAATTCCAAAACACCGTCGGAATTCCCAGTTACTCCAGGAATGAATGGATTTGAAGAATACTCAAGTGTTCTGTTTAATGGCCTAGTTGATGGGTAAATTAATAACCCTCGCTTTTTTACAATTTCGGAATCATTTACAATATTGTGGTTTAACTTGTTAATTTCTTTTTCCATCATGTCCCCAATCATTCCCAAGACGGCAAGTTTTGCAAATTCCTTGTTTGTTTCATCAAAAGATTTGCAAAATAAATAAGTCAGTCCTGCAGCAGAGATTTTTTGTCCATCAATAAGCTGCGGATTTATTATATTAACATTTTCTGGCACTTCTTGTGATACAAGATGATGATCTATTATGAAGACATCTTTTAATTTTGCATTATTAATGTAATTTAAACATCCTGAAGCAGAATCCAAGAAAATTATTAACCTGTCTTTTGGCAGTTCTTGTATAAACTTCTCATCCAAACTTTTAACTATTTTTACGGAGAATTTCTTTTGCAGTTTTTTAAGGGATTTAATCATTATTGATGCAGAAGTTATACCGTCGGTATCGAAGTGGCTTACAACAAGAATTTCCTTGTTTTTTGCAAGTTCTATAAATTTGCTGGCGTTTTCATTTATTACTTTTCCCAACCCCTTTTTATCCATTTGATAAATAAAATTTTTGCTTTTAATAAGATTTGTTACTTATTTGAAGTTATATTAAAATAAACAGAATTATTAGTCATTAAACGCAAATTTAAGCAGTTTGGTAGTACCTTTTTAACCTTCTTAACTGCGAGACGACTCTATCTTTCTCTCTTTTTGCCCTTTTGTCTTGTGCGTTTTTTTCAAAATGGGCAATAATTCTAGCCATTTTTGCCTCAACATTTTTTAAGTCAGGCTGAACGTAAGAATTGTTTTCTTTAAGTATTATTGATATTTTTTTATGCTCTTTTGGGTGTATTCCTTCCTTTCTTAAGCTCTCGCCTATTTTTTCGGAAGTTAAGCCCTCTTTGGATAATTTGAGAATGTGAGTTTCGTATTCTTTATCTGAAAGTTTTTTTGATTCTATCTTATTTTCTTTCTTTTCTGTTTTTTTTGCTGATTTTTTTGGCATGATAAGTTGTAGAAGAAGTGGTTTAAAAGGCTTTTGGAAGACGAAAACATTAGAAATGTTTTAAAGGCTTTTGCTTGATATCACCTCTTTTTGAAAAGGTTTATAATTAAGAAATTGCTGGTGTTATTATGGGTTGGGGAGATTGGCCTGCTTGGGTTAAAGGTGCGATTATTGGATTCTGTGTGCCTTTGATTTTTTATTATATCCCATATTATCTTATCTTTAGAAATCTTTCATCTTACTGGGGAGAAGCAATGAGTAGCATTGAAATGACTCTTGCAATTCCAGTTTTAATTATAAATTTTATTATTCCTACAAATTCTGAAATATCTGCATTTATTATTTATACAATAATAGGAGCAATCATAGGTTGGATTGTTGGCAAGATTAATAGATAATTATCGCCAGATTTTTAAACTCAAGAAATTTATTACTTTGATATGGGGAAAAGTGTAGGGATTTTAAGCTTGAAGGGAGGTGTTGGCAAGACCTCTACTGTTGTTGCGCTTGGACAGGCGCTTGCTGATTTTGGGAAAAGTGTGCTGCTTGTCGATGCTAATTTCTCCGCGCCGAATTTAGGGATGCATTTGAATATTATTGATCCGGAAACGACGCTGCATCATGTTCTTGAAAGAACTGCAAATATATTAGATGCGATTTATGTCGTCGGTAAATTGCATGTTCTGCCTGCTTCTTTATTTGGCGATGAAGTAAAAAATCCTCTTGCTTTAAAAGATAAATTAAAAAATTTGAAAAGAAAATATGATTACATTCTTATTGATTCTGCTCCGGCTTTGAATGAAGAAAGTTTGGCTGCTACTCTTGCATCTGATGAAGCGTTTGTGGTTACGACGCCGGACTACCCAACGTTGAGCACGACGATAAAAGCAATAAAGGCCGCAGCTCAAAGAGGCACAAAAATCAACGGTTTGATTTTGAACAAAGTTTATGGTAAAAATTTTGAACTTTCTTTAAAAGATATTGAAAATACTGCAGAGGTTCCTGTGCTTGCTGTTATTCCTCATGATAAGGACTTTACACGGGCTTTATCAGAGTTTAAGCCATATCCTTTAGTAAAGCCAAATTCTGAAGGAACTTCAGAATTCAGAAAGTTAGCAGCGACGATGATTGGTGTGAAATACAAACCATTTAGCATTAAAGAATTTTTCACAACTTTAACGCCGCCTAAGCAAGAAATTAACCGTGAGATTTTCTACAGGCAGATTTTTAATGAGAACCAACAGACTCAAAGTCCTAATTAGAAATCTTTAAAAGTTGTGTACGAATTGTTTTCTTAAAGCGTAACTATAGCCCTATAGTATAAGGACTGGATATCTCTTGCGAGATCCGTCCAAAATACAATAGTGCAAAAAGCTATAGCCCTATAGTATAGTGGTCAAGTATGCGGCCCTTTGACGTAAAGTCCTCACGACTAAGGTCGTTGCGGATGAAATTTTCCCTTGGAATTGGGAAGTTTCATAGAGAAAGGCTGAGACCCAGGTTCGAATCCTGGTAGGGCTATTCAATTTCTATTATATGGTTTCTGAATTTCTTTATAAGAGCTTTTCTTCTTTTGTATTGAATTAATCCTATTGTAATAAATATTATCCCTAAAATTATAGATAACGCCCCAATATAACTGTAATTTGATGTTCCATCTGCAAATTTGAAAAGGAAAAATGCGAATGCAAATGTTGCCAAAGATGTCTGAATGTATGATAAAAGAGTTCTTTCGTTTGATAGAACTGTTCTTTCTTCAGAAAGTTCATTTTGTATACTCCTCTTTTTCATAATTAATTTAAGTTTTTTAGATTTATAAAACTAATATTTTTCTTTATAGCGTCCACGAGATTCAACTTTCTTGAATCTTTCAAGAACTTTCTTTCCGTCTTTTGAATTTGAGTAACTTTTTATAAATTCATTAAATAAAACTTCCCAATGCTTGAAATGTTTTGCTTCGAGTGCTTGCCTTAATAAGTGAATGTCAACCGCTTTATCTTCTATCTTCCCATTTTGGAATCCAAGGCCGAAGTCAATGAGGTATATTTTGAAGTTATTTACTATTCCTCCAGCCACTCCCCGGCCACCCACCCCAATAATATTTTTATCACCTCTTTTAATTTTGATATTTTCTTTATTATCTTCATTTTCAACCAATATTATGTTTGAAGTTGTTAGATCTCCGTGAATTATATTTGCGTCGTGCAGTTTTGCAATTGAAATTCCAATTTGGTTTATTATTTCTTTTTGCTCGCTTAATTTGAAAGTGTCTAAATACTGGGAGAGTTTTTTTCCGTTTATGAAATCCATATAAATTTCTTTTTTATTTTCATTTAATTCAAGATTACTTGGAATTGAAATTATTTTTGAGGCCTTTTCCATAATTTTAAACTCTGAACGCGTGCGAAGTTTGCGAATTTTTTCATCTAGCTCTTTTAAGCGGTATGATTTTGGAGTTCTTTGTTTTGTTATTTTATTTTCTTTCAAGAATATCTTTGCTTCGGCGCCTTGTGAGATTAATTTGTTTGACATTTTTCGAAAAATAGAAATGTATATATATATCTTTTCTTTGAAATTGTAAATCTTCGTTGAAGATAAAAATATTAAGGTGAAAGGAGGTGATTTTATGGCAAAAGAAAATTCGATTTTAACAACAGTTTTAGTTTCTTTGGTTGTTGCTGTGGTTGCTTCTTTGGCGACGGTGAGTTTGACTGGGAACGCTATTCTAAGCGGAGGCAATTCTACTGGTCCTACAACTTTTTCAGGCACAAATTGGCTTCAAGCGATGTTTCAAGGAACTGTTAATGCCGGAGGTATTGGTTTAAGATCTGTTGATGGAAGACAATTTGAACTTCAATCTGTACAGGGAAATCAAAATACTTTTATTATTTATGATAGAAATGCTAACCAATATAGAATGGTGATAAATGGTGCTGGAAATGTTGGAATAGGAAAAACTAATCCACAAAACAAGTTAGATGTTGCTGGCAACATTAATGTTGATGGGAATTTGTATGCATATAACGGGATGATTGGAACTAGGACTCTTAATTCTAGTTATATAACAACTGGCAATATCCTAGCTAATTCTCTTCATGTTGGTAGTTCAACAGGTGTAGATATCGCTCCTGGAAAAATAAGCATTTGGAGTCCAAATAATAGCACTGTAAATGGTACTTATACAGTTTTTACAGCTGTTTATAGTGGTTATTTAGTTATGTCTTCTGGAAATGGCATTCAATGGAAATGCGGACCAAATAATGTTGGTGTATGGACTTGTTCAAGATATTAATCTTTTTTTATTTTTTTCTCTTTCTTTTTTATTTTTCTTCTTAGAACTTGTTTGTGTATATTGTAATATAGAAGTGATAAACTAATATTAATGTTTCCAGTAAAGCAAACTTATTATTAAGCCAATGAGAAGCGCGATATCTATGACTATGCAGTATCTGCAGTAGGCCTTTATTACGAATTGCTGCAAGTATAAGAAATAGAGCGCTATTGCCGCGCCTAGGATGACTCCAGTGTGTATTGCGTGCTTTGTATGGTTGCGTGGGGTTTTCATGTGTAATAATGTTAATAAGATTAAAATAAGAAATATTCCAATTCCGTAAGTTGCATTTTTTATCCCGAAGAGATATGCGTAAGGAGATGATTGGACTGTGTCACATCCTTGTTCCGGGCCGCAAAATACTGGAACGGGAGTTAGAGATAAAATTGTTGAAATTGCAAATCCAATTATGAAAATTACTAGCAATATCTTATATTTGTGCTTGTGCATATATTATTCTTGTAAAATATTGTTTTAAAGGTTACGGAGAAACTAGTTTCTGCATTTATATTCTCATTCTTTTTGATCCGAACTTCTTCATCATCTTTTGAAGTTGTTTTTGATTCATTTGGCCGCCTTCAAAGTCAGATTGACTTCCTGATTTAATCATTTCTGAAAGCATTTTGTATTGTTTTAAGAGCGCGCGAATTTCTGAGTTAGGGACACCTGCGCCTTGCGCGACTCTGGAAATACGAGAAGTTTGTTTATCAAATAAGTCAGGATTGTTAATTTCATTCGGAGTCATTGATTTAATTATGTGTTCCCATTTTGCAATTTTTGCTTGTTGTGACTCAAGAGCGCCTTCTGGAATTTTTGAAGCGGCGTTGCTAAAGCCGGGAATTAAAGATTTTATTTTATCAAAACCACCGAGCGAGTTTAGCGATTTTGTTTGTTCTACAACGTCTCTTAAAGATAATTTTCCTTCAGATAAACGCGCGTTCATATCTTTTTGTTTATCTTCATCTGTAACCGAACGGATTTTTTCAATTAAACTTTGCAAGTCCCCCATTCCAAGCAAACGCGATAAAAATCTTTCAGGATCGAAATCCTCTAAATCGTTGATTTTTTCCCCAGTTGTTATAAAATAAACGGGCGCGTGTGTCTCAGCGCATGCAGTTAAAGCGCCTCCAGCTTTTGCAGAAGAATCCATTCTTGTTATAATGACTCCTGTAACACTAACCGCTTCTTGAAATTGAGAGGACTGCGCTTTTGCTGCTTGTCCGATATCAGCAGGCATGACTAAAATTAATTCAGTTGGCTTGATTAGATGTTTTAAGTCGGTTATTTCTTTTATTAGTTCAGCGTCAAGTGTATGTCTTCCTGCAGTATCGATTAAAATTATGTCGTAGGTCTTTAAGTCCTTTTCAAATTTTTTCCAAGTTTTTAATGCGTCGTTCTCTTCAAAATCAACGAAATAGGTTAAGCTTACCTTTTCAGCGTTTTGCTTTAATTGTTCTTTTGCTGCAGGTCTGTGAACGTCGAGGCCAACTAAAGCAACTTTCTTTCCACGCTTTGCATAGTAATTTCCTAATTTAGTTATTGTTGTTGTTTTTCCAGCGCCGTACAAACCAAGAAGCATAATTCTATTTTGTCCTTTTTTTATTTCTAAAGTTTTATGCTCTCCTAAAATTGAAATTAATTCGTCGTGAAGCAATTTTATAAGTTGCTCTTTTTTGTCAAGGCCTTTTATATTTTCATCGAGCGCAACTTTTTTTATTTTGTCTGAAAGTTGCTTAACTAGGACAATATTTACATCTGCTTCGATTAGCGCTCTTTGCAAGTCCTTCACGATAGAATCGACTAGAGTTTTATCTAAGAAAATCGCATTTGATATCTTTTGTGTTGCCTTTCTTATGACTTCGCCTAACTTCTCTAGCATAGGAAAATGAGTTTTTTGAAAGTTAATAAAGTTTGGGTTTGAGATATACCTCTTTTTGGAAAGGTTTTTAATTAAGAAATTGTTTGGAAAATTAGAAAGAAATAATTAATCCAAACCTAAACTTTCTATGAATTTGCTTTTGTTGAACGGCTCTATGGATTTGTATTCTTGGCCGGTTCCAAGATATAAAATTGGTTTCTTTGTGACGTAGCCGACGCTTAGCGCTGTACCGCCTTTTTCATCTATATCAGCTTTTGTTAAGATTATTCCATCTATTCCTATTGCTTCGTTGAAAGAGCGAACTTGTTCAATTGCGTCATTGCCTGTTATTGATTCTCCGACAAATATTTTTGTGTCCGGCTTGCAAACGTGTGAGATTTTTTCAATTTCTTTCAATAAGTTTTTGTTTGTGTGCATTCTTCCGGCCGTGTCAATTAAGACAACGTCTGCATGATTTTTTTTTGCGTACTGTATTGCGTCAAAGCCGACTGAAGCGGGATCGGAACCGTATTCACTTGTAATTGTTTTTATTCCCAAACGATCTCCATGAGTTTTTATTTGTTCGACAGCAGCGGAACGGAAAGTATCCGCAGCAGCTAAAATTGGCTTTATGCCTTGACTTTTTAATTGAGATGCAATTTTTGCAATCGTCGTTGTTTTTCCAGTTCCATTTATTCCACAAAAAAGTATGACGTATGGATTATCTGAGACCGATTTTTTCTTTCTTATTTCGTCTGCAAGCAAAAAAGGATCAATTAGTATGTCATAAATTGCGTCCTTCAGCGATTCGTAAATTTCTGATTCAACTTCTTTTTTTAGTATTTCTTTTCCCACCAATTTTCCTTTTAGTTCTTTTATTATCTTCTCAGCAACTTCCAAAGCGACATTGTTTTCTAGTAAAAGCATTTCTAACTCCTCACCATAAACATCAAATTCCTTTTCAGATATTTTTACTTTCTGTACTTTTGAAATAATCTTCTTAAAGAAGCTTTCTTCTTTTTCTTCAAATTCTTCAGCTAACTCTTTTTTGTCTTCTTCTTTATCTAGAACTTTATCGGGAGAAGCAGGAGTTTCTTGAGGCGTTCCTTTGGAAGGAAGCATCTTTTCAACTTGGACTGGATGAATTGATTTTTCTGAGTCAGTTGGAGTTTGTTTTTTGAAAAAAGATAAAATAGATTTTTTCTTTTGTTCTTTCCTAGATTCTATTGTCTCTTTTTCTTCAAACTCTTGGGCTAATTCAACTTTATCCTCTTTGGAATCAAGGTTTTCGTCTTGAGAGGCGGGGACTTTTGTTTCTTTTTTCTTTGAACTTTTTATTACTTCTTTTTCTTTCTTAGTTGTTATAGATTTTGGTTCTTCAATCTCTTCAACTTTGGCTTCGTCTGAGAATTTCTTTGCCCAGTTTTTCAGTTTTTCTTTCAGTTTTGAGAACATGTTTTTTGGACGGACGAGTAATTTATAAATATCTTGGTTTTATTAATGGAAATGGTGAAACTTAAGATTTATCTTTTTAGACACGGGCAGACGTTTTATAATAAGAAAGGGATTTTTACAGGGTGGAAGAATTCGGAGCTTACTCCTTTGGGAATTAGACAAGCTCGCACTGTTGCAAAGAAATTAAAAAATAAAAAATTTGGGATTGCATTTTGCACTCGGCTTGGAAGAAGCAAGCAGACACTTAAAGAGGTCTTGAAGTTTCATCCGGAATGCAAAAAAATAGTTGTTGATGACAGAATGATTGAACGTGATTATGGTGATTTGAATGGAACGAGCCATGAGGATTTTATAAAAAGAGTTGGGAAGAAACTTGTTAATCTTGAAGTTGAAGGAGATGCTTTGGAAAATTTAAGTCCTGAAAAAAGAAAAAAAATTGAAAAGTTTTTTGGAGAGGAAGAATATGAGCTTATTCATCGCGGATATAACGTTCCGCCGCCAAATGGAGAGAGTTTTGCAGATGTTGAAATTCGCGTTAGCTCTTTTATTAAGAACTTGAAGAAGTTAATGAAAAAAGAAAAGGTGAATGTGGCTATTTCTTCTCACGGGAATTCTATTCGTTTGTTTAGGAAGATAATGGAACGTGCGTCAAGAGAAGAAACGACAAAGTGGTTTATTCCGTATGACAAGGTCTTTGTTTACGAAGTTAATGTTTGATTTTATATTCTTTAACCATAAAAATCATTAAAAAGTGCTGAGTAGTTGAATTTTTATGATTACTTACAATGATATCTATGAGGCCGCGCGAAAAGAGCGTTATTCTGAAAGCCTTCAAAAACTCCAGAAAAATTTTATTGAAGAAGTTGCCATTTACTTAAAAGAGAAAAGAGAGATGATTTCAAGAGATGACGATGTTTTTTCGGATGTTATTGTGAAGAATAAGAAGCAGTTGGAAAATGCGGTGACGCTTTTTAAAGAGCTTATGAGGCGGCGCAGGGAAAAACTTTTGAGATTAATTTTAATTGCTGCTGAAACAGGAATAAGCAAACAGGATTTTGAAAATATGCTTCTTGTTGAAAGAGAATTTTTTGAAGATACTATGAAATGCATAGAATCGTCTGACAAAAAAATAAGCGAAACGCTGAACGGAAAAGCAGAAGATGATCATAAAAATGAACTTGTTTCGTTTGAAGAAAATATTGAAGAGCTTTTAGATATGGAAGGGAATATGATGGGGCCGTTTTCAAGAGGGCAAATTGCAAATATTCCTAGGGAAGTTGCAAAGATATTAATTGAAGATGGAAAGGCTATGAGTATTGAAGAGTAAAAAGAACCTACGGTTCTTCTTACGACATCTCCCTTAAGTTAGTGCTTATGGCTAATAAAGAACCCATAGTTTTTTACGACATCTCCCTTAAGATGGTTTTGAAAAGGTTTTTAATCTGCGAGTTGTTATGTTTGTTATGGGTTGGAAAGATTGGCCTGCTTGGATTAAAGGCGGAGTGATTGGGATTATTGTCTTGGAAATTGTTCTTTTCTTAATATCTTTTTTTATTATTAAAATTATCTCCCCTCAAAACAATTATTTATATGGTTCTCTTACAACAATTTATACTATTTCATTTCCTCCAAATATTTTTCTTATTTTATTTTTCGTATTAATTGGTTTTCTCATCGGCGCAATTATCGGCTGGATTGTTGGGAAAATTAGAAACAGATAAATTATTATTATTTTTATTTATCGCGAAAGTTTAAAAGTACAAAACATATAACTTATTTATGGATGAAAAGGTGGTGAGGCAAGAAGTCAAGTATCTTGAGCCGATTATTTCTGAAAGGCGAATGTGGAATATGCATTATCTTGTTCTTGCTTTTATTATTGGTTTGTTTATTGTCTTAATGGATGTTTTTTTCATTATTTATTTTGGTTTGGAAGCGATGGAGAGTGTTACGGTTTCGAGCATTCTAGTTGCTATTTATTCTATATTTTTGTTTTTCCTTATTGAACCGTATGTTTTGCGTCAAGTTCAAGAGCGCGCGGTTATGATGAGAGTGATACAAGGTCCTGAAGTCATTAGAACAATTGAAAAGCCAGTTATTAGAATTGTAGAGAAGCCAGTTATTAAAGAAGTCATTAGAACTGTTGAAAGGCCTGTTATGAGAACGATTGAAAGGCCTATTTATATTGAGAAAAAAAGAAAGATGCCAGATGTAAAGCATTACAAGTATGTCGGCTCGACTTTGACAAAGAAGTATCATTCTATTCGTTCACGGCTATCGCGCTTGATTAAGAATGAAAATAAAGTTTATGCGAATTCTTCTGAAGAGTTTGAGAGGAGAGGATATAAACCAGCAAGGGACGTGATCAAAAAATTCAAAGGCAAAAAGAAAAAGGTTGCTATGAAGAAATATAAGGCTGAAAGGAAAAAATCCTGATTTAATATTCTATAGTAGTAATCAAATTTTATAAAACGAAATGTTATTTTGTTTTCGGTGATGACAATTTATTGTTAAAAACTTAATCTGTTTGTAAGTTGACTATTATGGATAAGGATGAAATCTTCTGTGACAAGTGCGGTACGCCAAAAAAATACGATTCTTTTTATTTGAATTGGGTGTGTTATGAATGTTTAGAAGAGCATAGAGTTAAGGTGAAGTAGTTTTCTTGAAGATTGTTTTTTTCAAAAACTCAAAGCCTGCAGAGGCACAAAACAAGTTTTGGCTAACTACATGCTTCTCACTTCGTTCAAAGCCTGCAGAGGGATTTAAACCCCCGACCTACGCATTACAAGTGCGTTGCTCTATCACTGAGCTATGCAGGCTGAAAACAACCAAGATTTTTTTCGATTTTCCTTTTTGGCGCGGAAAGAGTTTCTTTCATTGCCTCCGTTGGAAACTCATCTTGATATATTTGTTTTAGAATTAAATGGTTTAAAAGAGTTTTTATTCCGCTTTTTCTATCTTGAAAACCCTTATTTCGCAAAGAGACAAAGGATAAATCTTTTTTAAAACCAAAGACAATTCCTTTTGAATTTTGTTTGATAAAAGGTCTTTAAATATTTCTTCAGAGGAATGTGCTTGAGAATAGCTTATTAATTCTGCTCGGGCTTTTTCTCTAAGAGCTTTTCTTACAGCCCGTGAGACCTTTCTTCTTGTTATTAAGAATGGCTTTATTGTTACTTTAGCGTCGGAGGTATTAGTTGAAAATGAGTCCTCAATGTAATTTGTTCCTTTTCTCATCATCCTTCTTAAAAAGTATGGTAGAACTTGCGCTTTTGTTGGAGTTGTTGTTGCTTTTTTATCGTCTGCGGAAACTTTTAATTGCAAGACCATGCTTTTTCCACGCAGTTGTCTGGTTAAGTCATAATTAATTATTCGTCCGTTTAATTCAGACATTTCATAAGCGAGAAGCTGTGTTACTTTGCCTATCAAAGGAATTTCAACTTCAAAAAACTTTTTTTTCTTTTTTGCTTGAGCCATTTAAAAGACACCCGCTGGTTTCTTTTGAACTTCCTCAAAGCACTGAACGGCGATTTCTAATTGCCTCTGGTGAAATCGCAAGTTTCTACTACCAACTTTATTTAATTGAATTTGATTTTTCATCTTTATTCTTGCTGGATTTTACCAGTTCTTTGATTTCTCCTTGATTTTCTATAGTGTGATTTTCCAGATTCAATACAAGTATACATTATGTTCATTGTTTTTGTTGTCTTTGCTTTTCTTTTGAATTTAGAGACAGCAGGTTTTGAACCCCATTTTCCTTTATTTCCTATCCCTCTTCCAAGGCCCCTTAATTTTGCACGATTAATCGAACCACGTGTTAAAGTTCCTCTTTTATTTCCTGTGCTAACTATCTTTATTTTATGCAAAGTTCTCTTTCTTAAGTATGGATTGAAACGCATTACTTGTTTCGGTAGTTTCATTTTTTTAATAGATGGGATGGGTTTTTAAAGTTAATTGGTAAAATCTTTAATGATAAAAGAAAGATTTATGAATTGTTTTTATAATTAATTTTATGGCCTTGTAGTCCAACGGCTAAGACGCATCCTTGACGTGGATGAGACCGCGGTTCAATTCCGCGCAGGGCCATTTATCATAATGTTTATATAAGTAATTTTCATATTTTAATTATGTTCGAAAAGGGGAGAGATTTTGCTAGAAATAACAGGGCGCAGGCGACAATATTTATTATTCTTGGAATAGTTATTGTTGCTGGCGTAATAGCGTATTTTGTTTTTTTTGCTGATGTAAGTAACAACAATATTCCTTCTGATTTGCAACCTGCCTACACTAATTTCCAAAATTGTTTGCAAAATGATTTGAAGACAGGAATTAATGTTCTTGGAAGTCAAGGCGGTTATATTTATATGCCTCAATTTTATCCGGGCTCACGCTTCTCGCCTTTTTCATCGCAGTTGGATTTTCTTGGCAACCCTATTCCTTATTGGTATTACGTTTCAGGTAATGGAGTTGAGAAACAACAAGTTCCTTCAATGACAAGTATGGAAAATGATTTATCAAAATTTATTGAAGCACGAGCTAGAAGTTGTGATTTTTCTGAATTTTATAGTGATGGTTTGGTTATTAATATGTCTAAGCCCAAAGCGGATGTTAGTATTTCTGATAGCAAAGTTCAAATTGATATGGTAATGGATTTAGTGATTAGAAAAGGGAATGAAAGTGTTCTTGTAAGAAACCATAAAATTTCAATTAATTCAAACATTGGAAGTATGTATTCGGATGCATTAAAGGTCTATAACAATGAGCAGAAATATTTATTTTTAGAAAATAGAACTTTGGATATTTTGAGACTTTATGCTCCGGTAGATGGAGTTGAAATTCAGTGCGCACCTAAAACATGGATTGCAGAGGACGTCTTAGAAAATTTAGGAAACGGACTTGATGCGAACATTGTAGCAATTAAAGTTAAGGGAGGAGATTATAGTTTGAATAGTAAGAAAGATCAGTATTTTGTTGAGGATTTGGGAACGAATACAAATGTTAAATTCTTAACGTCTAAGAATTGGCCTCATGTTTACGAAGTTAGTCCTTCTAATGGGAATGTTCTTCAAGCGGATCCGGTTGGAAATCAACAAGGTTTGGGGGCTTTGGGCTTTTGTTATGTTCCGTACCATTTTGTTTATGATGTTAAATATCCTGTCTTAGTTCAGATTTATGACGATCCTACCGGCGCTATTTTCCAGTTTCCTATTGCAGTTGTAATTCAAGGAAATCATCCTCGGAAATCTTTAGTAGGGGCGGTAGCAGTAGGGACGGACACTTCGTTGTGCGAGTATGCAAACTCAAATGTTGGAGTAAATGTTTATGATAGCAATTTGAATAAGGTTGATGCAAATGTTTCGTTCGAATGTTTTGGAACTCAATGTGATATAGGACAGACAAAAGGGGGGCATTTGGACGGAAAGATTCCTCAATGTGTTAATGGAAAAGTTGTTGCGCAGACCGATGGTTATGAAGATGGAACGTATGTGGTAACGCAGGCACAATCAGGCCAAGTTGATATTGTTTTAAGCAAGTTGTATAGCAAGAATTTGGAATTAAAAGTTGATGGAAAGGATTATGGAGGAGATGCAATTATTTCTTTCAATAAAGAAAATGGAAGTGCAGTGACTGCAGTTTTCCCTAGACAGAACAGTGTTGAGTTGAGTGAAGGGCAGTATAATATTCAAGTGGTTATTTATCAAAATTCAAGCATGTCTATTCCTGAAAGCACGCAGCAGCAGTGTGTTGATGTTCCAGCGTCGGGAGTTGGAGGCTTGTTTGGATTTACACAAGAAAAATGTTTTGATATCAATTATCCGGAGCAAAGTTTAACGAATGTTTTATCTGGAGGAGGAAAGCAAGATTATTACGTTTCACAATCTGAATTGCAGGACTCAGATAAAATTGTTATAAGTGCAAGTTCACTTCCTGTACCAAATAGCATTGAGCGGTTACAAGAAAATTATATTTTATATGATAACAATGGATTGGGGGTTGAGTTTCAATGAATAAAAAATTTATCTTTTTAACAATTTTTTTATATGGGATTTTATTATTTAATTTTGTTTCTGGTTATACAAGCTCTTATGTTCAGTATTCTCAGCCGGATGCTTTTAATTATTTGAATTCTCAAGGATTAAATGTCGGGCAGTATTCAAATATAAGGTGTGATGCTAATGGGGCTGATTTTATTTTGCAGATTGCTCCACTTGGATGTACACCAATGGTGGTAAGAAGCGATTTGCTAGAAGAAGAAAATGTTCCTGTTTTTTGTCCGATAGTTGCAACTAAAATAAATCCATTAATTGACGTTAAGGCAATTGAGCATATGGATATTGGTTTTTCTTCAGGAACACAAAGGCCGGCTGCTATTTCAGGAATAGGATTTTATCCTGCAAGGGCTGCTTTGTCGTATTCAAGCGGGACTTTATTAAATTCTCCTGTTTTGAGCAATGTTGGTTATGCAGTTATTGTTTTGAAACAACAACAAAATGAATCTGCAATGCCAGATTTTGTCGAAGGAAACTTGACAGCGACGATTCGTTATGATATTCAAAAAGCGTTTGGCATAGGTCAATCACAATACGTTCTTCCGGTTTTAAGTGAAAGTGATTGGAATAATAATTTTGTTGGGTATGGATTTTGGAATGGGAGAGGATATTTGAGAGTGAATGATGTTACAAATAACGACGCGACAATTTCTGTTTATGCTGATAAGACACAAAGAACTTATAGTGTGACTTTGCAAAAGGGAGCAAGTTCTGGCCAGATTGCAATTCCAGGATTTTATTGTAATGCTTATATGAGAGTTCATTTAGATGATATACAAAATCCGGGCACAATTGCAAAAGTAGAAATCAATGGAAATGTATTTGATTTGTCAGAAGGACAAAGTTTTGCAGAAAATAGATGCCAGGCCTATAATGTCCTAAAACAAGGGTTGAATAAGAGAGTAAGTGTAAGATGTACAACTGATAGTGGAAGTCAGAGTTTTGATTTGATAACAAGTCCGTCGGTGAAACTTGATGTAGGGGGCAATCCTATTGTGAAGAATGTTGGCGAGTTAGTTCATTCTATAAATGGCCAGAATGCATATTTAGTTTATACTGGTTCTTATTCAAAGGATGCTAGTGGAAAACCAAATCTTGATTCTATGAACACAGGTGATTTGTATGTTTATCTTTATGAGACAACAAATTCAAATTTAGAGGCCTCAACTTTAAGCACAATTACAAATACAATTAATTCTAAATTTAGAGCAGGAGATATTTCTTCTTTTAGTATATTGGGAGGAGAAGTTGTTCCTTTTGGAGCGGCGCAGACAGTTGATCCAAAGATTAAATTATCGACGAGTGTTTTTGGAAGTGATTTAAAAGTTGTGGGATATTCTACTGGAGTTAATAAATTTGATTTCAGCAATAAGCAAGGAAGCAATTTTTTTAAGGCATTGAGTGATTATAATAGAATAGTCAGTTCTTATGGAAGTGTAAATAATGGAGGAGTAACTTATGGAGAGAGTTCTTTGTTTGCTGCAATAAAACTTGCATTTGGAGTTCATGAATATTCTAAAGCAACTGAACTTTGCGGACGTTTCGTGCAACTTTATTCAACATCGCCTTTATTAGTTCAAGTTCAAAATCAGTGCGGAGACACTTTAGCTTTGTCAAATGGGGCAGCAAGTTCAAAAACATTATTGATTAATGGAGTTGCTACGACAATTGGATTAAATGATGTTGTTGAGCCGTCGCCGAATGATTACAGCGCGAATATATTGTTTGGGAGTGAAAGTGTGCAACTTGGAAAGGAACAAAAGCATGAAGATTCTTCCAGCGGCGAATTTATTCAGTTAGTTAATTTAGATGATAATACGGCGACTGTAAGTGTTAAGGCTGTTTCAACTATAAAAGATGATAAAGCAGGATTTGCGTCTAATCAGAATCTTATTCTTCAAAAGAACAAAGCCGTTGCTGTTGGGGATAAAACAATTATTTTAACAGGAATTAATCTGCATAAAGTTGCAAAGGTATCTTTAATTCCTGAAATAAATAATGTTAATTCACAAGCGAATTTTAGTTTTAAACTTGGAATTGAAAAGCGGGCAATTCAACTTGCGCCGGATCAGATTCAATCTAAAATTAATAATTTGAATCAAAGCATTGCCAAATGGGAAGGAATTTCTAAGAATCTTGGAACAGTTGTTACAGGGTTTAAGGCAGCGTGTTTGACGACGGGGGCTTTCTTGACAGTTTCAAATTTCATAAGCAATACTGGAGGAAAAGCAATTGCTAGACAAAACGTGATGACTGGGCCTGGAGGATGGAATTCTAAATGTCAACAATTATTCAGCCAGAAAAAATATTCTAGTGTAAGCACGTGTCTGCTTGAAAATAATGACGAGATAAATACTGATGTTGATAAATTAAGCCAAATTATTACAGAGTATAGTAAAAATCCTGTAACTGACAGCAATGCAGGAACACAATTACAACAAATTGCAAGTGGTTTGCCTGCAGTTATTACAGATCCTAATAATCAAAATAATAATATTGATGTTGCCGAAGTAAAAAGTGTTTTTACACAAAAAGGGTATAGTGATGGGCAAGTTCAGTTAAGCGAAGCTCGAGATATATCGACGTGGAATGCGGTTTTGGCAAACAATCCTAGTCCTGAATTAGAACAAATTGCCAAAGCGAATTTGTATTCGACGTTAAAAACAATTCAGACACGAAGCGAGACATATACAAAGATAACAAATAGTGTAAGTGAAGCTGCGGGCAAAGGAATAAACGGACTTAACTTTAATGTTTTTGTGGATAAAGATTTGAAGCCAGGAGTTTATAATGGAGCAGTTGCAGGAGCGAATAGTTATGGAATAATTTCTGGAACGCCTGTTGCAGGAGCCATTGTAAGTAGTGGAGAATATATTGTCAGTTTGAAGGATGCTGGGAATGGAAATTATGTTCCAGATAATGTTTATGATTTAGCTGGCGGAGCTGCAAGCGATGAAAATACTAAGCTTGTGAAATCAAGATATCCTGTTTTTGTAAAGTATGATAGTTCAAGTTATAATAATAAATTTATTGATGCACAAGTAAAGTATTTTGAAACAGCACCTTACAAAGGAATGCCTGCACAAGTTCCATTTGATTTGAGCAATGGGTGGTATACTTATACTAAACAGACTTTGCCTGGCGCTTTGGCTAACATTGCTGGTGTTGGAGGAGCTACAGCGACGTATGATCAATCAGGAGCTCCTGCAAGTTTCTTGCTTTGTAATGTTGGTGCTAATGGGAGAGCACAAGCTGATTCAGGATTTGGCGATGACACTTGCACAGAATTTAATCCTGGAACTGGAGCGATTTACGGATCTTTCCCAGGGCTTACTGAAGGGCAAACTCAAAGTTTAGTAAGGCAAGCGATAAATGCAATTACTCAAGCTAGCAGACAATACAAGGCAGGAGTAACTCAAGTTGTTATTAACGGACAGACAATTAAAGTTGGAAATCCAGCTACAAATGTTCCGGATATTGAATGCACTGATTTCATGAGTCCTGCAAATTGTAATTTATTATTTAATGTTTGCGACCCGGTAATTTGTCCATCTTCAAGATGTGATTTAGGTGGTTCGTACCATGTTGATAATGTTATTCAATCCGGAATTATAGGAAGTGTCGCTCTTTGCTTGCCTAATTTCCCGGAAGTTAAAGTTCCTATTTGTTTAACTGGAGTTAAAGCAGGAGTTGATGATTTAATTTCTGTAATGAAAGATTATCAAATGTGTTTGCAAGATAATTTAGATACTGGGAGAACTGTTGGAATTTGTGACGAGATTAATAGTATTTATATGTGTGAATTTTTGTGGAGACAATCAATTCCAGTTGCAAATCTTTTAGTTCCGAAACTTTTGGAAGTTGTTTCAGGAAAGACGTCGCATGGCGGTGGAGAATATTTAGGAATTCAAAGTGCTTGGACAAATGCGCAGAATTCAATTGATTATATGGTTAATTATTATGGAGCTCAATCGTATAAGGCGTTCCAAGCTAGGTCGACAAATGAAGTTGGAAGCACAGTTTGTAAGGCGTTCGCGTCGGCAAATTACCCTAATAGTGGAAAATTCTTAGATAACTTGCTTGCTCCTGATTCACCAAATCAATATCAAGGATGGTTCAGCGAAATTCCTTACACAACGGCTACAGTGCCTTCAACTTCGCAGTATAAGGTCTTTTATCATATTTATTCTGGAAATGATCAAGGTGCTTATTTCCAAGTTTACTTGAAGGCGCCAGTTGGAAGCTCTTATTACCAGACAAATCAACTTTTAGTTGTTGATTCTGGTTATATTAAACGTGGCGGCTCGGCATCAGAAACAAAAGATATTCTTGCTCCGACAGGATATCAACAGATGTGTATTTCTGTCAACGGAAAAGATGATTGCGGCTTCCAAAAAGTTACAACTTCATTTGCTTTGAATTATTTGAATGATCAGTATTTGAAAGAGCAAGCGACGCAGACAGTAAAAACTGAACAAGAGTGTGTTTCAGGAACGCCGAGTGTTTATAGTTTAGTTCAGCCAAATGTTCAAGAAGGCGCGAATCAAGTTTTGAATCCGCAATTGTACAATCAAGGAATTGTTCGTGTGTGTTCTACTTCAAGCCCAGGAAAAGGAACTGATCCTTTGGATGGAGGGGCAAATGCTCGTTGGGTTCAAGTTGGAAGTTGCGGGACGGCAGGATTAAATTGTTATATTGATACGCAAAGCGTTAAGCAAGCAATTAAAGGAATAGGAATTGAGAACGATACATTGCAAGGTTTATCTTCGAGTGTTATAAATGCTTTGGGTCAGACGAGTTCATTTGATATAAACATGGAATTGAATAAAATTAATGCAATGAGTCCGGCTGAAAAAATAAGTTACATTACTGAGAATTTAATTTCTCAATCGTTGTTGGATACAAATAAGGTACAGATATTGTTCTTGAGAGCAGTAGCTTATGGAATTTTGGCGACGCAGGATTTTGAGGATGAAAATAATAAAGCTATTTCACAACAGACCATACTAAGTACAAATCAAGTTGGCGGCGGTGTGTCGACTACGGGAAGTGGAACATTTTCTGATCCTTTTGTTGGTTTAACTAATGAAAATAAACAATCTATTGCAAATATAATTGTAAGTTCGCAAAGTTTGGGCATAGGGGACTTTTATTTTAGCGCGACTTCCGGTTCAACAAGTTATCATTTTTATTATGATGGGGTCTGGAAAGTTGATGATGGGGAGAATTTGAAAGATATTCCTGTTACTTCTAATACTTTTAGTTCAAGTGTTACAAATTCTGATTTGCTTGGAGTTGTTGATATGATTGTTAATTCGCAGACGAGCGGAACGACGACTGAAACAGGAACTAGTGGAGGAGTAACTGCAACTACTTCAAGTTTTGATAGCATTAATTTAAATTATGATGTTTTAAGTTCTGATAGTCAGAATGTTCGTATTTCTACGAGCAATAGTGATGTTGAAAGCGCTTTGACAAGTTATGTTATTGAAGTAACTGGTAAATATAATGTTAATGCAAATTTTGTGAGGGCCTTAATAACACAAGAGAGTGATTGGAATCCAGCAAGCACTCCTGATATCGGTTTAATGCAGTTGACTCCTGCAAAAGAAGATGGCATGTTAAGTGATTTTGTTAATCTTAATACTCATTCTATCGATGGGATTTGTGTTCCTTCATGTTCGGCTGATTTGAGTAATATAGGTTATTCTACTTTGTCTACGAGCAGAGCGCAATTGCTTTCACAATTTGCTAGTACGACTGATATTAATGGAATTGCTAACAGGAGAAATATTTTAGTTGGAACTTGTTATGTTTCTTGTTTAAGGAGTAATTATCAAATAACTAATCCAAGAATTTTGGCTTTAGCTTACAATGTCGGTCCTTCTGTTGTTGTTAGTAATTGTAAAGTTGGTGGAACTTTTATTAATTATGATCAATGTGTACAAAATTTAAATGGGAAGGTTAAGGAAGAAAAGTTAATCCGTGCAAAAAGTACTCATGTCCCTAATGTTATTAAGTATTATAATGAGTATAGTTCTAGTGCAACGAATTCGGTTACCCAAATAGTTTAGTGGCTTAGTTATTGTAATACAGGAATGTAGACATTTCCTCTTTTTCCTATTTTTCCTGTTGCTGGCTGATAGACCTCTTTTGCAGGTTTAGGAATTAAGATATGTTGTGGGATGTAATCATTTCCCGACGGGCTTTTTATTTCAGGAATGCTAATTCTTGTTCCGTTTGCAAATAGATAAAATGATTTTTCTTTTGGCTTTGCATCTTTATCTGTTAACAAATCATTTTCGTGTTTTGGAATTACTATAAAATCTTTTACATCTTTATCAGTTATTGGTCTTGCAGTATAAATATCATGTTCTTCTAATTGAGAGTCATAATCGACATGCCAAATTCCCTTTTCATCTTTTGATATTGGAACGTAAACAAGTTTCCTTGGACTATCAAAGTCAATATCTTTCCCATTTCTAATTATTTCAAGATTTTCATCATATTCTCTTGCTAAAAATTCTAATCCTTTTTCAACTTTCTTTCCATTGACTGAAACTCCATTTTCTCCTATAGATTGATAGAAATAAGGAGTTCCCATTACTCTGTTAGGTTCTCCTACAATAACACTATTTGTTGTTTCAGTAGATAATCTTATGTCTTTTCTGTTTATGTTATACCTGTTATCTTCTGTTTCTTTTAGTTTTTTTCCTAGATAAGAGAATGTTTCTTTTACTCTTTCATTTCCTCTTTGTGCTAATTCCTTTACCGCTGCAATATTTGCTAGGGCAACTGTGTAAATTGAAGGCCCATTTGTTTTTTCTTTTGAAGGAATAGGTGTTGGCGTTGGTGTTGGAATTGGTGTAAGACTTGGCGTTGGTGTAGCTCTAGGAGTGGGAGTATAAGTTGGAATAGGAGTTGCCATTGGTGTTGGAGTAGGAGTTACTGTCGGTTTTGGCGTCGGTAAAACTACTGGAGGTATTGAAGGTGATGTAAGGCTTTTATTTGCTGTTTTTAATATAATATATTTAAGAGTTGGTTCTGTCTTAGGCGTTGTTGTTGGCTCTGGTATTGGAGTATAAGTTGGAGTTGGTTTTGCTAGTGCAACTTTTTGTTCAAGAGAGTGTGATGTTGTTTTTTCTTGTGAGTGTGAAGTTAATGCGTCGTATTTTTGAGGAAAATTTAATCCTTTAAGAGAAGAGGGAATTTGTGAAGAGTAATCTATTCTTTGTATGCTTTGATGGTTTCCGAAATGTTTTTCGAAATCTGAATTTATACTATAAATCCATAATCCTAATCCTGTTGCTCCAAGAGCCAATGCCCCTATAGCTGCTTTTTTTATGCCACTCATTTTTTTTGGGAAAAAATAATTTCTTGTTTTGGTTTTTCTTTTGAATATCATTTGTTTTCTATCTCATTCTTTATTTATAAAGTTTATTACTGTAGTCATTAATTAGTTAAAACAAGTGCGGATGACAGGAATCGAACCTGCGCAAGCACTAAGCTACTGGAGCCTAAATCCAGCCCGTTTGACCGCTCCGGCACACCCGCATGAAAGACACCCACTGGTTTCTTTCGAACTTCCTCAAAGCACTGTTCAGCGGCATTTTTTAATTGCCTCCGTTGAATGCCGCAAAGATTAAATTTAATTCTTTTAAGAAGTATAAAAACTTAGTGTTATTTCTTTTTCTTTGTTTCTAACTCGCGTTCTTTTTGCTTTATTTTATCTTCAAGTTTTAAGCGCTCAATTAATTCTTTGTATCTGTTACGAATTGTAACTTCAGTTATTCCTGCAATGTCGGCAACTTCTCTTTGTGTTTTCTTTTCATCGTTCATTAATGCAGCAACGTATAAAGCTGCAGCTGCTATTCCTGCAGGGCCACGTCCTGAAGTAAGTTCAACTTCTTCAGCGTCCCTCAAGACCTTTAATGCATCGTTTTGTGTTTTTGGAGAAAGTTTAAGGACAGATGAAAAACGTGAGATGTAGTCCTTTGGAGAGGATTGTTTTACAGTTATCCCTAATTTTCTTATTATAAATCTGTAAGTTCGGCCTATTTCTTTTCTTTCGACGTCGGATGCAGTTGCCATTTCATCCAAAGTTCTTGGGATGTTATAAGAACGGCAGGCAGCGTACAAGCAAGCTGCAATTACTGATTCCATAGAACGTCCTCGGACAAGCCCTCTTTGAAGAACATAATTATAAATTCTTGCTGCTTCGTCTCGCACAACATTAGGTAAGTTTAGATAAGAAGCGATGACTCTTAATTCAGCCATTGCAAGACGAAGATTTCTTTCAATAGAAGTTGAGACACGTTCTTGCCATTTCTTAAGACGCAAGAATTTTCTTGTTTGGCCTGGTTCCAAACGATAAATGTCTGAAATTTCTCCGACATTGGTTGTCAGTCCCTTGTCAAATTTTTGCATAGAAATTGGGGCTCCTGAACGGCCTTTTTTCTCGGATTTATCAAATTTTCCAGATAAGTCAATACCTGTGTCAACCATTTGATCTTCGACGACAAAACCACAATCGTTACAGACAATTTCTCCCAAATGAGAATCGTGTGTTAAATTTATGCTTCCACATTCAGGACATTTTTTGACGAAGGCCATTTTAGATATATTTCCGTAAAATTTATAAAGGAGTTGGGTTTAAAAAGGTTTCTATAGAAATTTTAGTCCTTCTTAACTATAACTGTTACTTTTTTGTTTATATATTCTTTCGGCAGAATTATATGCGCTGCGTTTCCAAAAGGCCTAACTTCCTGGTTTTTTAGTATTGCTTCAGGAAGAATTTTTCTCATTGTATCGTATGCTTTTTCAACATCTTTATGCAATTTTTCCAGATTTATCTTTATTTCTTTTTTAGTTATTTCAATTCTTTTATTTGCCTTTTTAGTATTATTTGTTTTTCTCATATATACATATGTATATACGTGTTTATAAACCTTTAGAATTACTTATGAAATTATTGTTCCATTAAGAACACCGTCTTGCGTCGGGCGGTTTGTTATTCTTACCTTTCCAAGGTTTGTCAGAACTATGGTACCTTTTGTAAGAATATTTTGACGGGCAAGGAATCTGTTTGAAGGTGTTTCAAGAACATTCTGAATCTCAGCTTTCTTAATTTGCTTTTCAGAGACCTTTACGTTAATTGTTTTTGCTCTCAGCAATTTTGTTTTTTGATTTCCACCCATTGTTCTATAATTTTTCCTTTTATCGTCGCCAAGTTTAACATTTATCTTTTGACCTTTTAGCTCGTATTTCTTCTTCTTTCTGTTTTGGATGTACTTTCCTCCAGAGATTTTTCTTCCTTTTCGTGTTGTCATGTAAAAATCACCAACGGGTTTTTATGAATCCTGCAACCCACTTCGTGTAAGATTTTATGCTAGGGTTGGTTTAAATAAGTTTTGGTTTATTTTGGACCAAAATGTTTAAAAACAAAATAAATAATTCAACTTTATGGTTAACGGAATCGAAAGACCTTTGGATTTGCTTAACAACTCTAAAGGTAAAGAAGTTTTAGTGCATTTGAAAGGCGACAAGCAGTTCGTTGGAACTTTGTTGGCTTTTGATATCCACATCAACTTGGTGTTGGATAATACGAAAGAAATGCAAAACAATGAAATAAAAAGAAGCGTCGGTCTGACTTTTTTGAGAGGAGACACGATAATTTTTATTTCCCCCGCTTCAACTTCTTTAAAGAAAGAGTAAGCTTTTTTCCCATTTATTTCGCTAGGGTATGTTTCTTAGCGTGTTGATGATAGTCGGAACTTTGGGAAGTTATAAAAATAGATTTTCTTTCTATAAATTATGAAAGAAATTAAATTAATATTCTTGGGTACGGGAAGTTCTATTCCATCGAAAGCAAGAAATACCCCTGCGACGTTTTTGGAGTATGATGGAAACGGGTTTTTATTTGATTGCGGCGAGGGAACACAAAGACAATTTAGATATGCTAATTTGAATCCAGGGAAGGTTGATAAAATTTTCATAAGTCATTGGCATGGAGATCATGTTCTCGGTTTGCCTGGTTTGATACAAACATTGGCTTCGTCTGGGTATAATAAAAAATTAGAAATTTACGGACCGGAAGGAACTAAGAATTTTATTAAAAAAATGTTTGAGGTTTTTGTTTTTGCTGAGAATATAGACCTTGAAATTCATGAAGTTAAAGATGGTGTTGCACTTGATGAAAAAGAATTTTTCATAGAGTCAAGAAGGATGGAGCACGGGCCGCCTTGCAATGCATACAATTTTGTTTTGAAAGGGCAAAGAAGGATTGATAAGAATAAATTAGGAAAATTAAAAATTATGGCCGGGCCGCATTTGCAAAAATTAAAAGAAGGAAAAGATGCTCTCGTTGACGGGAAGAAGTTAAAATTCAAGGAGCTAACCTACTTGGAAAAAGGAAAGAAAGTTTCTATAGTTATGGATACAAAGATAAATGCAAAAATTGTTCCATTTGTTAAAGAGGCGGACGTCCTAATTATTGAAACGAGTTTTTCTGATGAATTGAAAGATCATGCTGAAGAAAAAAAGCATATGACTGCTTCGCAAGTTGCAGAAATTGCCAAGAAGGCGCAAGTCGGGAAAGTTTATTTGACTCACTTGAGTCCTCGTTATAATAACCCAAAAATTATTCTGGAAGAAGCGCGAAAGAAATTTAAAAATTCTGAGCTTGCGCGAGATTTAATGGAAGTTAAGGTTTGATTTAAGTACGCCCGAGACAGGATTTGAACCTGCGACCCCCTGCTTAGAAGGCAGGTGCTCTATCCAGGCTGAGCTACCCGGGCTTACGAATTTCATTCGTTCACCCTGCTTCGTCCATGCTTGGCCGAATCAGGGCATAGAATATCAATTAAAAATATCTATTTAAAATGTTTCTATTAAGTTCATCAATATCTTTAAATAAGAGTTGGATTTAGGAAAATCATAAATGCGTAGATGGCGAAGAGGTTAACGCGTTCGGTTGCAGCCCGAATATCCCCCGGTTCAATTCCGGGTCTACGCTTATGAGATCATACACTCGCTACCTTACTTTAGAAACTAAGAAGAAGCACGAGTTTGTCAATATAACTGCGGAAGTTCAGGAAGCGATTTGGAGCTCAGGAATAAGCGAAGGAATTGTTCTTGTTAATACAATGCATATAACGTCGTCGGTTTTTATAAACGATGAAGAAAAAGGATTAAAAAAAGATTTTATAGAATGGCTTGAAAAGCTTGCGCCTGTCGACGGAAAGTATAATCATAATTTAACTGGAGAAAATAATGCTTATTCGCATTTATGGAGAACGGTTATGGGAAGGGAAGTTACGTGCGCGATTACAAAAGGAAAATTGGATTTCGGGCCGTGGGAACAGATTTTCTATGGGGAGTTTGACGGGCAAAGGAAAAAAAGAGTTTTGATTAAGATTATTGGAGAATAATTAATATAATTGATAATAACAATTAATAAAAACCATTTCTGCTTTTTGTTTTTATGTCGCTAGAAGATATTCAAAAAGATGTTGATAAATGGGTCAGTCAGTATAAGATTGGGTATTATCCTCCTTTAGCAATTATTGCGCAAGCAGCTGAAGAACTGGGTGAGCTTTCAAGAGAGATAAATAATAGGTATGGCCCGAGAATCAAAAAGTCAGATAAAGATACTGCAGATGTAGGAGAGGAAATTTGTGATGTTATCTTTGCGATGATTTGTATGGCTAATTATCATAAAATTAATTTAGATGAGTTCTGGAAAAGGAAGATGGATAAATGTTACGGCCGTGATGATAATCGTTGGGAAAAGAAAGAGTAATTAATAATCATTTCATATTCTTTAATGCGCAGTTAGAACAAATACCTTTTTGCTTTTCCAAATCTGATTTTAGTTCAGCTTTACAAATTTTGCATTTTTTGGCTAAAGCCTTTGCTGCACTTGAGGCCATACCTTTGACCTTTTTTGCTTGCGCGGTTCCTCTATCTACAACATTTGTAGTTCTTGTTACTGTGTTGACTGTTTTTTCTATTGAATCAAGGAATCCCATGTTTAGTTATTATCTTTTTGCGGTTTTAAATATTTGCATAAATCTTTAAAATAGTTTTTCGTGTTTTGTTTATGGCTTACATAGTCCGGAAGAAAATCAACGGCGGGGAATATTATTATATGCGCGAGTCAGTAAGAGAAGGGGAAAAAGTTAAATCTAAAAACGTCGCGTACCTGGGCAAAAACAAGGAAGAAGCCAAACGGAAATTTGAAAATATGGTTAACAAGAAAACAAAAATAGAAGATAAAGATATTATAATCGATGAGGAAATTGCATATAAGATAGTTTATATGTGTGATGATCATATAGGTTATCCAGAATTTATTGGTAAAGAATTATCTCTCGATAAATCTGAAGTTAGTTTAATATTAAATAAGTTGGCTGATAAAAATTATATTAAAAAAGATAATAGAGATGGTGGTTACTTTCTTACAGATTTAGGTAAGGAATTTCTTATAAATTATAAACCAAGAAATAATCTTATAGGAAATAACAAGGTAAAAAATAGTTCTGAAATATCAGTTGATGAAATGGCTGCATTTTGTAAAAGAAAAGGATTTGTTTATCCTTCTGGGGAGATTTATGGGGGTCTGTCTGGATTTTGGGATTTTGGAGTTCTTGGGGCTGAAATGAAAAAGAACTTGAAAAATGAATGGTGGAAATATCATGTTTATCAACGGGATGATATTGTGGGAATTGACGGAGCGATTGTGACGAACCCGAAAGTTTGGGAAGCGAGTGGGCATGTTGCAAGTTTTGTTGATGTCGCAGTTGTAAATAAAAAAACAAAGGAGAAGTTTAAAGTTGATAAATACGAAGTGAAGAAATATGAAAATAATTCTAATTATGAAATTAAAGGAGAATTTAATCCGATGTTCACGACGCAAGTTGGCCCTGTTGTTGAAGATTCTGTAAAGGCATATTTGAGGCCGGAAACTGCGCAGTTGATATTTGCTGATTTCAAACTTGTTTTTGACAATGCACGATTGAAACTTCCGTGTGGAATTGCGCAGCAAGGAAAGGCTTTTAGAAATGAAATTGCCCCGAGAGATTTTTTATTTAGATGTAGGGAATTTGAACAAATGGAAATTGAGTATTTTGTAAATCCTGAAGATGAATGCCCTTATAAAATTCCTGATGTGGAAATTATGATTTATTCTTCGGAGATGCAAAAGGGGAATGAGGACGCGAGGAAAATGAAATTAAAAGAGGCGCTTGAATCACATGTTATAAAAAACAAATGGCATGCTTATTGGATAGCAAATGAATATTTGTGGTTTATTTCTCTTGGCGCAAATAAAGATAAATTCAGAATAAGGCAGCATGTTTCGGAAGAGAAAGCGCATTATTCTCAAGACACATGGGATTTAGAATATGAATTTCCTTTCGGGTGGAAAGAACTTTTAGGCTTTGCAGATAGGGGGAATTTTGATTTGTCTCAACATGAAAAATTCTCTGGAAAGGATTTACACATTCTGGACGAGAAAACCGGTAAGAAGATTTTGCCTCAAGTAGTATGTGAACCATCATTGGGATTTGAAAGGGCGTTTTTGGTTTTTATGTTTAGCGCTTATTCTCCCGACGAGAAAAGGCAGAATGTTATTTTAAAATTAAATCCAAGGTTGGCACCAGTTAAGGCCGCAATATTTCCTATAATAAAAAAAGATGAATATGAAGATATTTGCCGCGAAATCTTGGAAGATTTGAGAAAAGAGTGGAATGTTATTTATGATAAAAGTGGTAGCATTGGAAGGAGATACGCTCGAAATGATGAGGCTGGGACTCCATATTGCATAACTATCGACGAGGATTCAACAAAACAACAAGATGTTACTATTCGCGAGCGTGATACTACAAAACAAATAAGAGTAAAGATAAAAGATTTGAAAAATGTGTTAAGACAGTTAATTGATGGAGAAAAGGAGTTTGAAGATTCTGGGAAATTGGTTTAAATTGTGTTGTTTTATTTTACCGACGGTGATTTTATTTCTAATCTTTTTTATAATCTTGTGAAATTTTTGTAAAAGATAAATTTTATAAATGAACAATCATTAATTTTATTAGTAAAAAAAGAGGTGATTTAAAATATGGCAAAGAAAAAGGCAGCTAAAAAGAAAAAGAGATAAACTCTTTAAATTGTTTTTTATTTTTTTTATTGTTTTGTGGTTTTTTATGATAAGGTTTTTATATTTCTAGTTTCTTTGTTTTTTATGGATGATTGTATATTTTGTAAGATTGCTTTTGGTGAAGTTCGTGTTCCACGAATTTATGAAAATGAAAATTTCTTTTCGATAAAAGATGCTCATCCAAAGGTGGAGGGCCATTCTTTAGTTATTTCAAAAAAGCATTTTAAAAATGTTCTTGATATGCCGTCGTCGTTAGGAACAGAATTAATTGATTGTGTTAAGAATACTTACGCTAAACTTGGTAAGGAATTGAAATGTGAAGGTTTTAATGTTGTTTCTAATAATTTTAAGGCAGGTGGACAAGAAGTTAATCATGTGCATTTTCATATCTTGCCGAGGAAGGAAGATGATGGGTTTAGGATTTTTGTTAATAAATAATGGCTCTGAGGAGTGCTGACCTCCCGGCCTCGGCCTTATGAGAGCCGCGCTCTACCGCTGAGCTACAGAGCCATTGTTTAGCGATGTAGCGAACGAGGGTTTTCCTCTGAGCTACAGAGCCATAACAAATGAAACGAGAAACAATATTTAAAAGGTTTTCTGGATGACGAAAACAAACAAGTTGTTTTAAAGGTTTCCTGACTGACGAAAACAATAAATTGTTTTAAGGAAATAAGGAAGACGAAAACAAACAAGTTGTTTTAAAGGTTTGAGGTTAGTGGTTAGGTTTAAATAATATCCACCCTATTTTTATATATGGTTGTTGAAATTAGTAACGTACCTGCAGATTTGCCTGATTTAATTATCAGTTTGGGAAATGTGGTTTTGTTTCTGCAAGCAGTAGGTGTTGTTATTCTATTTTTTATAATTGCAGAAATAGCTACTTTATATTTCAATAGAAAAAGAAGAAAACTTTTAGAAGAAATGAGCAATGATATAAAAAGAATAGAAAAGAAAATAGATAAATTAAATAAAAAATAATTATTCTCTTTCCGTTATTGTTCTTTCTAGTGCCGGTCTCGGTTTTTCTGGCATTCTAGCTTCTATTATGTTAAAACTTCTTAATGCTTCTTCCTGTTTGTCCATCATTACTTTCCAATCATTTTCAGCTTCGGAATAGGGTTGTGTTCTTCCATTTCCATCTTTTGATGGGACGTAAAAAGTTTTGTACGTTTCTAGGTTGTATTCTTTCATTTTTTCCTCCTTATAGTTTGCGGCGGTCACGTCTTAAGCAAAAGGGCTGAAAATCCATAAAATTTTAGAATTTATAGCCCCGCACAATTAGTACGAGACCACTAGCTCAGATAAAATCATGCCTAAAACAGATTTATCAAAGCTTTTCATAAGTTTCTTATGCAGTTGAAGTTTAAATAGTTTATGATAGAATTATTTTACAATATTTTTTCTATTTTTACCTTCTTTTTTGATTCCATCTTTTTTAATCGTGCAAGATAGCCAGCAGTTTGATTACGAATTTTTTTTGATGGCATTTCATTTCCAAGAACTTTTTTATTGAATTCAAATTCATATGTAAAAGGCACGCCTAATTTTATAAATTGTTCTGAGGCTCTTTTTACCATTTTTCCTTTAATCTTTCCCATATTTTTGAATTGTGACTTTCCCTTAAAAACCTTTGGTTATTCAATTTTTTCTATTGTTTCCAATGTTTTTAGAGCGTCCATTAAACTTATTGTTTTCTTAGGTGTTTCTCCCATTGTTAAGATAATATAAGGCAATCTGGCTTCTTCAGCTTTTTTATGAGCTCTAATTATTTCTGTCTCACTAATTTTTTTCTTGTTATAAGCAATTAATAACTTCTCTTTATTTTTTGCCTTGACTTTTAAAGTCAAATCATTTTTTGTCATTCCCTCCATTCCGATGATTTCAATTGATTTGCTTGATAAATAGTCTTTCACTTTGTTAAAAAATTTGTCATCTTGTTTTGCTGTTTTCTTTTTCTTTGCTTGCTTTTTTGTTTTGTGAATTTTAGGTTTTTCTTCTGGTAATATTATTACCTCTTTTTCCTCCTCTGACGATGTTATCACCTCTTTTTCTTCAGTTTCTTGTTTTACTATTTTTTCCTCAGGTTGTTTTATATGAATTCTTTCTGGCGCAAAAATATCAGGACTGAAAGTTGAAGTTGGAATTGTATAATATTTCCAATAAATTTCTTCATTGTATTTTAGAGGGACTGCAAAGTCCTTTATTGAGCGGAGAGCTATACGAATTACTGGTGACAGATTTTTATCCCTAAGGAATTTTTTTTCTTTTAATATTTCAAAAGCCTCCCTTTCCTTGCCCTTCAAGTATTTTGTAAAATTTTCAAGCTGCGGCTCTTGTCCTTCAAGAAAGTAAATTGGCGATGAACCTACTTTCATGTCTGAGATTTTTATCTTTTTTTCCGCGAGAAGTTCTGAAAGAAATGCTCCTGAGAAGAGCATGCTTTGGCCGGTTGCGTTTGCAATATGCACGGGCAGAGACGGACCTCTGTATTTTAGCGTGCTCATTATTTTATCTTTTATCAGTGTTGCATCGCGTCCCATAAATTAGGAAGATATAGAATAATTATAAAGCTTTCCTGATGACGAAAACATCTTTGATGTTTTAAAGCTTGTTATGATGACAAAAACATTTTCAATGTTGTTTATGGTTTAATCCATTTAATCTCATAATATGTGACATCTGATTCTTCATCAACAATTGCAAGCAAGAGATTCTTTTTTGTGGAGTGTGCAACCCTATTTTTTGAAGAAAATTCATGCCAGTTAAAGCTCTTTGATTCGTGGTCTGTGAAAACAATCCATTTTGAGTGGGTTTTGCCTGGAGAACTTCCTTTTGGATAGACACGGAATTCCGCCCCAAATTTTAATGCAGTTTTTACAATGTAACCTTTATTTCGTAAGTCCTTGAAGACAATATATTTTAATTTGAATTTCTTGTCAATTTGCTGGAATCTTTTTTGCAAATGATCTATGGATAAACTTTTATTTTTTGAGTCGAATATTTCAAGTTTATTTCTTTCTGCTAAATATAAGGCCTCGACTGCGGAGTATTGCACTTTATTTTCAACTCGCTCGCCAAACGAACTTTTTTGCTGCAAAGTGTAAGCGTCTGATGAATTTGAAGTCACAGAGTTTCCTGAAAGGTGCGCGTGTATTTTGTTCATAGTTGTAATAGTATATTTTGTTATTTAAATGTTCTTTTGGAAAGTAATTTAAATTAAGATTTTCTTGCTTTGATATGGTTTATGATTTTAAAAAGATAGAAACAAAATGGCAGAGTAAGTGGGAAAAAAAGAAGGTCTTTGAAGTATCCCCGGACGCCGCAGGCACGAAAAAGAAAAAGAAGTTTTATGTTCTTGAAATGTTTCCGTATCCATCGGCAGCTGGACTGCATATGGGCCATGCTTTGAATTATACTATAGGGGATATTTATGCGCGCTTCAAGAGAATGCAAGGGATGAATGTTCTTTATCCAATGGGTTACGATGCTTTTGGATTGCCTGCTGAAAATGCGGCGATAAAAGCAGGGGAACATCCTAGAAAGTACACTGAAAATTCTATAAAAAATTTTGTAAATCAACAGCATAAGTTAGGATTGAGTTACGATTGGAGTAAAATGATTGTGACGTCAAAGCCGGAATATTATAAATGGAATCAATATTTTTTTCTTAAACTTTATGAAAAAGGTTTAATTTATAGAAAAAAGTCGCCGGTTAATTGGTGTGGTAAATGTGAGACGGTTTTAGCGAATGAGCAAGTTCATGGTGGTTGTTGCTGGAGACATCCTGAAACACCTGTTGAAATCAAGCAACTTGAACAATGGTTTATCAAAACGACAAATTATGCTGACGAGCTTTTGGATAAGGTTGACAAGTTATATTGGCCTGAAAGAATTAAGTTGATGCAGAAGAATTGGATTGGACGTTCGGAAGGGACGGAGATTTTGTTTGAGATTGAAAATTCAAATAAACTTTCTAATGTTGTGATTGTTCATGGTTGTCCGTCTGCTGAAAAAGCGGAGTATTCTCAAGAAAAAAGAACTTATGATAAACATTGGATTCCTTGGATTAAAAAGAAACTTGAGGAAAGAAAGATTAAGGTTTTTTCTCCTTTAATGCCCGAGGCCTGGAAAGCTGATTATTATAATTGGAAGAAAGAATTCGAAAAAAATAAAATAGATGAGAATTCTGTTTTAATTGGACATAGTTGCGGCTGTGCATTTTTAGTAAGATGGCTTGGTGATACTAAAAAGAAAATTAAAAAACTAATTTTAGTCGCACCTTGGAAAATTGCTAAATCTGGTAATGCTCCAAAAGATTTTTATGATTATAATATTGACTTGGGAATTAAAGATAGAGTTGGTGAAGTAATTATTTTTACTGCAAATAATGAGGAAGCCGATGGTAAGAAAAGCGTTAAGATCTTTCATGATTCTTTGGGCGGCGAAATTATTGAATTAAAAAATCATGGGCATTATACTATATATGATATGGGAACAGGAGAATTTCCTGAACTTTTAAATGAAATTATTGGAAATGAAAAGTGGTCTATATTTACGACAAGGCCAGATACTATTTACGGAGTGACTTTTATGGTTGTTTCAGCGCAGCATCCGCGACTTATGGAATTAGTTTCTAACAAACAAAAGAAAGAAGTAGAAAAATTCTTGAAAAAATTAAAAGGCGTTTCTGAAAAACAACTTGAAGAACTTGACAAAGAAGGTGTCTTTACAGGAAGTTATGCTGTAAACCCTGTAAATAATAAAAAAGTTCCGGTTTATGCCGGCAATTTTGTCGTCGCTGATTATGGGAGTGGAATGGTTATGGCTGTGCCTGCTCACGACCAAAGGGATTATTTGTTTGCAAGAAAATACAATATTGAAATTAAGGCAGTGATTCAGCCAAGGGAAGGAGAAATTGATTTTACAAAAGAGTCGAAAGCTTATACTGGAGAAGGATGGTTAATTAATTCGGATGAATTTGATGAAGTGGAAAGTGAAAAAGCTAAAGAAGAAATTACTAAATTTTTAATAAAGAAAAAATTAGGACGCAAGGTTGTTAATTTTAAATTAAGAGATTGGTTGGTTTCACGTCAGCGTTATTGGGGAACTCCTATTCCAGTTGTTTATTGTGATAAGTGTGGAATTATTCCTATTAAAGAAAGTGACTTGCCTATTGTTCTTCCTGAAAAAGTTAAATTTGGAAAAGGAAATCCTTTGAAAACAAATGAAAAATGGATTAATGTAAAATGTCCTTCATGTAATGGAAAAGCCAAACGAGAGACGGACACGATGGATACTTTCTTTGATTCGAGTTGGTATTATTTGAGATATCTGGACTCGGAAAATTCAAAAAAACCTTTTGAAATTGATAAAGTAAAATACTGGATGCCTGTTGATCAATATATTGGAGGCGCGGAACATGCGACGATGCATTTGATTTACGCGCGTTTTTTTACAAAGGCCTTGAGGGATTTAGATTTGATTCCTGAAATTGATGAGCCGTTTATTAAATTGTTTAATCAAGGGCTTTTGCATGGCGCTGATGGGCAGAAGATGTCAAAGTCGTTAGGTAATGTGATTAATCCTTTGGATATTATTAAGAAGTATGGCGCGGACTCTTTGCGTTTGGCTTTAATGAGTTTGGCTTCTCCTGAAAATGATACTCTTTGGGATGAGAATGTTCTTGTTGGAAGCTTCAAATTCTTGAATAAAGTTTATGATTATTTTCAAAATGTTAAGATTGTTAAGAAATCAGACGCTAAAATTGAAAGCAAATTGAATAAGATTATTAAAGAAATGACGAACCAGATTGAAAATTTCAAATATAACTTAGCAATTATAAAAGTCAGGGAATTGTTTAATTCTTTGCCTCTGGAAACTGATAGATTAGTTTTGGAAAAGGGTTTGAAACTTTTGTCTCTTTTTTGCCCGCACATAGCTGAAGAAATGTGGGAGAAAATAGGAGGTGTTGGTCTGATTTCTTCATCTGAATGGCCTAAAGTTGAAGAAGCGAAGATTAATGAGAGTTTGGAAAAGCAAGAGCAAGATGTTGCAAAGCTTGTTGAAGATATAAATCACGTTGTTAAAATTATAAAAGAACGGGAAGGAAAAGAAGTTTCAAAATGTTGGGTTTATGTTTTGCCTAACGAAAAGAAGAATTTTGTTGATAGCGTTGATGAGTTGAAAAAACGAACAGGTCTTGATATAAAAGTTTATGCTGTTAATGATAAAGATAAATATGATCCGGACGGAAAAAGCAAAAAAGTTAAGCCGGGCAAGCCGGGGATTTATTTGGAATGATTTTTAGGAATATTGCAAATATTTATTAAGTTCTTAACTTTGATTTTTTATAATATGAATGTTAATTCTGAAATTACAAGAGAATTTATGAAAATAATGGGAGAGATTAGGGATACTCCTAGGGCTTCTAAAAATGAAGTTGAATTTTATCATTCTAATTTAATTGGAAGAATTGATTCCGCTATTCCTCTTGGTTTACATCATAGAATGTTGCACCAAGCTATATGGCTTAGTGGTTTTATGATTTATAATAATTATTCTGATTTGGATAGTGCTGAAGAAGGTTATAATGATTCTGGTCAAATAACTCGGTTTGATATATGGTATGCTAGAAATTATGCAGAACTACATAAAGAAGAGAGTAATGGATGGATTAGAGCTATTTTAGATCAAGCTGAAGAAGAAGCTCAAAAGTATTATAGTCATCATCTTAATGAAGTTGTAGTTGCTCTTTAGAGATTTTAATTACTTATAACTGCTTTGATACGACGGATTCCAGCTGCGCTGGATTCTTCTTTTATTATTCTGAAATTCCCAATTTCTGAAGTGTTTGAAACGTGGGGGCCTGTGCAGATTTCTTTTGAAATAAATGATTTTGGATTTCCTATTGTGTAAACAGACACTAGTTCAGGATATTTTGAGCCGAATTCTGATTGTGCTCCTGATGCCATTGCTTGTGTCAAAGGAATTTCTTCTCTTGTTACTGGAAGAGATTTTTTTATTTTGTCATTTACCCATTGCTCAACTTTTTTTAGTTCGTCATCTGTTAATTTTCTTGAAAAGTTAAAGTCAAAACGCAAACGTTCTGGAGTTATGTTAGAACCGCGCTGTTTTATGTTGTTATCTTTTAGAACTTGTCTTAGCGCTTCATTTAGCAAGTGTGTTGCAGTGTGAAGTTTTTTAGTTGCCTCTGAATCGTCAGCAAGTCCGGATTTGAAACGGCCGGCGGACATTGTTCGTGATAGATCTTGATGTTTCTTGAATTCTTCATTATATTCTTCCAAGTCGACTTCAATTCCTTTTTCATCGGCTAGTTCTTGAGTCATTTCAATTGGAAATCCGTATGACTGAAATAATAAGAAAGCTTCTTTTCCGGGAATTATTTTTTTGAATTCCTCTACAAATTGGTTAAACTTTTTTAGGCCTTTTTCAAGCGTTTCAAGGAAACGCAATTCTTCTTCATCAAGTGCGGAAGTTATTGACTTGTGATTTCTTGCTAATTCTGGATAGTCTGTATATTCATGAACTATTATTTTTGAAATTTGTGAAGTGAAATTTTCTTTTATGCCAAGTTGTCTTCCAAAACGGATTGCTCTTCGGATTAATCTTCTTAAAACGTAACCTTGGTCGGTGTTAGAAGGCGTTAGGTGTTTTTCTTCTCCAAGTATAAATGTTGCTGTTCTAATATGGTCTGCTACAATTCTCATTGACTTATCGTCGTCAGAATCTGATGATTTGTATTTCTTTTTTGATATCTTTTCAATTTCAGAAATTATTGGTTTGAAGATTGAACTTTGATAATTGTCTTCCAATTCATTTAAGATTGTTAAAGTTCTTTCAACTCCCATTCCAGTATCAACATTTTTTTGTTTTAATGGCTCGTACTTTCCGGATTTGTTTTTGTTGTATTGCATAAAAACATCATTCCAAATTTCAACCCAATTTTCATCTTCAGGATTGAAGACCTTTGGAACTTTTTTTGTTTTGGACTTCCAATAAAACATTTCTGTATCAGGACCACACGGGCCTGTTAAGCCAGCGGGACCCCACCAATTTTTTTCTTTAGGCAAGAAAGCAATTCTTTCATCTTTGATTCCTAGAGATTTCCAGATTTTTGAGGACTCAATATCTTTTCCTGCGTTTTTATCTCCAACAAAGCAAGTTACTGCTAATTTTTCTAAAGGAATTTTTAGTTCTTTTGTCAGGAACTCGAAAGAGAATTTTATTGCGTCTTCTTTAAAATAATCCCCTAAAGACCAGTTGCCCAACATTTCAAAAAAAGTGTGATGAACTTTGTCCCCTACTTCTTCAATGTCGCCTGTTCTGATACATTTTTGAACTGATACAAGGCGTTTTCCCAAAGGATGTGATTGTCCTAAAAGAAAAGGAACTAAAGGGTGCATTCCTGCTGTTGTGAATAAAACTGTAGGGTCATTTTCAGGAATAAGCGATGCAGAAGGGATGTGCTTATGCCCTTTATGCTTAAAAAATTCAATATATTTCTTTATTAATTCTTGACGAGTTATCATAATTTAGAAATGAGTATTTAGTTTATAAAAATAATGTCTTGGTTGTAATTTAGTCCTCCTAATGTATTTTATCACCTCTTTTTCGTTTGATTGCTGATGTTTATTAATTGTCAACTTTCAAAAGAATTATCTAAATCCTCAACTGCTTTAGCTTGTTTTGAATTTCACGAATCTGGGATTCAATATCTTCGTCTTCATTAATTTCTTTTGATGTCTTTATCTTTTCTCTTGGTGAGATCTTTTGCTCTTCAACAGATTCATATTGTTCAAAATGATGCTTTAGAACATTTGGAGTTTTTATCTTAGGCAAGTCATTAGTGAGTTTTGTTAGATTGGTTAGAACTTCTCTCAAAGTTTTCTGCATTTTTGCTTTTGTTTTTAATTCCTCTAGACGTAAGAGTTTGTAGTTTTTTATTGTTAATGCAATTTTTAGAAGATTTTGCTCGATTAAGAGAAAATTCTTTTTTTTATTTAGTGCTTCTTCGTATTCAAACATTACATAAATTGGATTTTGCTCTGACATTTTATTCGACCTTAGAAAACAAATCGTCGTTGATTTTTTCTATTTGGGATTTTGTGTTTATTAATTCCTGTTCCCAATATTCAATTTCTTTTTCTTCTTCCTCTTTTAAGGCCTTTATTTCATGGAGCATTTTTTCTATTTCATTTATTTTTTCATGAGTATCATGAAAAACTTTTAGTGAGTCCTCAAATTTATCCAAGCGAATAAATATTGGTTCTATTTCCTTTACTTTTCTTGCTGCCTCGCTGAATCCTTTTGGTATTTGGTAAGTTGATTTTTTGCTAAATCCTTTTACCATTGGTATTTCCTTTGTTTTCATTTTTTTTGAAGCTTCAGGCATTTCTTCGTGACTATACTCGGTAGAATTACCTGAAGCATTCCATTCCTCTTCTTCCCCTTCAATGGCGTCTTTGATCGCGTTTTGAGAGAAAGCATCAGCGGTTGCGTTTGAAGGATAAGAAGGAAGTTGCTGCAGCGGTTCTTTATTGTAATTGTCGTCTGGAAAATCGGGTAGTGACGGCAGCTCTGGCAGGCGTGGCAAGGAAGGAGCTTGGTCCTCCTCGTTTATGTTCCTTTCAGATTCTTTTTTCCCGAATAACCCCATTTTTTAAAACTCTCTTTTTAATATGTATGATACAGAACATATGTTTTTAAACTTTTATTTTTTTAGTGTATAAAGTAAAGTTTTTATATTAATGAATTTTGAAAATACAATGTTAAAAATTATTCTCCAGGAAGTTGTTGCGACAGTTATAGGAAAACAGTATGAGACCATAGCAGATTTATTAGACAGCAAGAAACATGTTAATGAATTTATAATTGCTAAAAAACTTGATATCACAATAAATCAGACGCGAAATCTTTTGTATAAACTTTCGGAACATGGCCTTGTTTCGTCTATGAGAAAAAAGGACAAGAAAAAAGGATGGTATACTTACTTTTGGAGAATTGAAGTTCTGAAAGCATTAGAATTTTTGAAAGGAATGATGCAAAGAAAAATAGAGAATATTGACAGACAAATTGAAAGTAGGGAAAACAAAACGTATTATTATTCTGAAATTACCGGCGTTGAATATACTGAAGAAGTAGCATTGTCTTATAATTTTATCTGTCCTGAAAGTGGGAAGCTGCTTGTTATTCATGACAATACAAAAGTTTTGAAAGATCTTGAAAGGAAAAAAGAAAAATTGAAGGAAGAACTTAAAGGAATTGATGTTGAAATTGAAATTGAAAAAGGAAAAAAGGGAAAGGAAAGGGACAAAGAAGTAAAAAAAGAAGAAAAACAAAAGGCTGTAAAAAAAGCGGAGAAGAAAGCTGAAAGAGATGCTATTCGGGAAAAAGCTAAGAAAATTGAAAAGAAAGTTCCTAAAAAACAAGTGAAAAATAGTAAGAAAAATTCAAAGAAATCGGCAAAGAAAACTAGTAAAATTAAAAAGAAAAAAAAGTGAAGGTTTAAAATTATTCTTTTGTAATAATTAATATGGCTATTTATCAAATTTATCCACAACGAAAGAGAAATATTTTTTCTATTTTGAGTGTTAACGCTATTTTAATTTTAGTAACCGTTCTTTGTTTTGGTTTGTTCAGTGTTTTAGTTCTTACAGGGAAGATTCCAATTGATTACATTGCTCTTCGTCCGTCTAATATTCTGCAAGGAAAATATCTTTGGACATTCTTGACTAGTATGTTTATGCACGGGGGTTTTTTTCATTTGTTTGCAAATATGATCTCGTTATTTTTTATAGGCGGCTTAGTTGAAAGAATTATAGGAAGAAAGAGATACTTTTGGTTTTATATGATTTCAGGAATTTTGGCTGGATTATTTTTTGTTTTATCTTCAATGTTTTTCACTTCAGATATGTCTGCTTATGCGGTGGGTGCGTCAGGGGCAATTTTTGCTTTGGTGGGGATGTTAGTTCTTATTACTCCAGATCTTCCAGTTTATGTAATGTTCATTCCGATTCCTGTCAAAATGAAATATGCTGCGCCCGGGCTTTTGGTTTTGCTTTGGTTAATTTCAGTTACTCCGATTGCTTTCGGAGGACAGCAAATTCCAATTGGAAACACAGCACATTTCGGCGGTTTAATTGTTGGTTTGATTTACGGAATTTATTTAAGAAACAAATATCCAAATAAAGTTAAGAATATTTCAAAAATGTTTAGTTAAATAATTTATATATCATCCCCTCTTTTTTAGAATTTGATAATATTAATTAACAACATTAATAAATGATTTTTACTAAATTAATTTATGGCAAATAAAAGAATCTTAAAAAAGAAAAAAACTTCTTTATTAGGCCAATATAAACTTTCTTGGAATTATATTAAAGAATCACAAAAATATATTTGGAGTATTGTAATCCTGTTTTTTCTTTTTTCTTTAATTGGATTGTTCTTCCCGGTGCCTTTTGGACTTGAAGGGAAACTTATGGATGTTTTGAAAGAGCTTGTTGCGAAAACAGAAGGGTTGAAAGGGCTTGATTTGATTGGATTTATCTTTTGGAATAATTTGCAGGCGAGTTTCTTTGGAATTGTTTTTGGGGCACTTTTAGGATTGTTTCCGTTTTTAGCGACGGTGTTTAATGGTTATTTATTGGGATTTGTGTCGAAGATTGTAATAGGAAAAGAAAGCATTTTTAGTTTGTGGCGGCTTTTTCCTCATGGAATTTTTGAATTGCCTGCAGTTTTCATTTCATTTGGGCTTGGCTTGCGGCTTGGATTGTTCTTTATCGAAAGAAACGACAAAGATTGGAAATATTATTTTGTTAATTCATTAAGGGTTTTTATTTTAATTGTGATTCCTCTTTTGATTGTCGCTGCGATAATTGAAGGAATTTTAATTAGTATTGCTGGAAATTAGTTATATTTATATATGGGTTTTTCTTATTATTTTTAATAAAATTAAAATGGAGGTTAAATAAGATGGCTGCGTGGGGAAAATGGACTGCTGTTGTTGGTGGTATTGTTGCTGTTGTTGGTCAATTTGTCGCAACTGATGCTAATAACCATTACTGGCTACCTTTGGTTGGTGGTGTTTTAGCGGTAATTGGCGGATTTGGTTCAGAGTAAACAAATTTGGTTTTTTTATTTTTGTTAATTTATAGTTAATTTAGGAGTGTGAAGATGGGTTGGTTAGATAAAACTTTAATGATTCTTGCCGCGGTCGGCGCTTTAAACTGGGGTTTAGTTGGTTTGAAAAGTTTTGGCGCAATTGATTATAGTTGGGATTTGGTAAGTTTGTTTCTTAGTGGATTGCCTTGGGTTGCTGCAATAATTTATTTATTGATTGCAATTGGCGGAGTTTGGGTTTTGATAAGAACTTTTCAGTAAGAAGATTATCTATTTTATTTTTTAGATTTTTAGAATTATTCTTTTAAATCAGAAATTCCGAGCATAAGGAATAAAAGTCCAATGAGGATTACAAACCAAATTAATCCTCCTTTGAAAAATTCCCATGCTGCGTTTCCAAAATTCCAGAAGCTTCCCCATTGAGGTGAGAATCCCCATACGAGAATTGCTGCTGCAATCAGAATTAATCCGACTAGTATTTCAGCCCATTTGTTCATTGTAAAACTAGTGATTGATTTGTGTTTAAAAAGATTTTGTTGCTTTAATATGGGTTATTTTTTACTACTCTTATTGAATGCTGATGCGACAATTAAAGGAAAAACAAGAGTTGCATCTGAATAGATCTTTACGTAATTATCTTTGTTGCCTTTGATTTTACCCCATGAGATCGCTTCTTCAGGAGTTGCTCCCGAGTCGGAGCCGTCAAATTCTTGCGCGGCGTTTATGTAAACAGCGTAGTCCGCTCCATCACGGAAAAGGTTTGCATTGCAGACAGCGTGTTTTATTACTCCTGCACCTAAAATTATCATTCCTGTTTTGTCAGCGTTTATTGCAATATCAATTAATTGTTTTAAATCATCCGTTACGTCAATTTTGAATTCAGGATTTGACTGCTTAAAGAAATAAACCATGTCTCCAGTTGAACCATCTAAAGGAGCAGGCATGAAGACAGGAATTTTATTTTTTGCAGCCCAGTAATAGACCGATTCGGGATTGTTTATCTTTTCTCCCAAAAACGAGACAATTTTTGAAGGAGTTATGTTTTCGCCTGATTTCTGCATTTTTAGAATTTCTTTTAGTTGGGGGTTTATCCAATCCTCGTACATTACATAACGATCGTTTGGCACGAAGATATTTCCAATTCTGTTAACTCCTTTTTCTCTTAAATTCTTTCCTGGCTCGTCGAATTTTCCTAGGACAAACGGCTTTAAGCATTTTATCAAGTCCTCTTCCAGACCGCCAGTGGTTGTTATAAGAACGTCGACAAACTTGTTTTGCACGAGGTAACGGATTACATCCCTAATTCCTGAACTTATCATCCCTGAAGTGTACGCAAGAAAGATTGTCGCTTTTTCTTCGCGCATTTTTTTAACTAGTTTTATTGCTTTCGCCAAATTTGATGCCTGGAAACCTATTCCTTCGTAAGAGTTGAGAATTTCTTCTGTTGAAAGTTCTTTGTTAAAATCCGGGCCTTGAATCTTGACTCCTTGTACTTGCTCAGCTTTTTTGAAGACGGCTTTTCTTGCATTTTCAATTTTTTTCTTCAAATCCATGATTTTTTTAGTTAGAATGCGTTTTTAAGGTTTAAGTTTAATAAAATTTAAATATAAGGGACTATTGAATTTATTATGGAAGAAAATAATTCTGATATTAAAGAGGTGCAGGAGATTGTTGTTACAGAGAATCCTCTTAAGAATTTTGAAAAAGAAAAGGACTTTGTCGACGTGCTTAAGATGTTCGCGCCAGGAACTTCATTAAGGACGGGGTTGGATGATTTGTTAAGAGCAAGAATGGGTGCGCTGATTGTCTTTGACAATGGAAATGTTCTTGATCTTGCAGATGGGGGTTTTAAAATAAATTCAAAATTCAGCGCGCAAAAGTTGGTTGAATTGTGCAAGATGGATGGGGCAATAATTTTAAGCAATGACGGAAAAAGAATTTTATTTGGAAATACCTTGCTTTTCCCTGGAGTTGACATTCCGACGAGAGAGACGGGAACGCGGCATAAGGCGGCTGAAAGGACCGCGAAGAAAGCAAAAACAATTGTAATTGCTGTCTCTGAAAGAAAAAATAAAATTTCTTTGTATTATAGTGATATGAAATATGAACTTGATCACAGCTCTGAAATTTTAAGAAGAGCGGCTGAGACGTTGCAAATTCTGGAAAAACAAAGGGAGACTTTTAATGATTTAATGTCTAATTTTAACATTCTTGAAATTAATGGGTTGGTAACTATAGAAGATGTTTCGAATGTTTTGCAGCGACTTGAAATTATAAAAAGAATTTCTGAAATTGTAAAAAGATATTTGATTGAACTTGGAAAGGAAGGGATGATTGTAAGTATGCGACTTAAAGAATTGACAGGAAATTTAGGAAAAGAGGAGGAAATTCTTTTAAAAGATTATTTTGGAAATGAATGGAATAATAAGGCGAATACTTTAGATAAATTTAATTTTGATTTTCTGCTCGAGAGTAATAATATTTCACGAATGCTTTTTGAAGAGCTGCATGACGAATCAGTCAGTCCTTCGGGCTTGAGAATCTTGGGGAGAACAAATTTGCTTGAGCGATATACAACCGCTTTAATTTCAAAGTTCAAAACGCTTGACAGAACTCTAGCAGCTGATAACGACGAGCTTTTGGAAATCTTTGGAAGCGAAGAGATGGTTGAATTTTTCAATAAAGAGATTAACAGCTTGAAAGAAAAGATTATGGTTGGTAAGAAGATATAATGTTAACGAAAAAACAAGTTGATGAAATTAACGGGCATTTGGCCAAAGCGCAAAATCCAGTTTTCTTTTTTGACAATGATGCGGATGGACTAAGCGCTTTTTTGCTGCTGCAAAGGTTTTTAGGAAGAGGCAAGGGAGTTCCAGTTCGTTCGTTCCCGGAAATGTCTAAGGATTATTTTAGGAGAGTTGTGGAATTAAAAGCTGATTATATTTTTATTCTTGATAAGCCGCTTGTGTCAAAGGAATTTTTTGATGAAGTTGAAAAAGTTAATATCCCTGTTGTGTGGATTGATCATCATGATGTTGATTCTGTTGTTCCTGAATTTGTGCATTATTATAATCCAGTTTTGAACAAGAAAAAGAGTTCTGAACCGACGACGGCTTTGTGCTGGCAAGTTGTTAAAAAAACAAGAAAAGAGGACTTGTGGATTGCGGTTGTAGGGTGCATTTCTGACAGTTATATGCCTTCCTTTTACAAGGATTTTTTAAAGAACTTCCCTGAATTGGGAGTTAAGACAAAAAATGCTTTTGAAGTTTTTTACACCACTGAAATTGGAAGAGTTGCGCGAATTTTTAATTTTGGCTTGAAAGACAGCACGACAAATGTTGTTTCAATGATAAAATATCTTATGAAAGCGCGAAGTCCGGGAGATGTTCTAGAATCAAATAATAAAAATTATTCTATGCATAGCAAGTTCGACCAAATTGAGGTGCGTTATAGAAAATTAATTGAAAAAGCAAAAGAGGTTTACAATAAAGAAAATAAGATTTTGTTTTTCCAGTATGGAGGGGATTTGAGCATAAGTTCTGATTTGTCAAATGAATTAATGTACTTGTTTCCAGAAAAAATAGTTATTGTTGTTTATGTTACAGGAATTAAAGCAAATATTTCTGTTCGAGGGAAAAACGTTAAGAAGGTTATTCTTAAAGCGATTGATGGATTAGAAGGCGCAACTGGGGGAGGGCATGAAGATGCCGTCGGGGCGAAAGTGCGCTTGGAGGATTTAGAATTATTTAGAGAGAGAATTGAAAAAGGGATTTGATATCTACTTTTTTATAATAATCTATATATAGTGTTTTTTTGTTGGGCATTTGTGAGACGAGACACTTACGTTCTGTATAAGAAACTTCCTGTCGATGAAGAAGATGGGCATCCTTATTCTTATTATTTTGAATGCGAGGACGGTACAATTTTTTCTATGTATAATATTTACGATCTTGCTGCAGTAATAATAAGTAATGATAACGGAATTCGTTTAGGTAGGGGAGATGTTATTGAAACATTAGAAGGAAGAGTGATGATTATTCCTTTTGAAAAAGATAAAAAACCTTATTTTTCAGGTAAAGATTTGAGTAAAGGATTTTCACAAAGAGTAAAATCTGTTGAAGAATCAAATAAAAGGTTCAAAAGAGTTAGTTTGGAAGATGGAGAAGTTGAATGTTTTACAGATTTAATTTATAGTTTTATCACAAGAAGGAAAAGAAATAAAGTTAAACTTCCTAAATGTTTGAATTAGTGAAAATTTCTTTTACTACTCTATACTAATTAATCAATTATGGAAAAGTATAAAAAGTGAAATGTTTTATCCTTGTTATGGAAGCTAAGTTTAAGGCGCATAGATGGAATATGTATGTCGGCTTTAGCTTGGTCTGTCCTAAAATTAAAACAACCTTGATTTAGTTCGGATATAAAATTCTGGATTAAGTTGAGGAAAGATTCTAGCTTAATTCAGAGAAATTTTATTCCATCAAGGGATATGGAAAAACCTGAAAATGGAAAAAGAAGAAATGGAAACACAAGAAAGAACAGCTGTTGAAAGAGAATTGAACCGGCTTTTGGAAGTGACTCTTAGAATGGAGCACGACTTGGTTTTGACTTTGAACGGTCACGGTAAAGATTAGCTGAATGAGGAACGTCCTCGTTATTTCAATAACGAGTGTTATGTTAAAGGGTTTTGTGTGCTAATATGATTTTGAGAAATAACCTATAGTGTTTGTTTTTTGGCCGGTGTGAATGCATATTCCTGCTGTTTTTGAAAATTCAATAAGACGGGATGTAGATCCTTCTGTTGCTTCTTTTATGTAATCTTCGGTTTTGCCATCGTCTATGAAATATGCCTTTACTATTTTTCCTAATTTAATTTTTTCTTTTAGCTCTTTTAATGTTTCTGCCTTGTCAATTCTTGAGTCAAGGAATTTCTTTGCTTTGTTAAATAAGTTTTTCTGAATTTCATCAAGAAGTTTTGGAACTTCTTTTTCTATATTCTTTTCTGGAACTGAGATCTTTTCATTTGTATCGCGTCTTACTATAACAACTTGTTTTTTTGCTAAGTCATTAGGGCCTATTTCTATTCTTAATGGAATTCCTTTCATTTCCCATTCATGATATTTCCAACCAGGAGAGTAATCAGTTCTGTAATCAGCTATTGGATTGAATTTTGCTAGTTTCTTTTCTATTTCTTTTGATTTCTTCAAGACCTTTTCAGATGTTTTGTCGAATAGTATTGGAATTATTACTAATTTATTATGTGCAATCTTTGGAGGCAGGACAAGGCCTTTATCGTCGCCATGCACCATTGTTAATGCGCCAATAAGTCTGGTTGAAAATCCCCATGATGTTTGCCATCCGTATTGTTCTTTTTCATTTTGGTCTTTGAATTTTACATTGAAGGCCTTTGCAAAGTTTTGTCCTAAATTATGAGAGGTGCCCATTTGCAAGGCCTTTCCGTCGGGCATTAAGGATTCTATTGTCATTGTTGTTTGCGCCCCTGCAAATTTTTCTCCTTCAGATTTCTTACCAATTAAAACAGGAATTGCTAAAATTTCTTCTACCATTTTTTTATATTCTTCAGCCATTTCATTCATATTTTCTTCCGCTTCGTTTTCGGTTGAAAAAACACAATGTCCTTCCTGCCATAAGAATTCACGAGTTCTTAAGAAAGGTTTTGTTTGTTTAACTTCCCAGCGAATGACGTTACACCATTGATTAATTTTTAATGGTAGGTCTCTCCAGGAACGAATCCATTTTGAATATGAATCATACATGATAGTTTCAGAAGTTGGGCGCAAGGCAAGTTTCTCCCCTTCGTCGGTATTTTTAATGTAAGCTAGTTCTGGATTAAAACCCTCTGCATGTTTTGCTTCTTTTTTAAAAAATGATTCTGGGATTAAAAGAGGAAAGTAAGCATTTCTTACTCCTTTTTTTTCTAAGACTTTATTAAAATAATCTTGAATGTTTTGCCATATTGAATATGCATTTGGCCTTATAATCATGAAGCCCTTTATTGGTGCGTAATCAGCGAGCTCAGCTTTTTGAACAACTTCAGAATACCAATCAACAAGGTTTTCTTTTTTTACAGTTATTCCTTGTGTTTCTTTTTTCATTGTCTTGCTATGTTTTGTTCTTATTTAAAATTAATCTTTATTTCTGTCTTCGTATATCAAAGGAAGTAAAAAGGGTTTGAGTTTTTGGTATAATTTCTTATGTTTTCCTTTAGTTATTTCAAGTATTAATTTCCTAGTTTCTGTTCTTTCTTCAAGTTTTAAGAATTCTTGTGCAATTGCTTCAAGTCGCGATTTTTCTCCATCAAGTTCGTTGGCGTGACTTCCTAAATAATCATACACTGCAATTGAAAATATTGATTCTATCGCTTCTTTTATTGAGCTAGAACTAGATAAACGCGCGTATTCGACAAGGAATATAATCAGGCCTTGTTTGACCAGCAATTTTGCTCTCCATTTGGTTTTTAGAATTATGTGGTTTTTAAATTTTTAGTTAATTAAAGTTTGATTTAATTGTTGCTGCGCTATTCGATTTACTGCTTCTTTTATGTAGTTTGATTCTAATGAAAAACCTAATGATTCTCCTGATGATATTTTAAAATTGTTGATTCCTATGACTTCACCGTTTGAGTCAATTAGCGGACCGCCTGAATTTCCAGGATTTAATGCGGCATCGGTTTGTATGTATGCATCTAAGGCATTGCTACCTTGTCTATTTACTGCTGAGACAATTCCTTCTGAAACAGAGAATTGCAAGCCCAAAGGATTTCCTATTGCAATAACTTTTTGTCCAACTTCCACTTGATCAGAATCGGCGAGAGTTAAGTAATCATAATCTCCTTTTGGAAGTTTAAGCAAAGCAATGTCCAAATCTTTATCGTAACCAATTAATCTTGTGGTTCTTTCTTGCTGATTGTAGTCAATAGTCATTAGTTGATGGCCTCCCGAGAGAACGTGCGCATTTGTAACTACATAGCCACTTTCATCAATTATAAATCCTGTCGCTTGAGCGACGTCTGTTCTTACTGTTACAACTGATTTAACTGCCTCTCCAATTATTTTTGAAAAGTCGGAACTTGTAGAGGCCCTTAACAAATCAATTTGATTGTTAAAAGTTTGATTTATAGATGAGACAGATAACTGGGTTTGCTGAATATTTTTTGTAAGCTCATTTATTTGGGATGTTGTTAATAATTGGTAAGATTCAATATTCTGATTTATTTCATTATATTTAATGTTTAAGTCAGAGTAAAGCATGTAAATTAAAATTCCGGAAGCGATCATAAAGATAATTACAATTGTTGTGAAACTTCCAATAAGAATTTTGTGATGTTTTTTCAAGGCCATTTATTAATGAAGAAATATGGGTATAAAAATTATGTGAATAATTTTGTTTTACTTATCCCCCCTTCCACTCCCCAATTATTCATCCCAATGATAATTATCACCTCTTTTTTTATTAAAGATAATATTTACAAAGACCAAGTTTATTTTATTAATATCTTAAACCTCAAACATTAAAAAGTTTAGATTTTTGGTTTTTGCAAGGGCCCGTAGTTTAACGGATAGAATGTCAGGTTTCGGCCCTGATGATGGGGGTTCGATTCCTCCCGGGCTCGTTATGAAGATGGAACAAAAGAGTGATTTCAAAAAGACATTTACAGCGGTAGCAATTATGATTGGAACTGTGATTGGTGCAGGTTTCCTTGGAATTCCTTCAGTAATTGTTAAATCTGGCTTTGCTATAGGAATGTTTTATATTCTTTTTGTTGGTTTAATGGTTTTGTTTTTGTTTTTAATGCTTGGTGAAGTTTCTTTGAGAACAAAAGGAGAGCATCAGCTTACTGGCTATGCAAGCATTTATTTGGGAAGCAAAGGGAAAATCTTTATGTTTTATGCTTTGCTTTTTGAAGTTTATTCCGCGGTTTTGGCTTATCTTTTTGGAGTCAGCGAATCATTAAGCTTTCTTTTCTTTGGGGAAGTAAAGTATGTTTTGTTTTTCGGAATAGGACTTTGGGTTTTTATGTTTTTTATAATTTCTCATGGAGTCAGGGAAATGAAAAAATTCTTGGATTATGGCTCAATAGTATTTTTAGGATTGATTGTGATAGTTTCTTTGATTAATCTTCCGAGAGTTGATTTTGATAATTTTAAGCCAATTTATTTTAACAATTTTTTTGTTCCTTTTGGGGTTGTTCTTTTTTCTTATCTTGGTTTTACTGCCATGCCTGAAGTTGAAAGGCATTTGAAAGGCAGTGAAAGATTAGTAAAGAGATCTTTAATATTAGGTTTGGTTATTGCAATGATTGTTTATACAGTCTTTTCTTTTGTTATCGTCGGAGTTTATGGAAATGATGTAAGTGAAATATCCACTTTTTCATTAGGGAAGTTTGTTGTTCTTCTTGGAATTGTAACTATGGGGACTTCATATGTTGCTTTGTCTGTGGCCTTGAAAGATATGTTTGGATTGGATTACGGAGAGAGTTGGAAAAAGTCGTGGCTTTATGTTACACTTTTGCCTTTGGTTCTTTTTATCTTTTTGAATTTTATAGGATTTGATTCTTTTATTAAGATTTTATCTATTGGAGGAGTAATTTCCGGGGGTTCTATTGGGATTTTGATTTTGCTAATGTTTGCGCGTGCGCGCAAAAAAGGGAATAGAAAACCAGAGTATGAACTTAAAATTCCTTCTATAATTTTATGGATTATAGGATTGATTTTTGTTTCGGGGGTTGTTTATGAATTATTGAATATTTTAAAGTTGGTTTAATTATTTTAAGTTCTTTTCTAGAATTCTTTTTGCTGTTGCAAAGTCCGCGCGCTTGTTTGAGATGCGCATGACTTGGCCTATTAAGAAATTAATTGCTTTTTCTTCGCCTGCTTTGTAATCATTAACAGCTTTTTTGTTTTCGGAAATTACTTTTAATGCAATCTTTTCTATTTCTTTCTCATCTGAAATTGTAGCGTTTTTTGTTGCTTCTGAAAGTGGTGAAAAGGATTTTGGGACGAACTTATTCAAGATTTCTTTTGCTTTTAATTCAGTTATTTTCTTAGTTTGAACTAACTCTAAAAGTTCTATAATATGTTCGGGGATAATTTCAACTTCATCCAAAAGTTTCTTATTGTAATTTAAAACCCTTTGAAGTTCTATGGTTATCCAATTTAAGGCCAGTTGTGGTGAAATACGGGAGGAGACGATTTCAAATAATTCAACCATGTCCAAATTCTTTGTCAAAACCTCTGTTGAGTCCTTTGGTATCTTGTATTTTTTTATTAATTTGTTTAATTTTTCTTTTGGTGTCTCTGGAAGATTTTCTTTTATTCTTTTTATTGTTTTAGAATCTATTTTTATTATAGGCAAGTCGGGATCTGAAATGAAACGATAATCCTCTGCTTCTTCTTTAAAACGCATGTGGGTCGTAGTGTTGTCTAACTCATTAAATGCGCGTGTTTCTTGTTTTTTTGGAAGAGAACGTTCTTGACGCGCGAGTTCATGCTCTATAGCGGTTTTTATGTTTGAAATAGAATTTACATTCTTTATTTCAACTCTTGCTCCGCCGCTTATGGAAACGTTTACATCTGCTTTTAGTCCGGAAGAACGGTCCAAAGCTTTTATGTAAGACAAAGTTGATTTTAGAGTTATCAACCATTCAACAACTTGTGATGAGGATGTGAAGTCAGGTTCTGTAACAATTTCTATTAATGGAGAGCCGGAACGATTGTAATCGATTTCTCCAGTTTTTGGATTCCAAGCAGCAGGGTCTTCTTCAAGATGAACTTCAGTAATTTTTATTCCTTCAAATTTTCCGTTAATACCTATAGGGAATGCATGAGGACCGGATAAAGTATTTTGATAACCTTTTGGCAGATCAGGCCAAGAGTAATGTTTTCTTTGCCAGATTAATTTTTCATTTATTTTGCAGTTTAAAATTAATGCAATTTGAATTGCTTTGTCTATTGCTGCCGCGTTTGGTAACATTGGTTTGCTTCCGGGTTGTCCGGTACATATTGGACATATGTTTGTATTTGGTTTTGAGAATTTTGCTCCGTGCTCGGCAACACACGAACAGAATAATTTTTCTTTTGTTTCAAGATAACCGTGAATTTCCAAACCAATCTTAACCATTAATTAGAAAGATAAAAAGGATTTATTAAGGTTTTTAGGGATTAAAAATCTCTTGCAGCTACATGAACATTGTAGTCATCTTGATTCATTTTTCCTAAATCATAATTTCTTAATTGGTCCAATTCGTAAACTATTCTATTCTGGTCAGAATTTTTTAGAGAAGGATATTGTTTTTTTAATTTGTTTAAGACATACCATGTTTCTGGTTGATTTTCCAACATTGTTGCTAATCTTACCCTTTCCTCTGGAGTGTCAATTACTTCTCTTAATTCTGATCTTGCTTGTCTTTCTGAAGCCATTTCAGTTCCTTTTACTAAAGAGAATGTTCCAACTGATAGCAAAGCTAATACTAATCCACCTGTGATTCCTTTTCCTATGTTTGTCATGTTTATTTCCCGTTTTAGGCATTTATAAATGTTTCTATTGTAGTTACTTACACGGAGTAACTATTCTGATTTGGCATTGAAGAAATATTGAAGAAACATTAAAGATGAAACTTTTTATAGTTGGAATTTTTGTTTTGGATATGAAAATTGATTCTGGAATTAAGGCAGGGGACGAAGTTGAAATTCACTTCGTTAAAGAAATTTATGAAGGGACTTTGATTGAATCGCCCGAGTCTGACAAGAATATTGTTTTGCTTAAGCTTGGAAATGGGTATAATATTGGCTTTCCGAGAAAAGAAATTTTGGAGATTAAACTTGTTGAAAAAGCGCGCGATGCTGAAGAAAAAGTTGAATTGAAAAAGTCAAGTGGAAAGCCAAATATTGCTATGGTAATTACTGGAGGAACAATTGCAGCTCGCTTAAATCCGAAGAAAGGAGGAGTTGATTGGCTTGACACACCTGAAAGTTTATTTAAATATTATCCAGGAATCTTTGATAAAGTGAACGTTCTTCGTTTGGAGCGACCGTTTATGAAGGCCTCAGAAGACATGGATTACAAGGACTGGCAAAAAATTGCTAAAGTTGTTTCTGAATTATTAAATGATACAAATATTCAAGGAGTTATTATTACTCACGGGACTGACTTTTTGCATTATACTTCCGCGGCCTTGAGTTTTTTCTTAGGGAAGTTAAACAAGCCAGTTGTATTAACTTATTCACAAAGGTCAATTGATCGTGCTAGCAGCGACGCTAATTTAAATTTAGTATGCGCTGCGGTTGCTGCAACTTCTGAGATTGCTGAAGTTATGCTTGTTGGACATGCAAATGAAAGTGATGAATTTTGTTATGCTATGCCTGGAACTAAAGTAAGAAAGTTGCATACTTCAAGAAGGGACGCCTTTAAAGTTGTTAACGGGAAACCATTTGCTAAAGTTACTCAAGATGGAATTGAAATTATGAGTAATTTTAATAGGAGAAATAATAGCAAAGTTAAGGTTGATAATAAATTTGAAGAGAAAGTTGGGCTTTTGAAAATTTATCCTGGACAAGAGGCCAACGTCCTAGATTATTATGTTAAAAATGGTTACAAAGGCTTAGTTCTTGAAATGTCTGGTCTTGGTCACGCGCCTACATCAAGAGCAAGACATGGATGGACTAAAAAGTTAAAAGAAGTTCAGAAAAAAATTGTGGTTTGTGCGACATCACAGTGCATTAACGGCCGAGTTGATCCTTTAGTATATAGTAATGGAAGAGAACTTTTGGAGACAGGAATAATTTACCTTGAAGACATGTTGAGTGAAGCGGCCTTGGTAAAATTAGGATGGATTTTAGGGCATAGTGAGTGGGCAAAAAGCAAAGAAGTTGTAAAAGAGAAAATGCTTCATAACTTTGCTCATGAGTTTAATAAAATGCTTGAAGGGTGATTTTTGATTCTTTGATTCTTCGTGTTTGGTTGTAACTTATAAGGGGTTACTTTAGAAAGGTTTTTAAGATGTGAAATAGTTATTTTATTATGAGACATATTCATGATAATGAACTTTTGAATTTAGATTTTAGGAATTCTTTAGTTAGAGAAATGTTTACTAAAGATGTTATTTTATCACAACTTAAAATTCCACCTATAGTTATCTCACCTGATTTTGAGGATAAATCTTTTTATCCCTCTTCTGAAAAAGGATTATATTCACATAGTTATCAATTTGGAGATGGGCTTAGAGATCAGAGATTTCCACGAAAGATTCTTGCAGGAGTTCATGAAGCTGTAAGGAATGCATACCAACATGGAAATCACAAAGATAAAACTAAGAAAATTCTCCTTGCTTCCAAAATTTCTGAAGATTCTGCATTATTTCTTATTGGAGATGAAGGAGGAGTAATTAATCAGGACTTTGTTCCGTATATATTAAGGTTTAGACAATCGACTTATCCTTTAATTACAAGTTTTTATAAATTTTCTGATAAATCCCGACCTTATCCTGAAAATCAAGGATTAGGATTATCTACTATGCATTTACTTTTTGATGATGTACAGTTTTTTAGAGGAGAGAATGGCGGATTGGTTACTTATTTAGGGTTAGATGCTCATAAGTAACTTTTATTAATTCTTTTATTTTCTTTTTATTATGGATAAAGAAGATTATACTAAATTAGGTTTTAAGCAAGAAAAATCAAAAGATTTTTCAGCAAAAAACCTCGATTATAAAAATCTCGGTTTTAAAGCAGGGCTAGAAATTCATCAGCAACTTGACACTCATAAATTATTTTCTCGTGCGCCTTCCATTTTGAGAAGTGATGAGCCGAATTATCTTGTAAGGAGAAAACTTCATGCCGTTGCTGGAGAATCTGGTGAAGTTGATGAAGCTGCACTCTATCAAGTTTCTTTAGATAAAGAGTTTGTTTATGAAGTTCATTCTGGAACGACGTCGCTGGTTGAATTAGATGAAGAGCCGCCGTATCAAATTAATGAAGAGGCGCTCAAAATTGCGTTGCAAATTGCTTTGCTTTTGAATTGTGAGATACAGACATTGACACAAATTATGAGAAAGACAGTTGTTGATGGTTCTAACACTTCCGGATTTCAAAGGACGGTTTTAATTGCTCGTGATGGTTATATTGAAACGTCTGAAGGAAAAGTTAGAATTGACACAATTTGTTTGGAAGAGGACTCTGCGCGAAAGATCTTTGAAAATGAGAAAGAAGTGCGTTATAGGTTAGATAGATTGGGAATTCCTTTAGTTGAAATTGCTACCGCGCCGGATTTGAAAAGTGCTGCGCAAGTTCGTGAAGCTGCGCTAAAAATTGGAGAGATTTTACGTTCGTGTAAAGTTAAAAGAGGAATTGGAACTATAAGACAAGATGTTAATGTTTCTATTTCAAAAGGCGCACGAATTGAAATAAAAGGTTTTCAAGATCCTTCAATGATGATTACTACTGTTAACAAAGAAATTGAAAGACAAGAAAGATTAATTCTTGGAAAAATGAAAGTTGTTTCTGAAGTGCGACGCGCTTTGCCAGACGGAACGAGTGAATTTTTAAGGCCAATGCCCGGGGCTGCTCGTATGTATCCTGAAACGGATTTACCTTTGTTAAAGATACATAGGGATTTGATTAATGAAGCAAAGAAGACGTTGCCTAAATTAAAAGTGGAAATTGAAGAGGACTTAAGACGGGAAGGACTTAATGAGGAAATGATTAAATTGCTTTTCAAGAGAAATCAAGTTAAAGAGTTTGGAGAGTTGATGAAGATTTATCCTAATGCAAATTTTGTTGCCAAGGTTTTGCTTGTTCTTCCGACGGAAATTGCTGTGAGGGAAAATTTAAACGAGTTCGATGTTGAAAAGAAATTTGGTAAAGAAGTTATTTCTGATGTCTTGGAGAAAGTTAGAGAAGGGAAACTTGAGGAAAGCGATGTTCGGAATGTTTTTGAGAAAATTGTTTCTGGTGAAAGTTTGGAGGATGCATTAAAAATTTAGAAGATTAATACTGAATATGTTGAAGAGAAAATTCATAAGATAATAAAGAGCAAGCCAGGATTGAATGCTAATGCTTATATGGGTTTGGTGATGAAAGAGTTTAAAGGCAAGATTTCTGGGAAAGATGCGATGCAGATTATTGAAAAGTTATTGAAATAATTATTTATCTATAACTCTCAAAAATTAGATCTGCCAATTCTTCCTGCATTTGATACCAATTCTCTTCTGGAGATCCTTTGTTTTTACGTGCTGCCCATGTTTTCATGAACTCTTTAAACACAAACAAATAATCCGAATGATTTAAATTAGGATTTCTTTGAGTATGTTCACTATCTAAATATAATGGTTGTTTTCCTTTGAATGTTTCTAATTGTCTTTCAAGATCTTGATTGCCCACCTCATGCCACATTGGTTCATAATTTGCTATGAATTTTAATACTTCATCTAAACCCACTATAGATAATTTTGGTTCATCAATTTTTTTAGCTAACCCCTCTATATCTGGCATATAACCTTCATTTACTGCTGTAGAAAGAAGTTCCAAACTATATACCATAACTTTGTAGAACTTTTATGTTTAAATCTTTTTATGTTTTTTATTATCTATTTTAAAATAAATATAAATCTTTAAGAATAATAAATGATTATTGTTTTTATGGATTATTTAAGTAGATTTGTGCGGCTTTTTAGAAAGGATTATAGTAATGTTAAACAGGGTGAAAGAGAAAGTTTGCCACGGCAGGAAACTGAGACAATTATTTTTTATACTCCAAGGGGATATATTGAGGCCGGGCGAAAGTTAATGAGGGAACAAAGGATGAAACAGAAAGGGCTTGATTCTTCTTTAGATTCTAATTAAATTTATAAATTACTTGTTTATTGATTTATTATGTTAAGGACGCATACTTGTGGAGAACTGACACGAAAAGATGTTGGGAAGAAAGTTAAACTTTGTGGATGGGTTGATACTATTCGCGAGCATGGAAAAATTAGTTTTATTGATTTGCGTGACAGGTATGGGAAAATGCAGATTGTTTTCAAGGGTGAGCACGGATTAAGGAATGAATTTGTTGTTTCTGTTTCTGGGGAAGTTAAGAATAGAAAGCCAGGGACTGAAAATAAGGAATTGCATACGGGAGAAATTGAAGTTTTTGCCGAGAAAATTGAGATTATCAACGAGGCGAAAGTTCCACCTATAAAAATTAATGAGAATGAAGTTGCAGGGGATGATATAAGAATGAAATATCGTTTCTTGGATTTAAGAAGGCCGGAGATGCAAAGAAATTTGGCATTCAGAGCTAAAGTCGCTCAAGCAGCGAGAGAGTATTTTATTGAGAACGATTTCTTGGAAATTGAAACGCCTTTGCTTGTTAAGCCGACGCCGGAAGGCGCACGTGATTATATTGTTCCTTCTCGTGTTAATGAAGGAAAGTTTTATGCATTGCCTCAATCGCCGCAGTTGTATAAACAAATTTTAATGATTGCGGGGTTTGACAAATATTATCAGTTCGCGCGCTGTTTGCGAGATGAAGATTTGAGGGCAGACAGACAGCCAGAACATACGCAAATGGATTTGGAAATGAGTTTTGTTGAACAGAAAGATATTTTAGGATTTGTTGAGGGATTGTATAAACATATTTTTAAAAAGATTTTAGGAATTCAACTTAGTGATTTTAAAATTCTAACTCATGAAGAAGCAAAGAAAAAATACGGAACGGATAAGCCAGACTTGAGAAAAGACAAAAGCAATCCAAAAGAATTTGCATTTTGCTGGGTTGTTGATTTTCCATTGTTTTCTTATAATAAAGATGAAAAAAAATGGGAGCCGGAACATCACATTTTCACTTCGCCTAAAAAAGAACATATAAAATATTTAGAAAAAGAACCAGGGAAAGTTTTGGGGGATTTGTTTGACCTTGTACTTAATGGAACTGAACTTGGTTCGGGAAGCATTCGAATTAACAATCCTGAATTACAAGAGAAAGTTATGAAAATTATAGGGATGAGCAAAGAGTCCGCACGAAAGAAATTTGGTTTTTTGCTTGACGCTTACGAATATGGTGGGCCTGTTCACGGCGGAATGGGTTTAGGTTTTGACAGATTGGTTGCATTGATGTTAGGATTTAATGATATAAGAGAAGTAATTGCATTTCCAAAAAATAAGGCCGCGCAAAATCCAATGGACGGTTCACCTTCGGAAGTTGAGCCGATTCAACTGAAAGAAACGCATATAGAGATTGTGAAAAAGAATTCAAAGCCCAAGAGTTCGAAGAAATAGTTCTTAAATGTTTTTGTTATTGAAAAGATTATAGAAACGTTTAAAAACAATTTGGATTAGTAGGTTTTAATTAAAATAGGAGTTGTAAAATGCCTAAGAGTGAAGAAGACAAAAAGATTGATGAGTCAGAAGATGAAGATGAAGATGACGATGATGAAGATGACTCAAGCGATGACGAAGCAGATTGGTAAATAAATTTATTTTTATTTTTATTTTTTAAATAATTTTTAATGTTTTTAGATAGTAGTTAGGTTTTTAAGTTTGTGATAACTTTTTTATTTATGGTTAGGATTTTGGTTTGTGGAGATTTTCAAGGAGTTTTTCCTTCGAAGCTGAAAAGTAAGTTGGAAAAAGAAGATTTTGATTTAATTGTTGGTGTTGGAGATTATGGGGGAATTAACGAATGGCGGCCGTATATCCTAGATTTGTTCAGGCGATTAAAGCGAGGGGATGAAAGAATTTCTCCAGAAGAGTTCTTTGGAAAGAAGAAGTTAAAATATTTATTAAAAAAAGATTTTGAAATGACAAAGAAAGTTTTGAAAACTTTGGATTCGTTAAATAAGCCAACTTATATTGTGTTTGGCAATACAGATGATGATTGGTACAGCACCCCTTATTTTAAAGAGAAAAGAAAAGAAAAGAACGCCTTGTTTCTGAAGAAATTGAAAAATGTTAATATAATTAATTATGGTAAAAAAGAATTTGGTGGTTTTGATATTATTGGGTTTGGCGGGTATATGGATATTGATGCGTTTTTTAAGAAAAAGACATTTAAAAGTGAACGTGAAGATATTATGAAAAGGTATAAAAGACATCTTAAAATGAGGACAAAGTTTTTTAGTTTGCTAAAGAAGACAGATAAAAAACTGCCTAAGATTTTTGTTTTTCATTATCCACCGAAAGGAATTTTTGATATAATTAAAGATAAAAATAATCCAATGGATAGAGAGAGTGCTGGTGTCAGATTTTATTCAGAAGCGATTAAGAAATATAAACCTGTTTCTGTTTTTTGCGGACATATGCATGAATACAGAGGGATGAAAAAATTATATGGAGTTCCTATTATCAATCCAGGAGATGGAGAAAAAGGAAAGGCGGCGATTGTTGAAGTTGATGATAGAATAGGAAAAATTAAAAGTATGAGGTTTATTGGTTAATTATGACTGAAGGGTTTTTATGGAAGAAGGTTTCTGAACCTGAAAAAGAACAGATAAAAAAAGAATCAAAGAAGATTATGGATTCTTTTTCTTCAAAATTGGAGAAATTAGGCCTTGATAGAGTAGAAGAACCTATGATTGAACGAGGAAACGGCGAGAGAAAAGAAGGTTCGGCTGAAAAAGTTCCTATTGACAGAGAAATTATGTTTTCAAATGCGCCTAATAAAAATAAGGACTTTATAATTGCGGAGAAGAAAGGATGGTAGAATTAGAAGAGCTTTATAGGGGAATGTCTGAAGGATTGAGAGATCATTTCTGTGATAGTAGACTCTTCCCCTCAATGGATTTTTTGAGGGAAAGTTCTGATCGTGTTGCTAGATTTAAACACCATAAAACCAGATTAGAAAAAAGATTTGATTCTGGTTCAGAAGAATATAAAATAGGATTAGAATATTTAACAAGATTGTACGGGGTTGAGAAAAGAGTAAGATGAAATATATAATTGCTTCGGGTCCTGTGATAATAGAAGAGGGAAAGTTACTTGTAAATAAAGATAATAAAGATGATTTTTATAAATTGCCTGGCGGAACAGTTGAAGAGGGGGTTGAAAGTTTAGAAGAGGCATGCCATAGAGAAACTAAAGAAGAGAATAATGCTGAAATAGAAATAATTAGACCTTTGAATCCAATGATTATTTGGAAAAATCCTCAAACAGGAGAGAAGATGGTTATCTTGCTTATACATTATCTTGCTAAATTGTTAAATAAAAAAGATGTTAGACCAATTCCTCCGACGCAAGAAGTTAAGTGGCTTGATATAAGAGAAATTAAAAAAGGAAAATATAAAGTTGCACCCAATATAAAATTTTTAATAGAAAAGGGGGATATTAAATGAGCACGTTACAAAACTTACAGCAAAAACTTGAACTCATTAAAAAAGAAAATAAAAAGTTAAATATATTTTTAGAGTTGCGTTCTGAAAAGGAATTAATTGAAGAAGCGAAGCGAATTGATGAAAGAATAAAAAAAGGTGTTGGCGGAAAACTTGCAGGAAAAATTATTGGAATAAAGGCAAATATAAATGTTCATGGGATGAAGATTTCATGCGCATCAAAAGTTCTTGAGGATTATGTTGCTCCGTATGACGCTTTTGTTGTTTCTAAAATAAAAAAAGAAGATGGGCTTATTATTGGAATGCTGAATATGGATGAGTTTGCAAGCGGAGGTTCTGGAGAGACGTCCGCTTTTGGACCGGTGCAAAATCCGTCTGCTATCGGAAAAATTCCTGGGGGTTCATCTTCGGGAAGCGCTGCTGCCGTTGCTGCTGGATTTGTTGATATATCTTTGGGAAGTGATACTGGCGGCTCAATTAGAAATCCTGCATCTCATTGCGGCGTCGTCGGACTTAAGCCTTCTTATGGAAGTGTTTCACGTTATGGGTTAATTGATTTATCAATGTCTTTGGATCAAATTGGGCCTTTGGCATCGGACGTTTCCGACGCTGGTTTAATGCTTTCAGTAATTAAAGGAAAAGATGAAAAGGATTCTATAATGGATAACAATCCCTCCGTCCACTCCCCGACCACCCACCCCAACAAGAAAATTAAAGTAGGGGTTCTTGATATTAGCGGGTTGAATGTTGAACCAGAGATAAGAAAATTATTTGATGAGAAAGTTGAAGATGCAAGGAAAAAGTATGGATTTGAAATTAAAAAAGTTAAGATTAAAAATATTGAATTAGCTGTTGAGACGTATTATCCTTTGGTTTATGTTGAATTTTTTTCAGGGACACGTAAGTTTGATGGAAGACGTTATGGAAAAAAGATTGAAGAAGCTGCTGGACCTGAAGTTTTGCGCCGTGTTCTTGGAGGTTCGGAAATTAGCAAAGCGGAATATAAAGGAAGATATTATAATACAGCATTAAAAGTAAAGAAAATTATTGGAGATGAATTTTCTAAAGCGTTTGAAAGTGTTGATTGCATTATCTTGCCGACGGTGCCGCGACTTCCTCACAAAATTGGGGAAAGAATATCAGTTGAAGAAATGTATAGTTATGATGCTTTAACTATTCCGGCTAATCTTGCAGGATGTTGCGCTGTTTCTATTCCTTCTGGGAAAATTAAAGGAATTCCTGTAGGTATGCAAATTATGTGCAATAAGTTTGAAGATGAAAAGATGCTGAAGATTGCAGAGATGTTTGAAAAGATTTAATCCCTGATAAAACATCTTATTTTGAAATTCTTTGCGTCGAAGAACCTCTTGCTGAATTGAACTGCTTTGTTTTCATCAAAGTCCTTGCATGAAAAAATATCAATGAAAGCGCGGTTTGTTTCTCCCATTTGCTCGTCAAAATGACAAGTTATTGAAGATGTCTCTATAAACTGCAAACACGACCATCCTTCTAATTTACCGTCACCAAATCTGTCAATTATTACGTCACCGTGACGTTCCATATCTATTTCTTTACATAATTTAATTACAAATTCCTTTATCTTTTCTGGATTTTTAATTAAATCATTGCAGCCATGAAGATCAATAGATGCCGTTTTCCCCCAGAACTTTTCTTTTCCCATTTTTGTTTTAGTAAATTTTCTTTTTTAAGGTTATTCCTTTTAACTTTTTATTAATTCTCCTATCCACTCACCTCAACGATAATTATCACCTCTTTTTGGAATCGTTATAATATTTTTAATAGAAATAATCCATCCTAACCCTTGTTATTCATAAACCTTTTAAGGACTCGAGGTTTTTGGAGGACATGGAAATTGGAGAGGTAAAATTGGAGTGGCTTGGGCAGTCAGGGTTTTTGATAAAAAATTCCAGAGTAATTTACATAGATCCTTTTAATATAAAAGATGATATGGAAAAAGCAGACATAATTTTGATTACACACGGCCATCAAGATCATTGTTCAATTGTTGATTTAAATAAAATTGTTAAGGAAGGAACGCGAGTTTTTTGTACGGCTGACGCCCAGAGCAAGATTATGCGTTTTGATGTTCCTATAAAAATTGAAATTGTAGAGCCGGGGCAGGAATATGAAGTTGGAGATACTAGGATTTATACAGTTCCGGCTTACAATGTTGATAAAAGTTTTCATCCTAAGGAAGAAGGTTGGGTGGGTTATTTAGTTAAAGTAAATGGAGTTGTGATTTATCATGCCGGTGATACAGATGTTATACCGGAAATGCAGAAACTTACTGGGCATAAACAGCCGGACAAGACATTTATTGCTTTGCTTCCTATTGGGGGGAGATTTACTATGAGCGCTGAAGAGGCCGCGGAAGCAGCGTCGATAATAAAACCAAATTTAGCAATTCCAATGCATTATGGAAGTGTTGTTGGATCCGAATCTGATGCAGAAGAGTTCAAAGAAATTTGTGAAGAAAATGGAATTGAGGTTAAAATTTTGAAGAAGATTTAGAAAGTAGGAATTAATGGTAGGAAAAAGTTTAAATAGTAATTCCTACTAAATACCTTATGAGAATTGTAAGAGATGTTGGAGAGAAAGGACAGGTTGTTATTCCTAAAGATATTAGGGATATGCTTGGTATAAATAATGGGAAAAAGGTAGTTTTTGAAGTTAGAGATAATGAAGTTCTTTTAAAAAAGGAAGAAGATACTGAGAAATTCCTCGAAGATCTTTTTAGCCTGCCTAAATTGAAGAAGAGACTTACGACCAAAGAATTAAAGAAAATCTTAGACGAAGAATATGAACGAGTATATTGATAGCAATATCTTTGTTCACGCCCTTATCCAAAAAGATGCGCGTTCTGTCAAATCGCGAGGGTTTATTAAAATGATTATTAATAAAAAAATTTCTGCAGTCACTTCCCTTTTGACTTGGGATGAGATCGTGCATGTTATTAGAAAATTTTATGGGCAAGAGCATTCAATAGATGAAGGGAGGAAATTTTTATCTATTCCTAATTTGGTTTTTTTGGATGTTAATAAAAAAACTATTAGCTATGCGCAGGAATTAGTTAAGAAATATGGATTAAAACCGCGCGATGCTATTCATGCTGCTACAGCAATATTAAATGGATGTGATTCAATGATATCTGATGATTCTGATTTTGATAAGGTTAAGGAAATAAAAAGGGTTAAGGTTTGAATAAGAATTTTTTTTCTAAACATAAACTATATAAAGAACAACTTGTTAAAACTTATAATTTAAAAGATAATTCATCATTCGGGGGAAAGATGAACTATCGAGATTATGTATTTTTCTTAATAGTTGGAAGTTTGTCAGCTATTTAAACTTTTGGATATAGAGAGAAAAAACTATATCTTCGAGCACGAATAGGCTTAAAAACTTTAGACTATGAAAATAAATAACTTTGTAGAAGTTATATAAACAAAATGGATGAAAGGAGGTAAAACAAAAAAGAATGGTATTAGATTTTGCAAAAGAAGCGGTTCAAAATAGCGCTACGCACAGCATTAACTTTGACGAGTTAAGAGCTGGTAAAGCTAACATTAAAGTTGTTGGTTGCGGTGGTTGCGGATGTAACATGACTACTTGGCTTTTTAATAAAGGAGTTCAAGGAGCTACTGTTTACGCAGCTAATACTGATGCTTTGCACTTGAGTGTTTCAAAAGCCGACGATAAAATTCTTATCGGTAAAGAACTCACAAGAGGTTTAGGAGCTGGTGGTGTTCCTCAAAAAGGAAGAGAAGCAGCTAAAGAAGCATTGGTTGAAATAAAAAAAGCTGTTGGCGGCGCTGATATGGTTTTCGTTCTTGCAGGAATGGGTGGCGGAACTGGTACAGGAAGTGCACCGGTTGTAGCTCAAATTGCAAAAGAAACAGGAGCTGTTGTTATTGGTGTTGTGACTATGCCTTTCGAAGCTGAAAAAGCTAGAATAGACAAAGCTGAATTTGGTCTTCAAGAATTAAGGGAAGTTACAGACACATGTATTGTTTTGGATAATAATAGATTAGTTGATATTGCTGGACAATTGCCAATTGAACAAGCTTTTGCTGTTGCTAACGAGTTGGTTTCGACGATGATTAAAGGTATTGTTGAGACGATTACATTGCCTTCGTTGATTAATCTTGATTACGCAGATGTTTCTGCAATCATGAAAGACGGTGGAGTTGCAGTTATTGGCATTGGTGAAAGTGATTCAAGTTCTAATAAAGTTGATGAAGCAGTAAAACAGGCACTTACACATCCTCTACTTGACGTGGATTATAAGGGTGCGACTGGAGCATTGATTCATATAACTTGCGGACCTGATTTGAAATTGGAAGAGTTTGACATTATTGGTAGAACTGTTTCGGAAAGTTTGAGCTCTGATGCTAACGTTATTATTGGAGCAAGAATCAGTAAAGAGTTTGCTGGTAAAGTTCGAGTAATAACTATTATGACTGGTGTTAAGTCACCTTATGTCTTAGGTAGAGATAGAGATGACTTCATGCGCGGTGGTCATAAAGCACCTGCGAAAGAAATTTCAGACCTTGGAATAGAGGTTTGGAGATAATTATAGTTATTTTAATGCCGAGGTTTTTCCTCGGCTTTTTATTTTTTTAATTTATTAGTAATGTTTATAATTTATAGTTGCCTAGGTTTTGTATGAGTTTCATTGAACTTCATGAAGGATGCCCGCTGGGCGGGAAGGCAGTCACAGGTTGCTGGGGGCCTATAGGTAGATATGTAACTGTGTTTGATAGTGAATTAAGATTTTTGATGCCGCATCTTCTTATTTCTTTTATGTTAAGTATAGTTGTTTTTTTTATTCTGAATAACGTTAATAAAAAAATGGGGCTTACTTTTAAAATTATTATTTCAATTGTTTCTTTTATTTTGTTTTTCTTTATACTGGCTTATTTTTTCCCGGAAATAGTTGATTATTAATTTAGAATTTTATATTGGAAGATTGTTATTTTTAGAATTACGCGTTTCTTCTTGGCTCTGGAGGGCGCCTCATTTTTTCTTCTTTCCACTTATGATAATAAGTTATTCTGTCAAGTTCGATTTTTCTTTTTCTTCTGTGAATGCCAGGATATTCGTATCCGATAGGGAAGACTGCTTCTATTTCTATGTCTCCTGGAATGTGAAGGATATTTTGAATTTGATTATCAACGAAATGTCCTATCCAACAAGTTGCCAGGCCTCTTTCTTCTAACGCAAGAAGGAAATTTTGAATTGCCGCTCCGGCTTGCTGGCGAGTGTATTTTTCTCCTCTCTCACCGTAAGCATTAACTGTTAGTTTTGGTTCTGAACAAGCGACGACAAGGTAGTGCGCGGTTGCAATGAAATTTTGCTGCGCAGCTTTCGCAATCTTTTGGATTTTTTCTTTGTCTTCTATTAATATCCATTTTAAATTATAAATGTCTCCGGCCATCGGTGCGAAACGCGAATAGTCAAGTGATTCAATAATATCTCTCCAGTCAGGTTTTTTTGATGAGAATTTGTGGGTGCTGTGCCGTTTTTGAATTGCTGTTTTTAATTCCATGATTTATATAAGAAACATCAGATTAAAAATGTTTTGAGTTTATTGATTTTTATTTATATAGTTTTTAAGTGCTTCATGAGTTATTTCTCCTCTTTCATTTTCTTTAAGGAATATGTTTGAGATTTCCCAGTTAGCTCCTTTTGTTGTTGGGTGAAGTTCTAGTTCAAGAGTATGAGTAGTGATATGGTCAAATTCACGGTAACTTCCATTTGGAAAATAATGTTTCCATTTACTTTTTTTAGCATAGCTAAGCGGTTTTTCTTCTGGATAAGGTATTTTTAAGTCCCTAATTAATTGTCGCGTTTCTTCTTCATTTAAGATGTAATCATCCCCCCAAGCTTTTGAATATACTTTTGTTGTGAGTGATTTGTTTTCTTCATATGATCTTTCTTGTAATCTTTTATCTTTTATTCCAGTATAAATGAGAAGTCCTAATCCTGCAAAAAGGGCAGTTGTAATGACCCCTGTTACTAGTGTTCCTAATCTTGTTCCGTAAATAGGGGTAATAATTTCTTCTGTTTCATAACTATCTCTGAAGCTGTGACCATCTCCAGATGTGGGATATGATCGTGTTTCTTTGTGATCCGAAAGATGTATTTTGTCAGTCCAATAGTGCCAAAACCTTTCCAATTTATTTTTCATTAATTTGGTATAAAACTTTATTATTTAACTTTTTATATTCAAAAAGATATCACTCCGCCGCCAATGCATTTTGTTTTTTGGTAAAGAACTACTGCCTGGCCTTCGCTGATTCCGGTTATTGCTTTGTTTAGAGTTACATTCCATTTTTTAGATTTTGAATTGTATTTCAAAATTGAAGGAATTAATTCTCCAACTTGGCGTATTCTTGAAAAGACCTTATGAGATTTTGTTTTTGATAATTCATTGTTAATCCAGTGTGCATCTTTTATTATTATATTTCTTCTTAATAATATTTTATGCCCTTCCGGAGCGGCTGTTAGTGTGTTTGTTTTTACATCTTTTTTTGCGACATACCAACGACTCATTTGGGACGGGTTTGAGTCGTAAATTCCTTTGTTGATATTAATTCCGAATCTCGGGCCGATTCTTTGCCCTATTGTATAATAATAAATTCCGTCGTGAGTTCCTATTATTCTTCCTTCAGGATTTAATATGTTGCCTTTTTTTGGCTTAATTTTATTTTTCAAAAAGTTCTTAAGATTTACTTTTCCAATGAAGCAAATTCCTACGGTTGATTTTTTATTGTAATTAGGAAATTTGTTTTTTTCTGCTATTTCACGAATTTGCTTTTTTGTATAGTTACCTATAGGGAATAAAGTGTGTGAAAGATCGAACTCCTTTAACCGGTAAATAAAATATGATTGGTCTTTTGATTCATCTTTTGCTCTGTGCAGTTCTATTTTGTTTTTTATTTCTTTTATACAAGCATAATGGCCTGTTGCGATTAAATCACAATTTAATTTTTTTGCAGCTTTCCATAATAAAGGGAACTTTACTTTGTTATTGCAGTCCACGTCGGGATTTGGAGTTATTCCTAATTTATATTTTTTGAACATTTCATCTACAACTTGGGACTTGTATTGCTTTTCAAAGTCCAAAGTTATTAGTGGGATGTTAAGAATTGAAGCAATTTTTATTGCTTGGGTGCGCTCGCTTCTCCAGTTACATTCTCCGGTCAAAGGATCTTTTGTGTCAGACCAATTTTTCATGAACGCTCCTATTATCTCATAGCCCTGCTTTTTTAATAAAAGTGCAGCAACACTGGAATCGACACCTCCGGACATTGCCAGCAATATTTTGGTTTTCATTTTATTATATATCTTATGATAAGGATTAGAATGTAATCGTAAATAAATTGAAGTATCCAAGTTAAAATATCAAAAAATTTAATGCTGTTAATTCCTAAAAGATCTTCTATTATAAAATTTGGTGGTGAAACTATTGCATTTACTATTTTAGCATTTAATGTTTGAGACTCAAGAACAGGAATAAGTTGAAGTATGAGAATTACATTTAAAATGAATAAAATCACTGTTGAAACTATTACCCATTTTGATAGTGTGAAAAATTGTTTTTTCATAAAATTTATTGGATAAAAGTGGTTAAAAAATGTTTGTTTTTAAGAACGAGAATTTTTATAAACGATTACTTTCTTTTTGTGAATAATGGATGATTATAAAAAAGAGTTTATTGAGTTTTCTATTCGAAAAGATGTTTTAAGATTTGGTGAGTTTCGTTTGAAAAGCGGGCGGATATCCCCAATGTTTTTTAATGCAGGAAATTATGATGACGGAGAAAGCATTTCTTATATTGGAAATGTTTTTGCTTCTATGATTCAGAGACACGATTCTCCTAGAGAACTCAGCTTGATATTTGGTCCGGCATACAAAGGAATAACTTTGTCCAGCGCGGCAGCTTCTTCCTTGTGGAGTTACGGGAGAAATGTTAGATATGCTTATGACAGAAAAGAAGTGAAAGATCATGGTGAAGGAACAAAAGGTGGCTTGTCGGCAAAAGTTGTTGGAAGTATTAAAGATAATGACCATGTGATAATTACTGAAGATGTTCTTACTACAGGTGAAACAAAACAAGAGGCAGTTGAATTAATTAAAGCGGCAGCGAATAATGTTTCTATTGATGGGTGTTATATTTTATTAGACAGATGCGAATCTGTAAATGATGGGGTGAGCGCGACGGAATTGTTCACTAAAAGCACAGGAGTTCCTGTTCTTTCTTATATCTCTATTTTTGATATTTTAGAATATTTAGAAGAAACTAAATCAGAATATTTGGGTTCAGTTAAAGATTATTTAAGTAGGTATGGTTCAAATGAAGTTAAAAGGAGATTGGGACTTAATTAAAATGGAAAACAATTTTCAACAAAAATATATCGAAAGAGTTCAGGAAGGAGGAAGCATTTTATGTGCGGGGTTAGATCCTGCTGAATATGGGTCGAGAGAAGGAAAGGACGTATTGCCTAAAGGAGTGAATAAAAGAGATTGGGCTTTAAAGTATATCGAAGCTGTTGCTCCTTTTTGTGTGGCTTTGAAGCCAAATACAAATTATTGGGAAGGAATAGATGATGTTGAATCTTTGGGTGAAATTGTTTATTTAGCTCATTCGAAAGGATTAGTTGTTATTGAAGATTCTAAGAGAAGAGATATTGGTTCAACTAATGATAGTGGTTTTTGTTTTACACAAGATAAAGCTTATGATGCTGTGACTTTTTCTCCATTTGCTGGAAATTTAGAAGAAGCAGCTTTACAAGCACATAAACGCGATTTGGGATTAATTAGTATGTGCATTATGAGTAATCCTGAGTTTGAAAAGGAAAAAAATTCTTGGATTGAAGCTAGTTATCCTATTCCAGCTGGTGTTGATTTAAAACTTATAGATGATAAACTTTGCGTAAGAAAATATGTTGATATAGCTAAAAGATCAGAAGCTGCTGGAGTTGATGGATTAGTTATTGGCGCTCCAAGTGATAAAAATCATATTAAAGGTTATGAAATACAAAATGTTTCTGGAATTTACAATGGATTAATTCTTGTTCCAGGTGTTGGAGCTCAGGGCGGTGAAGTTGATCTTTTGAAAAAACAATTCAGTAGAGAACGGTTAATTGTTAATGTTGGCAGGGCTTTGATGTTTCCAAATGGGGCTGGTTCAACGCCAAAAGATCAAGCAGAAGCAGCTCAAGCATATAACAAAATGTTAAATTGATTTCTCAACTTTAGAATTATCCTCTATAATTATAAAACGTCCCGAGCAGGACTCGAACCTACGACCCCATGATTAACAGTCATGTGCTCTACCGACTGAGCTACCGGGACATAAATAATCTGCGGAGAATTGATATTTAAAAGTTTTTATTTGCTTTTTTGAATTTTTCTTTTAAGCCAAGGTCAAGAATTGGCTCTGGCCTGTGTTTTTCCAAACGGGCATACACATTTGCCTGTTTTGTTCCTTTGACTAAATTTATTATTGCTTCTTCCGCGTATTTTATTCTTTCTGATGGGCCTATAATTGCAACTTGATTATTTCTTAATTGGAAAAAACAATCTGTAAGTTGTTCCAAAGTATCAAGAGTTTTTCTTTCTGTTCCTATTATTCTTCCTCTTATTCTTTCCAAATTATCTTTTTTTGTGTATTCCTTTATGTTTAAAACTTCAAAAAGGAAATCTTCGTCGTTGAGAAGCATTGCGTCTGAATGTTCAAAACCAAAGTCAATTGCTAAAATAATTTTTTCTGCAAAATATTCTCTTTCAGGAGTTCCGTCTAATGAGAATTCTCTTCCTTTGTTTGAAATCTTGACTTTGAGTTCGCTTTCAAGCTGTTTTTCCAAGAGCAAAATTCTTTTTGGTTTTTCTGCAATAATTTTTATCATGTTATTTAGAATAAATTAAAGGTTATAAGTTTTATCAAAATTCATTTGATTTTGCTTCCAAATATCCTTTTCTTCTGAGCCAGTCGACTTGTCCGGGGCGGTATTTGAAGATTACATCGCCTTTTTCTTTGTCTAGTTCCCAAGGTTCTATTATGACGACGTCTCCAGGCCTTAACCACAATTGCCTTTTCAATCTGCCTGGAACTCTACAATTTCTAGTTTTTCCATCAAGACAATTAACAAGCATTTTATTTCCTCCAAGACGCTGTTCTATAATTCCAATTACTTCTTCCCCTCTTGGAAGCTTTACTCGGATTTTTATTTCTCCGTTTTCAGAACTATTTTCTAAATTTTCTTCTGATTCTTCGTCATTAAATTCTTCAGGCATAATAAATGGATTTAAATATGGTTTATAAGTTTTTTTAGATTAAAGAAGTACAAGTGCGAACGGAATGTCCTGAACTTCGTTTATTCCTTCTTCAGATATGATTCCTGCTTCAAGCGCGGCGCTGACTGCGTTTTTCCCAATAATATTGAAAGTTGCGTCTTCTTTTTTTTGGTCTATCATTAACTCAACTGCCTCTTCAAAATTAAGCTCTTTGTCTTTGTAGAAATTTTCTTTGACGTTGAGCTGCAAGTTTCCCTCTTCAAAGATTTTTCCAATTAAGTCAGAATCGGCAATTGCAACAACCTCTCTGTAAGATCTATGAATTTTTACTGAAATCATAATTGGAGAAAAAGATTGGGGGTTTTAAGTTTTGTGATTAAAAAAGATAGTAAAAAATAAAAATAAATTGTTTACTTGCCGAGAATTCGGCACATTGTTGTATCACATTTAGGGCACTTGCCTTTCATCATGCGTACGCCTTTAACGGTTTTTGACTCTTTTCCGTCTTTCATCTCTCTTTTTGCTTTACACTTAACACAGTATGCTTCCATTTTTCCTCCTTCTTTATTTTATTGCTTAGGATTCAATGAATCTAATTTTAGTAGAAAAGGTGTTTATTTAAAGGTTATTGTGCGAGAAAACTAGTTTGTGCAATTAAATTTTTGATCTTACGGGGTGCTTTGCGCCGCATGCAAGACAGTGTTTTATTGTTATTCTGTCTTCTTTTGTTAATTCAGTGTCGGGTTTTCCACATTCATTGCAAAGAACGAACTCTTTTGTGTATTGTTCAATTTTTTGATTTATCTTTGAAGAAGGGACTTTGTTGTTTAATATTAGACGGTCTCCGTCTATTTGCGTTTGAGTTGCTGTTTCTTTTGAAAGAAATTTTGCAAAGTGTTCTTTTGGCCTTCTTAAAATATCAACTAACTGCGCGAAATTTGTTATGATTGTTTTTTTCCCTTCAAATCGGCCTTCGGCTGTAGGGATTTCAAAACGTTCGCCAGTTCCTTGCGGCTGCTTTATTTTTGAGAACGCGTCATTGAGCATTTGTTCGTAGCTTTCCATGATAATCTGTTTTTGAGATAGTATATAAATTTTTATAAATAAGTATTTTATTAAAAATAGATGGTTAAAATAGAAGGTTTAACAAAAGAAGATATTCAAGAAAGGGATAATTATAGTCGTTTAGTTGAACTTACTAAGGAACTTGTGGGTAATGGGTTTTTAACAACTCAAGATTCCAGTGATTATATAGGAGTGTATAGAGGACAGGAAAGATCTCCAATTATTCATTTTGGCAATTTAATTCATCCAAGAGTAAGCGTTTATAGTCCTGTTTATTTTGACATGGCGGTTCAATTGGCTAAGGCTTATGAAGGTGTTCTTAAAGAAGAAGTAACTGTTAAGAAGAGATATCAAGAATAACAATAAAATTAAATATTAATTTCTCTTTGAATTTTTATGAATAAAATTATTGATTCTTTTAAAAATGGGAGATTAGATTTTCCTATGAAAGTTTATTCATGCAGGAATTGCGGCTTTGATTTTTTCTAATTATTATAGATTGAATTTTGATAAAATGCGTAAGAGAGGACAAATTTAAAAAGAACAAACTCTTTTATTGTTTATGCCAAAGAAAGAGAAGATTTCTGTTTTGCAATGGGTTGCTTGGATTATTGGGTTTCTGGCTCTTGCTTTGCTGGTCTTTGCAATAATTAGAAGTCTTTTATAAAATGATTTCTATTGACAGATTAAAGATATTTTCTAAGATTATTGAGTTCTTTATTTTTATTTATCTTACATTACAATTAATACAAGTAGATTTTTTGGATGTTTTTGGTCTGTTTGCCAGCGCATTTGGTTTATTCTCTTCTCTTTTTATTGATATTATTGCAGAGGCCGAAAGAAGGCACAATCTTGAATAGTTTTGATTTTTCAACAAATTTAAAAAGTGCAGAAACTTATTTTTATTATGACATGGATAAAGAATGATAAGAAAGGGTCTTTCTTCTTGAATATAGTTTCGATTATTGGGGCTATTTTGGTTCTCGTTGGGGTTGCGTGGATTATTGCTTACAATTGGCATGATATTCCAGATTTTCTTAAAGTGTCTATTTTAGTTTTTTCTACTTTACTTGCTTTTATTGTTGGAGTTTTAATCAGAACACAAGAGCATGAATATATTGCAAGAGCTTTAATTTTACTTGGGGGCGGCCTGTATGTTTTAAGTGTTTTTCTAATTGCTCAAATTTATTCAACTAATGTTACTCTTCAAGGGGTGACCTGGCTTTTTCTTTTTTGTTGGTTTTTTTTAATTTTTATTGCTTATGTGTTAAATTCCCCAGAAAATTTACTTGGTGGAATTGTTCTTTTTTTTCCGTGGTTGATTATGCAGTATATGGTTACTGTTGAAGACGCAATTCGTGATGGTAGTGCGATGGTTATAATTTTTGTTTTTATATTTTTAACCATGGGGCTTTTATTATATGGGTTGAATATCTTTCATAAAGCAATAAAACATCCTTTTGCAAATTTGTATAGATTTTGGACAGTGTTTTATTTCCTTGTTATCTTTTATATTCTTAGTTTTCAGAGCATACAACCTCTTTTAGGAGCTTATGAATTTGATGCAAGCGCGTTTTCTTTATTCTTAATTTTATTTATAGTGATTTCTTATGCTATTTTTATTCTTTCCATTTTATTTGCTGCAAGCAAAAGAGAATTGAATGTTAAGGAAATATTGATATTTATTGGAGTGTTTATACTTCTTTTTATTCTTGCATTGTTCACTAAATCTGCAGCAGGCGCGATTGGTGCATGTTCTCCTACACAGTGTTACAATTTTGAAAAATTGGCTGAATGCAATAGCGCACCTGCTGATCTTAATTGTGGGTGGATTGTGCGAGATAATGGAGTAGGTTATTGTGAGATTCAAAATTGTTATAATTATGATACGGAATCTCTGTGTAATGCAGCTCTTTCAACATTGGGCTGTAAATGGCAATCTCAAAATAATGCAAATGTTCCTAATGCAGGCTATTGTCAGGAATTTGATTGTTATAACTTAAATGAATCCTCTTGTAATTCTGCTCCTTCTGGGGCGAAATGTATTTTGATTGGAGGAAGATGTGAAAGGGAATATAAAGAACTTGCATCTGACTCTTTATACAATACTTGTAGAACTCATAATAATCAAAAAGATAGTTGTTTAAGTGAAACTGGTTGTAGCTGGGGTGCAGGAGGTTATATAGGAAGTATTATTGGAGAAGATAATTTAATGCCTTTTGGAGTTTGGGTTTTATGGTTAATTATAAATGTATTTTTTATAGGATTTATTATCTTAATTTTATGGTATGGCCAATTTGTAGGTTCAACTAAGATAATTAATCTTGGATTAATAGCATTTATATTAGAAATTATTTCTAGATATATTGGATTTTGGATGAATTTTTCAGGTTATCTTGCTTTTAGTATACTGGCAATATTGGGTGGAATGATATTAATTTTAGGAGCATGGTTAATTCCAAAATGGAGAAAAAATCTTATAATTGAGGCTCAACAAGAAATATGAAAAAACAATTAATATCTGTAATTATTGTGTCGCTTGTCGTTCTTTTAGTAGTTGTTTCTTTTTTATTATACAATGAATGGCCGCACCTTACTGGAAAGAAGATTGTTCTTGATACGAGGCCTGTTGATCCTTTTGATCCATTAAGGGGGCAATATATGCAGATAAATTATGAGATATCTATATTAAATTCAACTAATCTTGAATCAGGGGATACTGTTTATGTTAAATTAAAAGAAGATGCCGAGGGGATTTGGAGACTTGTTGATAGTTCAAAAAGCAGACCCTCGCAAGGGGATTTTATCAAGGGCAAGGTCACATATATTTATGGTAACAGAGCTAATGTTGAATATGGGATTGAACAATATTTCTTTGAGAGGAACGCTGAGATTCCAACACAAAATATTACTGTTGAAGTTGATGTTACAAATTCGGGAAGAGCGGAACTTGTTCAACTCCTTCAAAATGGCAAGCCGGTTAAAATAGATTATCAAGATTTTGATATAAGAAATTAAGTTATCCCAACCATCTAACTTTACCTGGGCGCGGTTCGAATATAATTCCGTCTTCAAGAAGTTTTTTTATCTCTTGATTTATTATGTCTGGTGAGAAATTGCGGAGCTGCATTATCAAGTCCTCTTTGTCAATTCCTCCGGCGTTTTCTGCATCTCTTATTTTATCCAAGATGTTATCTCTTACAGCGGTTATTTGCTCTCTTTGCATAGGTGTGAAATTTGAAGAGCGTTCTTTTTCTAGTTCAAGTTTTCTCACGAGTAAATATTTTGGGTCTTGTTCTTTTATTATTTCTGGAGAGATATAGAGTTGATTGTTGAAGTATCTTAAGACGCCAATGATTGCAACAGTTAGGCCTTGTGTGAAGTTTTTGAATTTTTCTATGTCATCTCCAAATGTTTTTAATGAAATTTGTCCTGAACCGTCATCCAAAGTTAAGAAAGTGTATTTCTTTTCGCCTTGAGAATCATAACGGTCTACTATGTTTCCAATGATATTTACTCTTACAATTTGTTTGTTTCCCAATTCCAAGAAGGTGAATTTTTCTCCATCTAATACAGGTTTTCCAATTAGCAAATCTCCGATTCGGAATTTATATGCAACGTTTCTTTTGAATTGCTGTGTTTCTATTGCCATTGTAAGACACTAAGGTTTCTTGACATTCAACTTCCTTTGTAATTTGGAAAAACTTAGTTTATTTATAAGTTTTTATGAGGTTAAGTTTTCTGCACGTAGCCCCTACGCGGATTGAAGACATCCCCAGATGATTTTAATTTTGTTAATGCCTCTTCAATTTCGGCTTTTGTCATTTTTCCATCAAGCGCATTTTCGACTTCTTCAACCGGAATTAATTTTCCTAATTTTTCTTCCAATGAAGTTATTATGTCTCGCACTAAAAAGACCTTTGACCTTTGAGAGGATGCCATCGAGGTTGTAAATCTGTCTATGTCGAATGTCTTAGATTCGTAATCGTATCCAACTTGCATAAGATAATATTTCATAATTTCTATAGAAACTTTGGCGTCTTCTTTCGACACGTTTTTATTTAACTTTATTTTTGCCATTGCTTCTGACATTCTTATCAAAGCGTTTAATTGACGGGCTGAAATTGGAATTGGACGCATTCCTGATTCTGATGAAACAGGCGCGTTTCTTAAATCAACATAAAATTTTTTTAATTCTAAAATTGCTTCTTCAGAAAGTTCGGGTTTTATTCTTTGCTTGGCATACGCGACGTATTTTCTGAATAATTCCACTGGAATAACTGTTGTTTTTGTATCGGACTTGTGCTCGCGCAAAACATGCATAGCAATTCTTTCATCTTTTGATGCGTCTGGAATGTCACGCAGAGTAAAAATTATATCGAAACGATTTATTAAAGTTGGAGGAAGATCGATTTGCTGCGCAATTGGCTGGTATGGATCGAACCGGCCGAATTTTGGATTTGCTGCCGCGAGCACGGATGTTTCGGCTTTCAAAGATGCCTGAACATTTGCTTTTGAAATTGTTACTGTCTGCTGCTCCATTGCCTCATGCATCGCTGAACGGTCTTGAGGATCCATTTTTTCCAATTCATCTATACAGACGAGCCCTTTATTTGCTAGAACCATTGCTCCCGCTTCGAGAGACCATCCTTTCAAGTATTCGTCGCGAACGACTGTTGCTGTTAAACCTGCACCAGAAGCAGATTTACCGACGACGTAACGTCCTTTTGGAGAGATGTTTGCCATGAAGCCGAGAATTACTGATTTTGCAACTCCCGGGTCACCTATTAGAAGTATATGCATGTCTCCTCGTGATTTTGAGCCGTCTGCTTTTACTTTTTTTACTCCGCCAAATAATTGAAGGACTAAAGATCTTTTTATTTCTTCATAACCCCAGACACTTGGTACGACTGAGGCAGCGAGTTTATTAAAAATTTCAGGATCTTGAGAAAGTTCTGTAATTTGCTTTTCATCTTCTTCCGAAATGTCGAGTTCTTCAAATGTTTCTTCCATAGGAATTAAATTATTTACTTCAATTGCTAATTCAAAACGCGTTGACATCCCCCCAGTTGAGAGTGGGACGGGAACTTCTTTTAAAATTCCTATAACTTTTATTTTAGCTCCTGGCGTCGTCTTCTCTTCCATACGCGGTTCTACTAAGTCCTCTTTTACAAAAACATTAAGACGCTTTGGCTGCTCGCCTCCAGATAAAGAGTCGGGTGACTCTTCAATAACAAGTCGTTGAGTATCTACCATTTCTTTTGATATTAATTTAAATCCTCCTCGCCTTCCACAAGAACATCGCGATGGTTCACGGAATTTTTTTTCTATTTGCAAGACAGAGATGACAGTGCCGCATGAAGGGCATTCAAATCGCGCGTTAACAACTTGAGGACGAACGTCTGAGGCCTGACGTATAATTCCTTCAACCATAACAAGTTCGTTCAAATGCCTAGAACGTATACTTCTTATTTTTATTGCGTGTGATTCTGGTAGATTGTTCAGGCGGACTCTTACATTTCTTACAAGACCTGATTCTTCGATTGCTATTTCAATTAATCGCAATGTCTCTTCAGGGTTCGCAAGAATTTCGTCTGATAATTTGTTAGAAAATTCTGTTAGTTTTACAAAGTCAAGGAAGATCACGTTGTTTGCTTTTCTTATTGATTCGCCAAGTTCTTTTTTATGGAAGTCAAAGAAGTTTTTTGCTTCTATTAAAAGTTCTTCATTTCTCCCTCTTATTGCCTTTTCTTTTTCTTCCGGGCTTTCGGTTTCGTACTGGAAGCCGGAATCCCCATTTTTATCATCTTTCATAGCAGATTGCATTTCATCTATGTCCATGCGAGAGCACCCCTAATTTTTCTAATTCGATGAACTAATGTCCCACCCATTTCGTGTCCGCGATTTGATTTATCTGAACAAGATAGCAAATCGCAAACACTCACCAACCCCCGACCTGCCACCCAGGAGATTTTAATACACGAGCTATTTATTCTTTTTATATTATCCATCTTTTTACACCTAGAATTTAAGATGTGCTTCTATTTTTATAGATTTATGCTATCAAGAATGATTGTTTTGAGAAGAGTTGTAGATTTTAGTGGTTAAAGTTATGGCTTTGTAAAAAGCAGATCCCCAATAAATTGTTTATTAAAAAGAGGTGATAATGCTTTAAAATTTTAAGATTCTTCTTCTATCATTTTTTATAATTCTTAAGCGCGTCTTTGACGTTCTTTAGAAGCATATCCATTGACTCTTCTAATTGCTGTTTGTTTTTTGTTCCGGTGCAAACAAGTTTTCCATTTGAGAATAAAAGGAAAGTTGCATTTGGCTCAATTAATTTGTAGACCAAGCCAGGAAATTGCTCTGGTTCGTATTCAGTATTTTGCATTTCTAATGCAAGGAAATTTAAATTTAATTTTAATTCAATTGTTCCGGAAGCGACTATGTTTTGAACTGTTATTTTTGGCTGGGTTGTTATGTTAACATTTATTTTTTTTAATTGTTTTATTACAGCGTCTATAACTTGGCGAACTTGAGTTGTTGACTTCGTTCCGGTGCATACCAAATTTCCAGAGGAGAAAACTAGGACAGCTGATTTTGGCTCTTTAATTCGGAGAACGAGGCCTGGAAATGTCTCGGGATTGTATTCTGTATTTGGCTGAGTTCGTGCTAATTTAGTTAATGGAACGGGCTTTCCGAG
>JAUSKC010000011.1 GCA_030647125.1 Nanobdellota archaeon | reverse complement strand
TTTCAATTAAACATGTTCCACAAACTCCATCTTCACAAGAGAAAGGGACACCTAAATCCTCAAGCGTGGATTTCATTTCATCTGGCTCGTTGATTGTTTTATCGCCGTGGTCTGATTTTATTCTTTTCATAGAATTATCCTGGGCGAGAAGTATAAAAAGTTATTTATTTGATTTTTTCTTTGCTTATGTATTCGTAGGCGGAATACGCTGCAGTGCAACCATCTGCAACTCCAGTTATTAATTGTTTGAAAGGTTTATCGGTGACATCGCCTGCGGCAAATACCCCTGGAACATTTGTCTCGGACGTTTTATGGTTAATTATTATCTCTTTCTTTTTGTCAACTTTAACACCTAATTTCTCTGCTAATTCAGAAAGAACAATATGGCCGATTGCTACAAAAAGTCCATCTACAGCGAGCTCTTTTTGTCCTTTGTAATGCTTGTCTAAAATTACTCCTGTAACAACTTTGTCACCTTCAACTTCTTTGACTTCATTGCCTTCTATAACTTCTATTTTTTTATTTGCTTTTATTCTTTCCATGTTTATTGGTTCGGGATGCAATGTGCTACGGGAAATTACATAGACCTTTTTTGCGTGCTCGCCTAAAACTAGAGCATCCTTTGCTGCAGAGTCAGAGCCGCCTACAATAGCAACAGTTTTATTTTTGAATAATGGGCCATCACATAATGCGCAATAATTTACTCCTGCATTTTCAAAGTCCAATGCGCCAGGAACTTCTAATTTTTTCCATTTTGTTCCGGTTGCAAATAGTATGGTACGACTTTCATATTCTTCTTTTTTTGTTTTAAGGAGGAATATCTTCCCAGATTTTCTGACGGACTCGACTAATTCTTGTTTTATTGTTACAAGTTCGTAGTCCCGCGCGTGTTCTTCCAGTTTTTTTGCCAGATCTTCTCCGGAAATTTTCTTGAATCCAGGATAGTTCTCGACGATATTTGTTGTTGTTATGACTCCTCCTATGGGAAATTCAGAACCGTGAGTATAACCAAGAATTAAAGTTTTAAGACCTAAACGCGCAGCGTACATTCCTGCCGCTAAACCAGTTCCGCCACCACCGATAATAATAAAGTCATATTTCTCTTTTGCCATAATAGTTAGAATGAAAAGAATTTTTTAAACCTATCTTTGATAATTTAAGCTGCAGCCTTTACAAATTTGGTAACCACCATGCGAATAATTGCCTAAAGAATAATTTGTAAATTTTGACATGTCGTAGGCCTTTGGTGGCTCTGCATATTGAACTTGTTCTTCAAGGTTTTCCATTTTATTTTTTATACTTTGCTCCTTTTAAAAGATCCATTTCCCAATCGCAGAGCTTCAACAACATTAAGCAAGGACTCTTCAATTTCTGCAGCATCTTCCATTCCTATTCTTGGACATGCTGTATTTATCCATGATTGAATCCATTTGAAATTTTGGAACTCTGAAATGTTTATTTGGTCTGCAATAAAAGGATAGAATTTCTTTTCTGGGAAGGCCTTTTTTAGTTTATCTACATAATGCAAATGTTCTTGTCCGGGTTTTGTTGTGACGACGACTCCGATGGAATTTGCAGTAAGGAATTTTTTCATGTTGGCTGTTCTTCTGTCAAAGACCTTTTTTACATCTTTTTCTGTAAGAATTTCTGTTTTGTTGTTTGTTGGATTAAAGAGCACGACTTGGCGGAAAGTTTTATTATCTTCTTCGTGGAACAAGAGCGCATTGGGGTGGAATCTTCCGTCGCCAACGTATAAAAATACATCGACTCTTTTTGGGAGTTTGAGATTTCCGTGGTACATATCACAACCTAAGATTTGGAATTTTGCATTTGTTCTTTCTGGCTGTGAGGAGACGACGATGTTTCCGTTTTCTTCCAATTGTTTTACGACTTGGTTAATTTTATAATTAAATTGTGTTGTTGTGAAAAGTCCGACGCTCTTGAATTTTTTCAAATATTGTAAACACTCTTTTGTTAATTTAACTTCTCCATTATATTTTACATCAATAAAAACAAGTTTCATTTTAGTTGTTCTTTCCCCCATCCCATCCTTCTTCAAAAGAATTTTGGTTCTTTGGAACGGGTTGGGTTCCATGATCCCACCCTTCAGGATTTTTTATGAATTTGTTGTGACCAAATTGAATGACTAAATCAATTTTGTGGTTTAAAGTAATAGGAATATCACATCCTCCGAAACAATTTCCCAACCATATAATACATTCACACTTGGTGTTTTCTTCAATTGCGTCGACAACTTCTTTTCCTCGGTGTTTTAAACCATCTGGGAATTGTAATAACACGGATTTTGCGTTGTTTGATTTTACCGCTTCTATTACTTTATCTATTTCAAAATCATACATATTTTCCATTTTAAGGTCTTTATTATCCAAGATATCTTTCATAAGGAAAGACGTGGGGAAGAGTTTTTAAGGTTTAAGATTTGGTTATTTATATGGAACAAGATATTCACATTCTTTTATTTTACAAGTTCGTTAATCTTGGGAGTATGGAAAAATTAGAAGAATTTAGGAGAACTCATTTGGAAGAATGCGAAAGGATTGGTTTGAAAGGACGGATACTTATTGCTGAAGAAGGAATTAATGGCTCGGTTTCTGGAACTAAAGGGCAAATTGAGAAATATAAAATATTAATGCATTCTAAACTTGCGTTTTCTGATTTATGGTTTAAAGGGGATGTTGGAACGGCGTCGCCCTTTACTAAAATGACAATTCTTGTAAGAGATGAAATTGTTGCTCTTAAGAAAAAAGTTGATCTAGGAAATACGGGAAATTATCTTTCTCCTGAAGAAATACTTGAACTTTATGATTCGGATGGGCACTTGAAGGAAAATATTATTTTTATGGATGCACGAAATGATTACGAGCACAAGATTGGGAAGTTCAAAGATTCTATTCAAGTTAATACAAAAACTTTCCGCGAATTTCCTGAAAAAGCAAAAGGGCTTGAGAAAATAAAAGGAATAAAAGACAAGAAAATTGTTATGTATTGCACGGGCGGAATCCGTTGCGAAAAGGCCTCTGTAGTTTTGAAAGAAGCGGGCTTTAAAGATGTGAACCAGATTCATGGTGGGATAATAAATTTTGTTCAAAAATACCCAGACACTTTTTGGGAAGGAAAACTTTTTGTTTTTGATAAAAGAATGGTAGCTGATGTCAATAATGAAAATAAAAAACCGATAACTGAATGTGAAGTTTGCAGTGTTTCGTGTGATTTATATAAGAATTGTAGAAATCCAGAATGTGACAGATTTGTTGTTCTTTGTTTAGATTGCCAGTTTAAACTTCACGGGTGCTGTTCTCAAGAGTGTTTTTTGGAATTTCAAGAATATTGCACTAAAAAGTCATTGGTTAATCAAGGACGAAAAACTCAAGTTGCTATTTAATGATATAAATCCTTTTAAATCCAAAATTGAATCGATTTTTATGATAGACAGAGAAATTTTCAAACCACTTGTTCCTGGGATTCCAAAGGTTGGAGATTTTTATATTGCTTCATTTTCTACACTTGTTCATGGGGGGGAATGTGTTATTCCGGCACGTGTTTCAAAAGTGGAAAAAGAGACCTTTGATTTTGATGGATTTATGTCGAGCGGGACTCACCATTATGGTGGTTCAAGAGGGGTTTTAATTAGAGAAGAAGAAGGACATCCAGTTATTTATGTAGAACCATCTTTCTTGGAAGAATTGAGTCATGTAAACGGATTTAAGATAAAATAATTATTTTATTAAATATTATAAATTACCTGTAGACAGATACGTGGTAATTGCCGTTATCTTTTTTAATTTCTATATGATTATTGTCTTCGAAATATATTGGTCTTTTTAATATGATATCAAAAAATACTTCTTTTGGTTCATTATTATAAATTTGTGATCTTTTAAAGGCCTCAATTATTTCTTCTTCGCTTAATATTTTTTCTTTACTATAAATTCCTAAGACAGATAATAAAGACCGTCCTAATAAAGACTTTCTTAGCCGTCTGCAATTCTTTCTAGTTCCTGAATCTGAAGATTTCCAAATAAATTCTGTATTTGGGAGCTTGTCTTCAAGTTCACGTCCTAAATCTGATGTTTCTATCATTCTTTTAAGAAATTTTTCCTGTTTTTAAGAATATCGCGTTAATTTTTCTACAATCTTTGGTAGGACTTCCAGGACAAAGTCAATTTCTTTTTCTGTCGTGTATTTTGAAAGGGAAAGGCGAATTGAGCTTGAAGCGTCTTTTTCTGATAAGCCAAGCGCTTTTAGAACGTGGCTTGAGTGTTGATTTGTGTTTGACATACATGCGCTTCCTGTTGAACTCATAATTCCGTAATGCTCCAAATATCCACCAAGTATTTCGCCGTCGATGTTATCAAAAGTTAAGTTTACATTGTTGCATAGTCGTTTTTCTCCGGTAGCTCCATTTAATTTTACATTAGGTATTTTTGTTAAGTTGTTAATTAGTTTGTCTCTTAATGTGTTCATTCTTTTTATGTCTGAAGATGAAATTGCTTCTGATGCGCTTGCAAAGCCAACAATTCCAGGAATATTTTCTGTTCCGCTTCGGAGACCTTTTTCTTGTCCACCACCTGTTAGCAATGGAGTTATTTCAATTCCTTTACGAATGTATAAGGCACCGACGCCTTTAGGGCCGTGAATTTTATGCGCGTTCAAAGTTAGCAAATCAATATTATCTTTTTTGACATCAATTGGAACTTTTGTATAACTTTGACATGCGTCTGAGTGAAATAAAACATTTTTTTGTTTACATATTTCTCCAATTTTTCTTAAGTCGTTTATTGTTCCAATTTCGTTATGGCCATGAATTACTGAGACCAAGAAAGTTTTTTCTGTTATTGTTTTTTCGATTTGTGACGGAATAATAAATCCTTCTGAGTTGACATCGAGGTAAGTTACTTTTGCTCCTTGCGTCTCGAGCCATTTACAAGAATTTAAGACGCAATCATGTTCGACTTTTGTTGTAATAATATGATTTTTTCCTTTTTTTATGTTAGAAAAAAATAATCCTTTTAATGTAAAATTGTTGCTTTCGGTTCCGCCCGAGGTGAAGACAATTTCGTCCGGTGAGGCGCCTATGGATTTTGCAATTGTCTTGCGCGCTTTTGCTAGTGTTTCTTTGGCCTCTGCTCCAAAAATATGCTTTGATGATGCGTTTCCGTATTTTTCATTGAAATAAGGCAGCATTGTTTTCAAGACCTTTTCATCAATCTGCGTTGTCGCTGCGTTGTCTAGATAAATGTTTTTCATGAATATCCCATAAAGTATAAAATTATAAATTTATCTCTTTGAGGTTTTTGATATTTTGTTAATCTGGCTTGTTTCTACGATGGAACCTTTAACTCCACGGAATAAATCATGGAAAGGGCGGGGCGTAATAAGATTGATGTACTGGTTGAAGTTTAATCTTTCTTTGTTTTCAGGAATATTTCTGACTTCTTTAATTTTTGGAATCATTATTAGTGAGAATACGACTCTTAATATAGCTGAAATTAAGAATATTATAAGTAAGACATTTATCCAAGATAGGACGACATATTCTGCAAATAGGCCTCCTAGGAATGCGCCAATAAATATGCATACGCCGTTAATTACTGTGTAATACGCGACGCATATTGCTCTTCTTTGAGGCGTTACAGCGTCGTAAATAAAGTTTGACGCTGCAAGATTGAAAGCGGCCCATCCAAAACCTGCTATTATTTGAGCGGTGAATATTAATGCAATTGGATTTTTGAATATCAACCAAGGGAGTGGGGCAAAGGGGATTATAATTGCGCCGATTGTTAATAGTTTTTTATTCCCATAATAGTCGCCTATTTTTCCCCATAAAGGCAAACTAATTGCTGTAAAAATTGCACTCGAAAAGTTGACTAGTGTGAACCAAACATAATTGTAATTTAAATCTTTAAGCATGTAAACTAAAAAGAAGGGCGAAGCAAAATATGTAGCTAAATTAATCAGTCCTACATAAATTGAAAATTTTCCAAAGTTTGTTGAAGGGGCTTTTTTTATGAATTGGCTGAATGTGAAGTAACTTTTTTTGTCAACTTTTGTTTTTGGCTCGTACATTTTTGTAAAGAATAATAATGAAATGAAACGGCCCAGAGAGGCCAAACCAAACAAAATCCAAAATCCGAAAATTAAGAATCCGATGTTTTTCATATAATCCAAAAGGAAAGAAGCGGCGACGGTTACAATTAAGGCAATTAGTCCACAAATTATATTTCTTTTAGAAAAATATTCCCCTCTAATCTTTACAGGGACTATATCTCCCATCCAAGAGAACCATGAAGGGTTTGCTATTCCGCCGAAAATTGCAATAATAGAATAAAAAATTATTACAAGCAAAACAACTTCATTTTTTAAAATTCCTTGCCAGTATAAAAAACCAACAGCAATCAATGAAAGCCAAAGGAGTGCCTGCATGAAGACCGCGAAAAGAACGACTTTTTTTCTTGAATGGGTGTAGACAAGTTTGCTTGAGTAAAGTTGTGAAAAAGAACTGAATAAGTTTACAAAACTTGTCAAGAAACCTATTTCTGCGTTATTTGCATTTAGCACGAGAGCGTAAGGAACTATATAAGAGTCACCTGCCCCTGACATGACTGAAGTTGCCGAACCCTCATAAATTGAGATGTTTCGCGATTCCTCTTTCTTTTTTTCTATATTTTTCAATTTTTCACCTTAATTCTTATATTAAAAGGTTATAAATTTTTTAGATTAAAAACTTTTGCAGTTGATTCTTAATTGTTCTTTGAGTGAATATATTTTTTTAAAGGGATAGGAGTAAAGAAGATTATGGGTCTTGAAGAAAATGTAAAATGTTTTGGTTCTAAGAAAGTTCTTGTTATTGGAGATATTTTGCTCGATAATTTTTTGTGGGGAGAAGTAGAAAGGGTAAATCCTGAACAGCCGGCTGCAATTCTTATGTCTGTGGATGAAGAAAGTTTTATGCTTGGCGGAGCTGGGAATGTAGCCAATAATATCGCTGCTCTTGGAGCGGATGTTAACCTTTTTGGAATTATTGGAAATGATATTTATGGGGAAGAGATAAAGAAGTTATGTTATGATGCGAAGATTAAATTTAATTATATTTATCATAATAAAACCCTTGTTAAAAATCGAATTATGGCGCATGGTCAGCAGCTTTGCAGATTTGATAAAGGAGAAAAAGAAAAATTTATGGGTGAGAGAAGAAGTTTACTTTCAAAACTTGAGGTAGAAAAAGAAGATAAGATTTTTAATCAATTAAAAGAAGATATAGGTAATTATGATATTGTTATTCTTTCCGATTACAATAAGTATCTTTTCAAAGGGGGTCTTGCACAGAGAATTTTGAATTTGACGAGAGACAAGTCGGTTAAGATCGTTGCGGCTCCGAAACCAAAGAATGTAAATTTATTTATGGGGGCGTATTTAGTTTGTGTTAACAGAAGTGAAGCAGAAGAAATATCTAGGATAACTTATTCGCGAAATGAAGAAACATTGAAAAGAATTGGAGAGAAGATTTATCTTGAACTTAAACCAAAGTATGTTGCTATTACTTGCGGGGGTGACGGCGTTTTTAGTTATCATAATGGAGAATCAAATCTTATAAGGACAAAAGCGAAGAAAGTTGCCGATGTGACTGGGGCTGGTGATACTTTTATTGCTGCTTTGTCTTTGGGCTTGGCGACCGGTCTTGATGTTCATGATGCTTCGGTAATTGCAAACGCGGCAGCAGGAGTTGTGGTAGAAAAACCAGGCACTACAACGGCAACAAGGGAGGAGGTAATAAGATATCTTCGTTAAATGGAATCTGCAGTTTTTTTAGATAGGGATAATACTCTTATTAAAGATGAATCAGGATATGTTCATAAGCCTAAAGATTTGGAATTTCTTCCAGGAGTTTTAGAAGGATTAAAGAAATTGCAAGAAAAATATAAATTGATTATTATAACAAATCAGTCAGGTATTGCCCGAGGATATTATTCTATCAAAGATTATTATATTTTTAGTGATTTTATAAATGAAAAATTGAAACGTGAAGGAATAGAGATTTCTGGAGAATATTTTTGTCCGCATCATCCAAAAGCCAATGTTGTAGAGCATAAAAAAAATTGCAATTGCAGAAAACCAAAAACTGGAATGCTAGAAGCGGCGGTAAGAGAGCATGGAATTGATTTGGCAAAAAGCTGGTTAATTGGAGATAGAGTTTCGGATATTCAAGCGGGTGAGAAAGCTGGAGTTCGTTCAGTTGGTATATTAAACAAAGGGTCAACAATTGAAACGCTGGAGAAAGCAGGGGCAGAAGTAGTTTTTAATAATTTTCTTGGAGCTGTTGGTTATATCTTAGAAAGGACAAATTTCTAAACCAAACATTTTAAAATATATATTCTAGTATGTATCTTGCCTCTTTTCCCTAAAATGACAAAAATTCTAGAAGCTAAAGAACGTAATGTGAATGATATTAAAGGGTATCTTCATCCTTTAGTTAAAGAGTGGTTTTTTTCAAAGTTTGCGGATTTTTCCCTTACACAAAAGTATGGCGTGCCTGCGATTTGGGAAAGGCAAGATATTATAATTTCTGCACCGACAGGAGGGACTAAGACACTGACAGCTTTTCTTTCTATATTAAATTATTTAGTTATGCTTGCCGAGAAGAACGAACTTGAAGAGCGCGTTTATGCGGTTTATACTTCTCCTTTGAAGGCCTTGTCAAATGATATTCATAAAAATTTGGAAGAGCCGTTGGCTGAAATACAAGCACTTGCAAAATCGAAAGGGATTAAATTGCAAGATATTCGTGTTGGATTGAGAACTGGAGATACAACTGCTTCTGAGCGAGCGCGCATGCTTCGAAAATCGCCACATATTTTAATTTCTACTCCGGAATCACTTGCTATAATTTTAACTACAACAAAATTTATTGAGAAGATGTGGGGGGTTGAATTTTGCGTTGTTGATGAGATACACTCTTTGGATAATAAAAGAGGAACTTATTTGAGTTTGACACTGGAGCGTTTGAATGAAGTTAGCAAGATATGGCCTACAAAAATTGGACTGTCAGCGACGGTGGAGCCATTGGATGAAGTTGCGCAATATCTTGTTGGAGAGTCGGACGACAGGAGCGTGGCTATTGCACGAGTGCCTTTAGATAAAAAAATTGACGTTCAGGTTTTGACTCCTGTTAAAGATTTAATTTATGGTGAAGATATTGGAGTTAACACTTATTCATTAATTGATAAATTGATAAAAGAGCACAAGACGACTTTAATTTTTACAAACACACGTTCAGCAACCGAGCGAGTCGTATCACATTTGAAAGATAAGTTTCCTACAGAGTATGGAGATGATAATATTGCAGCTCATCACTCTTCACTTTCAAAAGCCCATAGATTTAGAATTGAAGAAAATCTTCGTGCAGGAAAATTAAAAGTTGTTGTTTGTTCCACTTCTTTAGAATTAGGAATTGATATTGGTTTTATTGACTTGGTTATTATGCTTGGTTCACCAAAGTCGTCCTCTCGGGCGTTGCAACGTCTCGGGCGTGCAGGGCATCAATTGCATAACGTCGCTAAAGGAAGATTTATTGTTAATGACCGAGATGATTTAGTTGAGTGTTCTGTAATTCAAAAAGAAATGATTGAAAGAAAAATAAACAAGATTCGTTTTCCAATAAATTGTCTTGATGTTTTGTCTCAGCAGATTTATGGAATGGCTATTTACAAAATATGGGATATTGATGAATTGTTTAATTTAATAAAAAAATCGTATTGTTATAAGAATTTGAGGAAGGCGGACTTTCTTGATGTTATTGCTTACCTTTCTGGAGATTATGAACTTGAAAAGTCATTTGTTTATGGTAAGATTTGGTATGATCCTGTGACTAAGCAAATCGGGAAAAAAGGGAAGCTTGCGCGCGTTTTGTATTTGACAAACATTGGAACAATTCCAGAAGAGTCATTTATTACTGTAAAGATTGCGCCATCAGGAGAGAGTATTGGAGCTATTGATGAATCGTTTATGGAGAGAATGAAGAAGGGCGATGTTTTTGTTCTTGGCGGCAGTAAATATGTTTACAGGTTTACTAGGGGAATGAATCTGTATGTTAACTCTGCGGAAAATAGGACGCCGACTATTCCGTCGTGGTTTTCTGAACAGCTGCCTTTGGCATTTGATTCGGCTTTAGAAATAATTCGTTTCAGAACTTTGATGAAAGACAAACTCAAAGCAGGAATGAAAGTTGAAGAGGTTTTGGAATTTATAAAAGAGTATTTGTATGTTTCCGAGTCAACAGCTAAGTCAATATATGAATATTTTAATGAGCAGCATAAATTCTTTGAAATTCCAGATGCTAAAACTATTTTAGTTGAAGAATATCGTGGCGAGAAACATTATTTGCTTTTCCATTCAATGTATGGAAGAAGGGTTAACGACGTTCTTTCAAGAGCTATTGCATTTCTTGTAGGTAAAGCAGGTGAAAGAGATATAGAAGTTGGGATTAATGATAATGGTTTTTATCTTGCAGGAGAGAAAATGAATTTGGAAAAGGCCCTTAAAAATTTAGAGCCGGACGACTTGGAAAAGATATTGAAAGAAGCAATTGAGAAGACGGATGTATTGGCGCGCCGTTTTAGGCATTGCGCTTCTCGCGCTTTAATGATTTTGCGAAATTATAAAGGTCAGACGAAATCTGTTGGAAAACAGCAAATGAAATCGCATTATCTTTATCACGCAGTTAAAAAAATAACAGGTGAGTTTCCAATTTTAAGGGAAGCTCGTAGAGAGGTCTTGGATGATTTGATGGATTTGCCTAACGCCAAGAATATACTTACATGGATAAAAGAAGGAAAGATAAAATGGAAGATTGCATCGCGCCCCATTCCGTCGCCATTTGCATCGAATTTAATTTTGCAAGGGCAGTCGGACTTAATAAGAATTGAAGACAAGCAACAATTTTTAAAAAGACTCCACGAGCTGCATATGAAGAGTATTGGTCAAGATGAGTAAATATCAATTCATATCAAAATCAGTATTTTTCCCTGAGCAAGGGATTCTTGCAATTGGGGATTTGCATCTTGGATATGAAGAGATGTTCCGAGTTAAAGGTTATTCAATTCCAAAGCAACAAATAATTGATACAATTGAGGACTTGAATAAAATAATTAAAGAAATTGAAAAAGAAAATAAAAAACTTAAGAAAATTGTTTTTATGGGCGACTTAAAACATTTTTTTTCTTTTCAACGCTCTGAAGGAACGGACTTGTTGGACATTTATTCTTTTTTATCTAATATAATTTCTGAAGATAATATTATTTTAATAAAAGGAAATCATGACACTTTTGAATTAGTGGGTCGTCCTATGCACGACTACTGGATTGAAGATGGAATTTGTTTCACACACGGGCATAAATTATTTCCTGAGATTTTTGGAAAAGAGGTTAAGACAATAGTTATGAGTCATATTCATCCGTCTGTTACTTTACATGATAGTCAGAGAATAAAAAAAGAAAGTTACAAGTGTTTTCTTTTCGGCAAATGGAAGAAAAAAGAAGTGATAATTGTGCCGAGTTTCCTGCGTTCGGTCGAAGGTTCTGACTTAATATCTGGAAGTTATGATGAAGATTTTTTTATAGTGCCTGAACGCGAACTTGAGAAATTTGATGTTTATGTAATTGGAGAAAAGATTCTTAATTTTGGAAGATTAAAAAAGTTAATTAGCAGCCAGGATTAACTCTTTTCTTGCAATTCTTAATTGTGGCCAGTGTTCTTCAGCTAAGATAAAACCAATGCAATTTTCTGAGCCGCATTTGCAAGGATGGTCTTTGTAACAATCCAAATCGTAGCCGTAATTGTAAGTTATTTCTTCACCTTTCTTTATATCTTTCATTGCTTCAATCCAAATATAATTCTCGTTGTCTTCTGTTTCGCAGTTTGGGCCGCATGAGTGATTTATCAAGCGGGCAGTGTTCCATTTTACATTTCCATCAATGTCGTATTCGTCGTCTAATTCAAAAATGTAAACATGTCCTTCATCTAATATTTTATTTTCTCCTTTTTCAAACTGTTCGTCTGCTCTTTTGTCTGATTCTTTTTTGGTTATTTTTTCTCCGACGTATTCAATAATTTTTGTTCCTTTTGGAATATCACACGCGGCGAAGACACCCCTTCCATGAATTTCTGAATTGCGAACTTCAATAAATTCTGATGAAGTTGGCAATGGACTTCCATTTGAATCAAACTTCAAGCTTTCTCCGTGATAAATCATTTTTGACATGAGATTGGTTAGAAGTGGGTGGTTTAAAAATGTTAATATTTGCGTCGCATTCGGCGACGAATAGTTTGATAATAACAAAAATTTACCTTATTCAGAAAATCCTTCTTGTGAAAGTTTTACTACTTCTTCGACAGCTTGTTTGTCATCTCCAAGAATTCTTTCTATTTTTGATATTTCTTTGGATAAATCCAATTTTTTTATCGTTTCGACTAGTTTTTCTCCTTCCTCTTTTGCACGAGTTTTTTCACTAAAGATTAAATCAGAAGATAAAATTGGTCTATAATTATCTCTTTCGAATCGGTAAATCATAAAACCATATGGCGGTTTATCATTACCTCCTTTACTTGTTGTGTCAACATAAACTTCATTTCCTTGAATAACTAATGCCGTATGTAAATCAATTCCCATTTAACAAAGATTTGATAACACTTTTTAATTATTTAGATAATAGATTGCATATTATCATGGGCCTGAAGGGAATTGAACCCCTCCCTTCTGCTCTGGAGGCAGATATTCTACCGATAAACTACAGACCCGATGATATCACTAACTTTTAATAATATTTAAATAGTTTTGTTATTTTGCGTGAAGTTAGAGGCTAATTATGGCTCAAGAGAGAAGAAAGAATCCCCTTATTGAGGGAGATGAAGTGATAATCGCGCCGGAACGATTTGATAGACCATTTGCTTTTATAAATAGTCGTTCTTCTTTGAGTTCTGATGATCCATGTCCATTTTGCAGGGGAAATGAGAATTATACAACACCTGAAACATTGGCTTATAGGTTTTCAGGGAGCAATCAAAATGATCCGCGATGGTGGATTAGGTTTGTAAAAAATAAATATTCTGCAGTCAGCGACGCTAAAAATGACGCAAAGTCGGATAGATTGTTATGTGCTTCCGATGCTTTAGGAATTCATGAAGTTGGAATAACTTGCGAGCACGGGGCAGATTTTGGAGAACAAGGTTTTGATGAAAAGCATAACTTGACTTATGAAGTTTTATGGGCAATACATCAAAGAAAAGTTGCTCTTATGAATAAGCATCCAAATTTTCTTTTTGCAGAATTTTTTAAAAATCGCGGCAAAGAAGCGGGCGGTTCTTTAGATCATCCACATATTCAACTAATTGCGACTGACGTGATTCCTTTTAGAAATAGATTAGAGTATCTTACCTCTTCAAAATATAATTTAGAAAATAATCGATGTCTCTTTTGTGATTTGATGAAACAAGAGCAGGAAACAGGTGATAGGATTGTAGAGAAAAATAATGATTTTATTGTATTAGCTCCTTTTGCTTCGCGAGTTCCTTATGAAACATGGATAGTTCCGGCAAACCATGAAGAGGGTTATACTATAACAAGGGAAAAGGCATTGTCTTTATCAGGTATTTTGAGAAATACTTTTTCCAGATTAAATCATTTGCTAAAAAATCCTGATTATAATTTTTCTCTTCAAGATGCACCATTAAATCTTGGTAATGGTGGGAAAAATTATCATTGGTATATTGAATTGTCGCCTAGGTTAACAAAGTCAGGTGGATGGGAAAGAGGAACTTGGGTCTATATAAATCCAATTTCTCCAGAAAAGGCGGCAGAAGAAATGAGAAAAGCGCCGACTAGTTAATCTTTTTATACATTGTTTTCCATAGAATTTTATGAGAACAATTATTTTAGATACAAATTTTATTTTGACAGCAGTGAAGAACAAACTTTATTTTTTGGACGAGCTAGCGGGAGATAAAATAATAATTCCAGATGAAGTTATTTACGAATTAAAGTCGTTTGAAAATTCAAAGAAGAAAAAGCATTTTAAGCTCGATGCTGAACTTGCTTTGCGCATTTTAGAAAATAAAAAATATGAAAAAATAAAATTGGGAAACAAATATGTTGATAAAGGAATTTTTTCTTATGCCAAAAAGAACCCTCATGTTTATATCGCAACTCTTGATAAAGAGATAAAATCTAAGTTTAAAGGGCGTATTTTTACCATAGTAAACAGAAAGAAATTGGAGATTGTTTGAACAAAAGGTTTTTAAGGCATTTCTGACTAATTTTTTTATTAAAATGTTCTACTTAACTGAAGTACAAGATTATGTTCGAGTTGAACCGAAATTGTTCGGGCTCCCTACTACGAAGTCCGTTGAGGAGCAGCTTCACGAGACATACGCTGATTATTATGACAAAGAGATAGGGAAAGTTATTGCAGTTGTTGAAGTTATTGAAGTCGGCGAGGGTGTTATAATTCCGGGCGACGGCGCTGCTTATTATAATTCAAAGTTCAAAATTCTTGCATGGAAACCTGAAATACAAGAATTGGTTTACGGCGAAATTCAAGAGATAACAAATTTCGGAGCGTTCATTAATATGGGTGTTATGAGAGGAATGATTCATATAAGCCAAACAATGAATGATTACGTATCATTCTCAAAGACGAATGTTCTTTCAGGGAAGGCGTCAAAGAAAACCTTGAAAGCAGGCGATTTGTGCATGGCTAGAATTGTTGCGATAAGTTATAAAGGCGATGAGCCAAAAATTGGATTGACAATGAGACAACCTGGATTAGGAAAGTTGGAATGGGTTGAAGAAGAAAAAGTTAAAAAACAAAAGGACTCTGAAAGGGTTGCGAAATCAGAATCGAGAACCGTAAAAGGAAAAGAGACAAAAGGAAAAGGGAAAAAGGAGAAAAAGAAATAAAATGGAAATGTTATATTTACAAGATGATCCTTTTGGATCTAATGCAAGTTTGATTCAGAGATGTTCTGAAGAATATAATAAATTTGTAAAAGGAGAATTTGGTGGACAAATTAGCCCTAAATTGTGGACTTATATACATCTTATGGGAATAACAGACCGAATAAAGAATGAATTAGGTGAATCTAAAAAAGATCTTTTACAATTAACAACCAATTATAAAATTACAAGAAGTGCATTTAAAGAATTTTCATTACGTGCTCCTAGACATTATCAACCTTTATTAGATTTTTTAGAAAATGAACTTAGATCAGTAGAAGATAAATTGAGGGTGGAAGTTGGTCAAGATTTTGATCTTTATACTCCTTCATTATCGGATTTGGCACTAAAAATAGAGAAACAATAAAATGACAAAGAAATTAGCATCAAAGATAACGAATGAACTTCTTGAAGAGTCACATATTAAAGAGCATAAGTTAAATGCAGATGAATTCAGCGATTCATGGAAAGGAAGAATTTTTGTTTTCAATCCTGAAAAGTCGGATATTGCTCAAAAGTTGAAATTAAAAAATAAAGGCGAGTTTGCCATTAAGTCACGATGATAGGATTGAAAGTTAGCGAAGAAAAAGAAAGCTTAATTTTTCCTAGAAAAGAAATTAAAGTGATGATTTCTGCTGAAGTGACTCCAAGTTATTCTGTTGTTAAATCGGATTTGGCAAAGAAATTTTCTGTTCCTGAAGAAAATATTAGAATAAAGAAAGTTGAAGGGCGATTTGGCGCTCGTGAGTTTAATGTTACAGCTTTTATTTACAAGACAAAGTCGGATTTGGATAAAATTGAAGTTAAGACAAAGCAAGAAAAGGAAGCTGAGAAAAAGGCAACTGAAGAAATGAAAGCTAACGAAAGTAAATCTGAAGGTAGTGAATAAATATGGGAAAAAAGAAAATTGTAAAGAAGGGAAAGAAGAAGCACATAAATAATCCTACAAGCAAGAAGTATTCAAAATATAAGATTGAAGGCGGCAAGATAAAAAGAGAATTGAGGTTTTGTCCAAAGTGTGGGCCTGGAATTTTCCTTGCACACGCAGAAAATAGATTTTACTGTGGTAAATGCCATTATACTGAATTTGTTAGTTCTGAAAAGAAAGTGAATTAAACATCATAATTGTTGGATCATAGCAATTCTTTTAAAGTGGGGGATATTTTAATAGTATGGTAGAACGACAAGAAAGTGAACAAGAGGCCTTTGAAGCTATACAAAATGATGTTAGATGGTTTATTGATAATTATGATTCTCTTAAGTTTCAATATAAAAAAGGTTATGTTGCAGTTTTAGAAAAACAAGTAATAGCTCACTCGAAATCAAAAAATCCAGATGATCTTACTCATAAAGTATTTGAAACTTATGGGCCACTTACATTTTATGGAGGTAATTTAAATATTGGTCCACCACAAGATCCTAGAGATGAACAATCAGAAGAGATTATTTGGTGATTTAGGATAATTAATATGAAACGTGGAACCAGATACTAAATAATAAATGGTTTATTCCACGATAATTTTACATTTAATAATAAATGAATATAAATCCTCCGACGATTTCGGAGAAATCAGAGCTACGTATTGAACTTGTTTCAATCTCGTCCAACGATTTTTAATCGGAGCTAGGGTTATGTGAACGAAGTGAATATAACCCTGGGAGATTCTTCAAGCCAACAAATAGTAGACTTGAAGCCTCTCCTGGGGAAAAAGAGGTGATAGAATATCTATAATATTAATCTATTTAAATCTTTCGGAAGTGTTACTCCTAAAAAATAACACAGGTTAATCCACCTCAAGTAGTAATCAATTAATTGTTTCTCTTTGTATAGTTACGATAATAATTTAGGTACTACAGGCATAAGTGGTTTATTTTAGGTACTACAGGCATATTAGTCAAACAAATCCTTTATAAAATTGGTTTAATTGTGATTAATATGGGAGAAAAAGAGGAAGTGAAAACGTCCGTTAAGCAAGAGCAGATACATAATTTACTTTTTAGCAGGGAAATTGGATGGCAAGAAATTATTTATGATTTAATAAATACAGAGCAGCTTGATCCGTGGGATATAGACATAACGATTCTTTCTGATAAATATCTTGAAAAGGTGAGCGAATTGGAAGGGACAGCCTTTTTTGTTTCATCAAAAGTTCTTCTTGCAGCATCATTGCTTTTGAGAATAAAGTCAGAGATTCTTTTGAATAAATACATAAAAAGTATTGATGAAATTTTGTTCGGCAAAAAAGATGAAAAGAAAAAATATCCTTTTGAAAGGATTGAACTTGAGGACGAAATTCCTGAACTTATTCCGCGAAGTCCTATGCCACGTTTCAAAAAAGTTACATTGAAGGAATTGATAGAATCATTGAATAAAGCAATAATAACTGAAAACAGAAGAATAAAAAAAGAGATTATAAATCACAATGCGCTTCGCGAGACTTCATTTTCTCTTCCAAAAAGAACGATGAACATTAAAGATAAAATAAAAGAGATTTATAACAAAGTTTTGTCGCATTTAAATCCAAAGAGCAAAGAACAAAAACGAAAGGTTTCTTATACAGAATTAATAGGAAGCGAGAAAGAACACAAAGTTACTGCATTTTCACCTTTGTTGCATCTGGAAAATCAAAGTCAAATTTGGCTTGATCAAGAAAAACACTTTGACGAAATTTATATATGGATTAAAGAGGTTTATTTCAAAGAAGTTGGGGATCCTTTTGCGGAACTGCGCGAAAACATTGAAGAGCAAATTGAAGAACTTGATGAAGAGGGCAAAAGGCGGGCGCAAGAAGTTGAAGACAAGTTTTCTGAGCCTATTGAATAATTATTCTTGAACTATTCTGATTAAATTCTTTATTCCTATAATTGGAACAATGACTAAGACACTTATCACTATCCAAAATAAAAACCAATCATCGGATCCTGATGTTTCTGTCATAAAGTTACTTAGAAAGGGCATTTAAAAGAATTATTATAATCTAAAGCAAGTCCCTAAAAAGGGTTGGAATTTTTCTTGCATTAAAGTAATTATATAATTCTAGCGCGGATATTCTGGCTAATTGATTGTTTGTATATATTTGATAAACTGGTTTTGTGTGGTTTTCATCTTTTAAAATAACTGCGGGGCTAACTCTTCCTTCTATAATAATCTTAGGATCAAATTCCTGTTTTAAGTGTGTTTCTCTTTTATATTCAATATAATCACAAGAAATTGTGACTACCAATGGATTTGGGGTATTTTTTAATAATCTTTCAAGAAGTTCGTTTGTTTTGTCATCCATTATTTTTTTGTTTTATTTAATATTTATAAACAAATATATAGTAAATAGCATATGAAGTTAGGCGTTTTATTCTCTGGAGGAAAGGATTCGACTTATGCAGCTTGGCTTGCAAAGAAAGAGGGCTATGAGATTGCTTGTTTAATAACAATTCAATCAGAAAATAAAGATAGTTTTATGTTTCATACGCCGTCTATATTGGCTACCAGCGTGCAGGCAAGGGCAATGGGGATATCTTTGATTATTGTTAAGACAAAAGGTGAGAAGGAGAATGAATTGGAAGATTTGGAGGAAGCAATTATTACCGCTAAGAAGAAATACAAAATTGAAGGTATTGTAACAGGCGCTGTTGAATCAGTATATCAGGCCTCACGAATACAAAAGATATGCAATAAAATTGGAATTGAGTGTTTCAATCCGCTTTGGCAAAAAGATCAGATTGAATTACTTGAGGATTTAATAAAAAATAAATTTGAGGTTGTGATTACAGGGGTTGCAGCTTTTCCTTTAGATAAAAAATGGCTTGGCAGAAAAATTGACAATAAGTTTGTTGAGGATATTAAGAAGTTAAATTCGGAATATAAAATAAATCCTGCAGGGGAAGGTGGGGAGTTTGAAAGTTTTGTTTTAAATTGTCCTTTGTTCAAAAGAAGATTAATTGTTAAGGATTGGAAAGATTATGGTGAGAAAAATAATTGGAGAAGGGAACTGGAGGATGTTGAATGAGCAAAATATTAATAATTAACATATCAAAAGAACGGCTTCATTATTACGAGTTTGTAAAGCCAATTGAAGATATTTTGAAAAATGTGGGAGTTGAGTTTTATACTAAACATTACACTAAATTCAATGATAAAGATTTGAAGGCAGATAAGATTATTATTTGCGGAACTTCGTTAATGGACAACGATTTTATTGATAAAATTGAATCTTTTAAGTGGATTGAAGTTTATAAGAAACCAATTTTGGGAATATGTGGGGGAATGCAAGTTATTTCTTTAATTTTTAATGGGGAACTTGGAAAGGAAAGCGAAATTGGGTTGTTCAATGAAAATTTTGTCAAGAGCTTTTTAGGAATGAAAGAAAAAAAAGAAGTTTATCATTTGCATAATAACTATATAACTTTACCTTTGGAATTTGAGCAATTTACAAGTTCAAAAATTCCTCAAGCGATAAAACATAAAGAAAAAGAAATTTACGGAGTTCTGTTTCATCCTGAAGTCAGGAATAAAAGTTTGATTGAGAACTTTGTTAATCTTTAAAAACCATAAAAGCGTTTATTATGAAGTTGAAAAGGAGGTGTGTATATGGCTAAAAACGAAAGACCAATAGGTGTTACGATTCTTGCAGTTCTTGCTTGGATAGGTGCTGTATTTGCTGTTATTTCAGGGATAACTCTTGCTTTCAATGGTTCAATAATGGGCTTTGGAGGTTACGGGTTCGGCATGATGTCCGGCCTTGGAATGGTTTCAGGGATAATTGAAATTGTCTTCGGAATTTTTGCATTCTTTGTCGGTAAAGGACTTTGGGATGGTGAGAATTGGGCAAGAGTAACTGCTCTTGTGCTTTGCGCTTTAGGAATAATTGCTAGTTTACGATCATTGATTTCTTCTATTGTACCAATAATAATAAATGGAGTTATAATTTGGTATTTGGGATTCAATGCAGAAGCAAAAAGATATTTCAGAGCTAAAGGTTTCTTTAGTTAAGAAGATTTATTTCTTTTATTTATATTTTTAATTCTTTTTCTTTTCCTGTTTTCAGATCTTTTATTTTGAATTTCTTTTCTTTGATTTCTTTTTCGCCTATGAATATTACATTTTGAATGCTGTATGAATTTGCATATTCAAGCGCCTTGCTTGGTTTTCCATAGTAGATTATTACTGATTTTCCTTCGTTGCGAAGCTTTTGAGCAAGTTTTATTGATTCTTTGTCCTGGCCTAAGGAGACGATTAAGATTCTTTCTTTTGAAGAACTTGGATTAGATAGTAATGATAAGCGATCAAGGCCAAATGCTAAACCAGTACATTGGATTCCGTTGAACATGTAACTGCCGCCTGCTGCAATTGTTTCTTTTATTCCTTCTGCTTTAACTTCAAATACAGATGAATTGTAATAACTCAAGCCACGAACTATCGTCGGTGAAAATATAATCTTGAGGCCGTAGTTTTTGCATAAATTAATTAATTCAAGTATTTCTTTGTAAGAGTCAAACTTATTGAAGAATGTTTCTCCTTTTTTTAAATCATTTAGCATTTTGTCTGCGCCGTATTTTTTCAAATTATTCTTTACTTCTTTTTCAGGAAGCTTATCATATTTATCTATCTCTCTTAAAACCTGCATTTTGTCTTTGTCTTTTATTTTCTCGTAGTTTAGAATTTCATTTATTAATTTTCTATTATTAATTAATATTATTGGTTTTATTTTAAGTTGTTTCATTACATCGTTGACTAATGAAAGAATTTCTGCTTCATCTTTTATTGTGCTTCCAATTGTGTCTATGTCGCACTGAACAAACTGCCTGAATCTATTTGTGGAGACGGGCTCATCACGAAAAACCTCGCCAATTTGATATCTTTTGTAAGGAAGTTTTTTGTTTTGCATAAGGCGCTTTAATTGAAAAGTAAATTCGTATCTTAGTGCAAGTTCACGTTCGCCTTTGTCTTTAAGTTTAAAGATATCTGAAACGGCTTCGTCATTTTGATTTTCTCCTTTTACAAATTCCTCGTATTCTACTACTGGCGTTTCTGCTGGCTCAAATCCATATTTCTCGAAATTATCAATGATAATTTTTCGGACTTCTGCGCGTTTTATTGCTTCCTCACCAGTGTAGTCCTTAAATCCTTTAACTAAATCTGTTTTCATTTCAACTCCTCAATTAATCCTTTAACTTTATTTACGATTTGTTCTGCTATAAATCTTATCTTTTCTTTGTTGTCTTGAGTTACGTCGGAAATGTTCCATTGAATAATCTTTTTGGTTTTATTTTTGAAAATTGATTTTGGGACGTCGTTTGCAACTATTACAACTAAATCAGTGCCTTTCATTTTTTTCTCATCAAGTCCAGAAGTTTTCTTGTTAATATTCAAATTAATTTCTTTTCCAATCTTCAGAACATTTTCACTTACAGGAATTCCTTTGAAAACGCCCGCGCTGCTTACTTTGATAGATTTATTTTTATTAAACTTCTTGAAAGCGGCCTCGGCAATCTTGCTTCTGAATCTGTTGTGTTTGCATACGAATAGTATTTTCATTTTACACCTCACTTCGTTCCAGGGCGAAAAGAGGGAGTCGAACCCTCGTCTTACGGACCACAACCGCACATTCTACCGTTGAACTACATTCGCCATTGTAAGGAACCAAGGTTCCTTGACACTCAACCTCCTTCAAGATTGGCTCAAGGCTGATTCCATAATTTAATTTAGGGGAATCATATTTAAAACCTTTCGAATTTAGAATAAAAGCACAGCTAGAAAAATCTTTCTTATAAACTTTGAATGTGGGGATACCCCCAAACATTTACTTGTGCCATAAAAATATTTGAAATTAAAAGTTTATAAATTTATCTTGCCGGACTGGGTTATGGAAAATTATGAATTATTAGCACCCGCAGGCGACTTTTCAATGCTTTCAGCCGCAGTAAAAGCGGGAGCTGACGCAGTTTATTTTGGAATGCAGAATGATTTTAATATGAGAGCTGCAGCTAAGAATTTTAAGATAAGCGAACTTGACGAGATGAGAAAGATATGTGATTCATCTGAAAGAAAAGTTAAAATGTATTTAACGCTTAATACAATTGTTTACAATGACGAACTTGACAAACTTAAAGAGATAATAAAGGAAGTAAAGGGAAAAGTTGATGCTGTAATCTGTTGGGATTTAGCAGTAATTCAACTCTGTAAGAAATATGGCGTTCCTTTTCATATTTCTACGCAGGCATCAATTTCTAATTTGGAGGCAGCGAAGTTTTACAAAGATCTTGGGGCAGAAAGAATTGTTCTTGCTCGAGAAGTTAATTTGAAACAGGCGAAAGAAATTTCCAAAGAAGTTGAAACAGAAATGTTTTGTCATGGGGCGATGTGTGTTGCAATTTCAGGAAGATGCTTTATGTCACAGCATCTATTTAATTCATCAGCAAATAGAGGAAAATGTTTGCATCCGTGCAGACGGCCGTATGAAGTTACTATTAAGGATGAGACATCAGGAAAAGAGTTGCGTCTGGAAAATCAGCGCGTTTTGTCTGCAAAGGATTTGTGCACTTTGCCTTTTATTGAAGAGATGAAAAAAGCAGGCGTGACTTCGTTTAAAATAGAAGGGCGAAATAGAGATGCGCGTTATGTTTCAAGTGTTGTAAGTGTATATAGAAAAGCACTTGATGAAAAACTTTCAAAAAAAGAAATTGAGGACGCGCTGAAAGAATTGGAAACGGTTTATAATAGGGGTTTCTCTTCAGGATTTTATCTTGGTTTGCCGACGCCAGACGATTTCGCGAAGATTGAAAATTCTGGGGCATCTGAAAGAAAAATTTATGTTGGCAAGATTACTCATTATTATGATAAGCCAAAGACCGCATCATTAAAGATTGAGGCCTTATTTGTCAAGACGGGCGACAAAATTGCAATAATAGGAAATACAACTGGAATTGAGCAGTTTAATCTTGAAAGCGTTTATTTAGAAGATAAGCAAGTTGAGTTTGCGAAGAAAGGCGACGAAGTCGCAATTAAAGTGCCTTCACGTGTTAGAGAAAACGACGCCGTTTATAAAATTATTTCTGTGAAAAATAGTTCTGCCTAATTTGTTAATTAAAAAAATAAAGAAATAGAATAAAAATAAAAAATAAATTTATGGATATGTTGAAGGCGTTCCGCAAGTTTGCGGTTGTTCGTCAACTATAAAGTAAGGAACTACTGTAACAGAAGTTACTGATAAAATGCCAGTAAGAGTACATGTTTTTGTTGTTCCTACAGGTATATCTCCTAAACAATCTTGGAGTGTTCCGCCATCAGGACTTATTTTAACACCACCGATTTCCGTAGCCGTTCCTGCGCCTCTTGTAACTTGAATGTCAGTACCACTTATTCCAACTGGTCTTATATCCAACCCGATACATTGCGAATTTGAGTTAATTTGATCTTGTGTCTGATTACTCAAATTATTGAATATATACCACACAATTCCGATTGCGATTATTGCAAGTAGAATAAAAATTAGTGTAGTTATAACTTCCGACAGACCTCTTTTATGAATCATTTCACACCTCCTTTCAAACGAAAATATTAAAATTATATAGATTCCAAGTATAAAAAGGTTATTATTCTTTATTGAGTCGGTCGATTACATCAAATAAATCTTTGCTTGAAATTACTTTGTCAACTTCAGACAATCCGCGCTGTTCAATGAATTTTTTGAAGGCCTCTGGTTTGTAACCACGCTTTCTTAAAGAAGCAAGTGTTGGAAGTTTTTCATCTTCTTCATTTTCGTATTCTCCTGACTTAATTTTTTCTGTAATAGCTCTTTTTGAAAGAGTTAAGTCCGTAAATTTGATTCTTCCTATGAAAAATATCCAGGGATATTTTTTTCCAAAGACCTCGTAAATCATTTTTTGTCTTTCGGCATTGTCTCTATGATCTTTTCCGCGAATTATATGGGTCATTCCAAGTTCTATATCATCAACAGCAACGGCCAAGTTCATTAAAGGCCAGATGCGGTACTTTTTATTTTGCAAAGGATGTGAATGAATGTCTATTCTTGCAAGAGGAAAATCCCTCATTGCAGGATTTTTGTTTGCCATTCCTTTATATTTTTCAAGAGTTTTGAATCTTAGTACGACCCCTCCTTCAAGGTAACCATTTTTATCCAGCATTTTTTTCCACTTTTCAAGATTTTCTTTGATGCTTGAATTTCTGCACGGGCATTCTGTTTTTTTTAGGACGAATTCCCTAAACTTTTCAGAGGTGCATAAGCAGACATACGCCGCATTTTTTGAAATTAATTTTTCAGCGTAATTGTAATAAAGTTTTAGCCGGTCAGACGCGTTCAAGTATTCTGAAACGTTGCCGAAAATCCAGTCACAGTCCTCTTTCAAATTTTTATAAGCCGATTTAATTGTTGTTTCAGGATTAGTGTCGTCAATTATTACATAAAATTTTCCACCATATTTTTTGACATATAATGCGCTGGATAAATTTGAAATTATATGGCCTATATGCATAGGTCCGGATGGCGAAGGTCGGAATCTCATTATGACTCCTTTGCTTGAATCAGGTAATTCAGGCAGGCCTTCTCTTTCAGGTCTTTCACCTACAAGCTCTTTTGAATCCTCAAACTCGTTTGCTTGGTCAATTAAATCCATAGCGTTTATTTCATCGACGATTTTTTTAATATTTTTAGAATATTTTCCGATATCCTCTTTTTTTAATCCAACATTAAAAAGCCCGGCGATAACCGCGCCTGCTTGCGCTTTTCCATCGTGTGAAATTGCATTTTTCAAAGCGTAGGCCCTTGCGTATTTTTCGTATTTCTCAAAGCCCTTTTCCATAACGTAGAAATAATAATCGAATTAATAAATATTTGTAGTTTGTTTATTTGTTAACCACAAACAGCAATATTCCAGATATTATAAAAATTATCCCTATAACTGAGCCGGCAAAGTTTCCGTTTCCGCTGAAAACTGCGTAAGTGTTTATTGTTGATGTCGATGCGATAGTCAGAATAAACCCTGCTAAAAATAAAAAAATCCCAAGCCCTTGTCCTTTATTCATTTTCAAACCTCCCGACTCTTATCTTTTTTTCAAGAACTTCTATTCTTTGCTGAATATGATAAACTTGATTTGAAATTTCTTCAATTTTGTCGGTCATATCTGTGAGACGCTTTGCAAGTCGTTTTCTTTTCTCTTCAGCGCTTTCTGGTTCGTTGTTTAAATTATTATTTTCTTCGCTTATTGAGTTTGAATTTCCAACATTGGACATTCCACCGAAAAATCCACCCATAACTAAATTTTCTTGAGAAGATGGAGCTTGCGCGGCTTTATTTTCTTTGATATCTGATCTCATGCTTGAAAGACGTTGCTGATGTCTATGATATTGCTCTGACAAGTCGATAACTTCTTTTTTCTTTCCTATTCCGAAAAGTCCCATTATTTACCTATGAATAATTTCTTTTTAAAATTTAGCATATTCAATTTCGCACATTTTTTAAACTCATTAGACGTTATTAAATAAAAGATGGCAGCAGATGTTAGGGAAATAATTGCAACAATAAATCCTGATCTTTATTTTAATTGTGAAGGGGATAAAAGAAAAACAAAGGAATTTAAAAGATTTATTGAGAATGAAGGATTTCAAAAAGCGGTGGAAGTGGCAAAGTCACAAGCTCTTAGATTTTCTGGAGAAATGGGGCTGCCAAAGCTTGATCCGTTTGCGGGCACGGAAGCAAAGCATACAATTGTTTATGATTCGTCTTCGGAGACGCTCGAGCCGATTTATTTTTTTCTTTTGGATTTAATGCAGGAATTTGGTTTGAAAGTTGAAAAGCTTGTTGATAATTTTACTTCTTCTCCCGGCTCGGGACATTTTGGAGAGTTAGGACAGAGACTTACTGTTATGCAGCAGCAGGGCTCAAAATTAATGGGAGATATAAATACAGTTGTGAGAAGCATATTAAATTTAATTTATGATTTGAAAGAATTCAAAATACGTCTCGGATATTATGATGATTTAAACGATAAAGATGAAAGAATAAAACAAGCAGCAAGATTGTCGCTGAAGCAAATTTGGATGGATCGTGTTGATTCACAAAAAGGAAATTCTGCCTTAAAGATTATGGCGTCGACGCAAGTTGGTTTTGTGACTTTGATAGATGCTTTTCTTGCAGCTGATTCACTTGAAGAAGCGAATAAGTTGGACTTGAATGATAGAGTAAAAAGAATTATTATAGGAAGGGTTGCGGAATTTGAACTTTGGCTTAAAGAGTCGGGGCGAGAGTTGAAAAAAAGATATGAACTTGAGAAGACATACTTGAAAAGTCAAGTTAGCAGTTTGAAACTTTATGTTAGATGGGCAAAGCCGTATTTACGTACCGCTCAGCAACTTGAAATGACGCAAATAGGAGGAGCAAGAAATCCGGACTATATTAAAACGTTTAACACAATTCTTTTGGAATTGACTCTTTTGGGAAAGGCAGAACTAAAAGAGGAATCATTGCCTCCTGAAATTAAAAAGATAAAACAAAAAAGAAAATATTACAGCTGTTATATTGTTAATTTTAAATTTAGAGGAATTCCTCAAAGGGTTTCTGGTCAAGGGCATTATGCTTTTGGTGGAAGGGCGGAAGTAACTTTGTCTGCTTATGCTTTGAATGAAGATGAATTAAAAGCTATTGATGAGAAACTTAATGATTCAGATATAGAAGATGGATTAAAATTAATTGAAGGAATGACGACTGATAGTTTGGAGCAATTGCAAGGAGATATTGATTATTTTTTAAATGAAGATTCTGAAAAGGAAAAAGAAAGCAAAAAAAATTCTGAAGATGTCAATCCTTTTCTTGCTTTAATTGGATATTATGAAAAATCGCCTGAAAAAAAAGAAAGTAAAGATGAAAAGAAAAAAAGTGTTTTTCCAGTTAGAAAAGATGATTGGTTTGAGGCAAAGATTTTGAGGGAAACAGCGGCTGTAATTGCGAAAGATAATGCTTTTACTTTATTTGATGTTTATAAGAAAGCCCACGGAATGGTGAGCTTTACTTAAAATTAATTGCTCAAAAACATGCTGATATGTTTTAATGGTGAGCTATACATAGTTAGGTAGGTTTTTATATTTCTATTATCTTTGTAATTTATGAAAAAGGTGGCTGAAAAGATTAAGGAAAAAAAGAAATCCAAAAAGGAATTGGAGAAAGAGTCAAAATTAGAAGAAGAAATTGAAGAAGATGAAACTGAAGAAGAGGACTTTTCTAAGACACATATTGACAAAAAAAGATTTGCTGAAATTTTGAAGTTGGAAAGAAACGGAAATGAGAGAGGTGAAAGAGTTGTTAATCTTGAAGGGGATTTGTCTCTTGTTGCACGGGGTAATTTGAATGATAATTCTGAAAGAAGAGAAAGACAAGTAAGTTACCAATCATACTCGGCGTCGGAGAAAACGGAACAAAAGTATGAAATTGAAGATCCTACAGAAAAAGAACGCAGGAAAATTATGGGAATGGATGTGCGAATGCAAAACATAAGGCCTGATGATATTTATTTGCCTAACACGCAAAATCAATTCTTCCCCGACGTGAAACACGAGAAGAGAGGCACTTTTGCGCAAGAGTTTCAAGGAATAAATGCAAATTTAGGAAAGGAGTTTAACTTAGATTACGAATCAAAAGATAGGCAGTTGAAAAGAAAAAATAACCCTTTTTCAGATTATGATCCTTTCGGCGCGAATTCAGGAGCGCATGAGGATTAAAAAGATAGTTTAATAAATAATTTTTTCTTAAGTAATGCATGGTAAAAGGGGATTATACAATTGAAAATATTTATCAGGGTGGCTATTCAAGTTTGAAACCAAATTATGGATTAAGCGAAAGCAATGTTGAAAATAATTTTACTGGTTTCAGATTGCCGTCTGGACAAATTGGCGCGCCGACAAAACCAGATACGGCAAATCAAATTCAACAAGTTAATTTATTATTAAATCAAGGAATAGTCCCTATTGAAGTTGGCGCGTTGTCTCCTGATGTTTTTGACCAAATTCCAAGACAACATTTTAAAGAAATAAATAGGATGGCGAAATTAACAGGCGCAGAAATTTCTATGCACGCGCCTTTGATGGAACCTTCGGGAATTGATCAGCAGCAAGGAAGATGGTCTGAAGAAAACAGATTAACTACTGAAAATAGGTTTAATACAATAATTGATCGTGCGCTCGAATTGCGTGAAAATGGAAGAGTTCCAATAACAATGCATTCGGCGAACATTGCTGGAACAGAATGGAAAATGGTTGAGGAAAATGGAAAAAGAATTCCTATGATTGATAAAATGGTTGTTGTTAATAGAGAAACGGGACAGTTAGTTCCTCTTGAACCTAAGCAAAAACTTTATCCAGAGTATTCTCCAGAAAAAAGGCAAGAAATTTTAACTAAAAATATAAAACCAGAAATACAAGATGAACTTAATACTTTAAATCATTCTGAATGGAACAACTCTCTTTCGCAAGTTGAGTTCAACAGGGAACATGCTGAAAGAATTATTTCTGATATTCATCCTTTGATAAGGGCTAAGTTTTTAAAAGTTATAACCAATCAAATTAGTCCGAGCGAACTTAACAACGAAGAGCAGCAGCAATTAAGCAGGGTTTATTCAGCGCACGAATATGTAAAACAAGCGGAATTATCTGCAAATGCTCTTTTTAATAAGGCTTATAAGTATGGAACTGATGAGGATAGAAAGTTTTTGGATGAAATATCTATTGAATATAGGAAGAATCTTGGGATACCTAAACGTATTGATATTTTAAAAGATTTGAAGAAACAACTTTCAGAAGATGAGCTACAAAATTATATTATAAAATCAAATGATCCTGGAAATCAAGTAGCGGCATTATTATCTTTGAATAAAGCATTAGAGCATGTTCAACCAAAGATGTATCAACAAGTTGAGAAATTTGCACAAGAACAATCATCAAAGACATTTGCTAATGTTGCACTGCATGCTTATGAGGCTGTTAAAGGCGATTTATCAAAAGCCCCTAAAATTGGAATTGAGAATGTATATCCTGGGATTGCTTTTTCTACCGGGCAAGAGATGGCTGACTTGGTTGAAGCGTCGCGAAAACAATTTGTTAACGTCGCTACTAAAAAAGGAATTTCTGAATCGACTGCTAAAAAGGCCGCTGAAGAAATTATTGGAATAACTTTTGATGTTGGGCATTTGAATATAGCGAAGAAGCACGGCTTTACCAACGAGGATTTAGTTAAAGAGGCAGAGAAATTTGCGAAGTATGTTAAGCATGTTCATCTTACTGATAATTTTGGTTATTCTGATTCTCACTTGCCGTTGGGAATGGGAAATGTTCCGGTAAAAGAACATCTGGAAATGTTGGAGAAGCAAGGTGTTTTGAAAAATGCAACAAAAATTGCAGAGACGTCCGGATGGCCGCAACATTTTGGAACTTCACCAACAATATATAATCTGCAAGGAATGGGTTCTGCGTTTTATTCGACGGGAATGCCGCCTTACTGGAATCAGTCAGTTGGATTAACTCAAGGTTACTTTACAGGATATGGAATGATGTTACCTCAGATTAATTATGAAACACAAGGCGCTGGATTTTCACAACTTCCTTCTGAACTTGGCGGGCCTCGTCAAGGAGCGCAGGGCTCGCGTATGAGCGGAAGACCGATGGAATAATTAAAATTAAATCAAATAATTTAAAAACTATATTAAATTACTAAATAAAAGGAGTGAAAAAAAGGTGAAGAATGGCTAAGAAATCTAAAAAAGAAGAAAAACAAGTTTCTAAGACGATTAAAAAAGAAAAGAGGAAGGCCTCTAAGAAAGTAAGTGCGAAAAATATTCCGACGCTGCATTTAAGAGATGAGCATGAAATTGCAATGGATTTTGCAGTCAAAGTTTATAAGAAATTTGACAAGTCAGTGAAAGCGATTGTTCTTTTCGGCTCGGCTGCTAAGAAGATGATGAAAGTTGGTTCTGATATTGATGTTATTATAGTTATTGACGATGTTGCAATAAAATGGGACCAGGAATTGATTGCTTGGTATAGGCAAGAACTTGAATTAATAATTAATGCTAACCCCTATTCAAAAAATTTGCATATTAATACTGTAAAGTTAAGCACTTGGTGGGAGGACTTAATGAGAGGAGATCCGGTAGTTACAAATGTTTTAAGATATGGAGAAGCGCTTATTGATATGGGGGGATTTTTTGATCCTTTGAAATTTTTATTGATTGAAGGGAAAATACGTTCAACACCCGAGGCAGTTTATTCTTCTTTACAAAGAGCGCCATTGCATTTAGCCCGAAGCAAAGCGGCTGAGTTAAACGTCCTAGATGGAATTTATTGGTGTATGATTGATTCTGCTCATGCTGCACTTATGGCTTCAGATATTTCACCTCCATCGCCAGAACATATTGCAATTGATTTGAAAGAAACATTTGTTGATGCTAATCAGCTTGATATAAAATATGTAACTTGGTTCAAAGATTTGTTATTTTTATACAAACAAATTATTCATGGAGAGAGGCACGAAGTAAAAGGTGCTGATTTAGACATGTGGCAAGAACGCGCAGAAGAATTTTTGGATGTGATGGCTCGTCTTGTAAAAGATATTATAGAAAAGAAGTACGGGAAATAAAGATTAAATTATTTAAGCAGCTTCGGCTAAATCTTCTCTTTCTTCTTTGAAAGTTTCTTGGAGTAATCTTCTTCTATGTTCTTCTTCAACATTTGATTCGTATTTTCCCAAATAAGCATCGTTGAGAGTTGCAAATAAAATATAGATTTTTTGATATTTTTCTAATTCCTTTTTAGCTTTTTCTTTTTGTTCTTTAGTGAAGTTGTCAGTTTTGCTTTTTAAGATTTCTTCTGCAGCTTCCATTTTCTTTTTAATTTCACCATAATTTACATCTTTGAATCTTTCAACTTCAGTTTCTACTCTTTCTTTTTCCTCTTCACCGATATACTTTCCTCTAATGTCTTTGTAAAAATCCCATAATTTGCTTGCTGTTGAGTTAGCCATAGCTTTACCATAATTGTTCGCAGAGATTATTGAAGCTGTTTGAATTCCTTCTTTTGATGCATAAGTTCCTTTTACAAAAGCTTCAAGATCTTTTCCTAAATTTAATCCGTCTTTTGATGCAAGTTTTTCCAAAGAAATTTGTGCGCCTCTAGGATCTTTTTGTTCTATATGTCTTCCAGCTATTGCACCGTAAGCGTATTTTTTCATTTCAGCGCCGTAGTCAGGTCTTTCCATTTCAGCCATATCAATTACTTTAGCCATTTTATTGTGTACTTGTTTGATATTTATTTATATCAGGTAGATTTATTTGAGGTGTGAATATTTTAGGTCTGAGAGGAAGTGTGCCCGTAGTCATACTATCTCTTACTAATCTTACTAAATTTACAGCAAATGCATTGTTTTCACAACTTCTTTCCCATGCAAGCATTTCTAATCTATCCGACCCTGTTTCATCTTCAAAGCCCATTTTCAAACCCATTTGTTTGTACATATCTCTTGAGCCGAGATAAGAAAAACCGTCTGTAAATTCTTGTCCGTTTTCATCACCTTTCCTGTTAGAAATTTTAAATGGAATGGGGTTTCCTCTATCATCTACAAAGTAGTCTATTCTTTTCTTTTCATCTCTTCTATAAATGATTGCCATAGAAAATATAGAGTTAAATACTATTTAAATCTTTTGGTTTGTTGTCACCGCTAAGTGAAACATTATTGGCTTGGTGCTAGCTTTTGAGGGCTATTAAAGCTCTCAACAACTCTTATTCTACCAGGGAGCTTTGCCTTTATTTGCTTAATCAAATGGCGCGAGAATGCCACTGCTTTTGGATTTGGAAGCTCAAAGATGAAGATACGCTCGCCTTTCTTGACAATTGCCGCTTTGCCAACAGACTTTCCGAATGATAGCTGCATTCCTGTCTGCATACGGTCTGCACCAGCTCCTGTAAGCATTTTATTTTCCCTTTGAATGTGGTGAGGGTAGGGTATGATTTTGAAGACGTACTGGCCTGAAAGATTTTCATCCATTAATCTGTTAACGAATTGTCTGCACGCTTCCAGAGCGTTATTTCTTATTTGGATTTTCTCTTCAGAAAGAACAGTGAGATGGTAAGGCAGTTTTCCTGCTTTTGCAAGTTTTTCGTCGCCCATAGTGAATTTTACAATTTTTTGAGGTGGGACCATCTTGATATAAGCACGATTTTTCTTTCTTGAAGTCCTTGTAAAAGGAACAACGATTCTTTTAGAGTAAGCGCTTGCTTTTCTTAGTCCGACCATTTTATTTTACCTCAACCTCAGTCGTTAACGCTTGGCCTGGAAGACCTCTTTGAAATATGGCTCGGACAACGCCGTTGTTTCCGTGAGCTCCAGATATTTTTCCAAGAATAATTCTTCCTGCAGGGGACTTCCATGCAACTTCTTTACCAACTAATTTACTTGCTTTCTCTCTATCAGAGACGCCAGCTACTTCAATTAAAAAATGTCGTGGATCAACTGTATGTCTTCCTTGTCTGAATTGTAAAACTTTTCCTTTCATGTAGATTGATGATAAAAATGCTTTTTAAAGATTACGTAATAAATCTTGGGAAGTTAATCCCAAAATTAATGTGTCTTTTATTTCCATTAATAATTCTTCAGATAATTTTCTTTTTTCATAAGGTGCATAGTTTCCTTTTGGATTTGGATCGATAAATTCAATTCCAAATTTATTTATTGGTTTAGTAAGTCGTGGAATTAAATGAGCATGAAGATGTGGTGTGGTGTTACCAAGAATTGCTACATTTGGCCTACTATAATTTTCCCCTAAAAATTCTTGCATTGCACTATCCCATAATGGAATAACGCTTGTAAATAATTCACTTGTTTCTTCAGAAGTCATTTGAGTAATTAAATCAGCATCTTCTCTTTTTGCCCAAGCGTAAGTTCTTCCTAAGTAAGGAAATTGAGCTTCGTGAAGATATAGTTCCCAATTATTAAAGTGTCTTAATATAAATTTATCAAATTTTTGATCTGCTTTCATAGAATTTTATTATAAATTAATGTTATAAAGATTATTGTTCCAAAACAATAATCTCTCTGCCAACGATTTGGTCTTTTCTCAAGTCGTCTATAGGGAATCCGTCGGCGAGTTTTAAACCTGTTTCTTGAGTTATTCTTTCAATATTTGCGCGCTTTCTTTTTCTATTGAACATTAAAATTAAGGGTGCAGTAAAAACAAATTTGCCATGAACGTTTCTTTTCAAATTATTTATGACAGAGATCATTAAGTCCTCATAGTTTTTTATTGTCTTTTTTGCGTTTGCTTCTGTTGGTATTTTTCTTAAAAGCTCTCCAAAGTCGGGCTCACAAACGAGTGCGGAAAAAGAAGTATTAATTTTAATTTTTCTTGAATCGTCTGAAATTAATTTGTAATCATTTTTATTAAATTTATTCCATGATAAGTTTTCTTCTGCTCCTTCAATGGCATTTATGTCAAAGTCAATTCCCACAACTTTAATTTTTTTAAGTAAAGCCTCTGTTAAGATTATTCCAACGCCGCAAAAAGGGTCAATAATTTTATCATTTTCTTTAACGTTTGCAAGATTTAGCATTATCTTTGCTAGGCGCGGCGAGATTGCAAGTTCTGAACGGCGGGATGGTTTGTTCATGTCGCGCTTTTCAACTTCAGAAGAATTAAATTCGTAAATTATTTTTCCAAAGAAAAAGTTTTCTGAATCAGATGAAAATAAAAAGAATTGTTCAGAAACACGATTTCCAACAATTTTAATTTTATTGCCTGATTGGAGTTCCATTAATCCGGTTAAAGGTTTTTCAGAGGTCTTTAGTTTTTCTTCTTTAAAACGCGCACGCAAATAACCTCCAAGTTCATAGTAATATTCTTCTTCGCAAAATCCCCAAACAACATAGTTAAATTTATTTTCTTTACCAGGATAAAGTGTAATCTTGTCAAGTTTTTTAATTAAATCTTTAAGGTTTCCTTCAACAATGACTTGCCCTATAGAGATTACTCCTCCAAGTTCATCGACGATATTTCCTATTTGGCCGTCTAAATCAATAAGCAATCCATTTTCAATTAATTTGTGACTTAATATTTCTAGACTGCGCGCAGAAAAATATGCAAAGATTTCTTTAACTGAAAGTTCTGGGTTTCTGCCAAGGATAAAAAGGTATTTCATAATTAAAATAGAAATGAGCGGTTTATAAGATTTACAATTTAATTAAGATGTTGCGCATCTATTCCAATTCTTTCTAATTCTTTAATTTTATACGCCAAACCGTTTGCGTTTCCTTGAGCAAGATATTTCTTAAGATAAGCTATTTCCAAACTTGTTGCTCTTCTCACGCCTGGACCTGGCAAATCCTCAGGATGATTATAACCAGTTGTAAGAATTGCATGGCCATTGTCAATTCCGGCAGAGTATAAAGCCAAATTTACTTTCATAATAGAACCTACATTATGAAATCTTTCATTATCAATTTCCACAGAATCACCGACGATAATAAACTTGTCCCTGCTGGAAAAAACCTCTCCGCTTTCTAATTTATTTATTTTGGTCATTTTACTAGTGGATAAATTTAATTCCCACTCTTTTTTTCCATTAATGCCATATCTTTTCTCTGCAGATATTCAGTCAAACTATTAATTAAGATTGATGCACCCTTTCGCGCGTCATCAACTTTGTGCGCGTTTGATTTTCCTTTTTTGAATTCTTGCTTAACTTTTATAATTTCATGAAGTATCTTTAAGTGTTGATTTGTGAATTTTCCTTTTTTTACAAAGTTCTTTTCAAATGATTTTATAATTTCATTTTGATTTTTCTCTTCTGTAACTTGTTTAAGCAAATCAAATATGTCTTTGTTAATTTGTTCTACTGTCTTTTCTTGCGCGCGCTTGTCAATTTGTTTTCTTAATGTTTCCATTCTTTTAAGGAAGTCCTCTGTATCTTTTATGAGCTGGTCAACTTTTGCGCCTTTTATTTCTTTAATCTTTTCGTGCTCGTAGTCCTTGTAAATTCCGACGATTTCTTCTAAGATTTTTGCATATTTTGGTTCAATCATTTTTTCTTTTTCTACGAATTCTTTTCTGAAAGCGCCCTGCAAAATTTCTTTGTGAGTTGGTGGCGGCAACCCATTAAGCATAAACATTGCTTGGGCAGGAGTCAAAACACTCCAATAAATATCGTGAATAACAATATCCAGCAACGCCAATTTTGCTCTTTTAACTGTCTTATCTCCCATAGACATAAACATATCAATTGCTTCCGGCGATGGCTTTAATTTGCCCATTTTCAAAAGCGCTTTCCATGGCATAAAAGTTCCTCTATCATAAATAGGAACTCCATCACGTATGAAAGTAAACATTACAGGGTTAGCGTCTTTAACTGACTCCCAAAAGTCGGTCAGCAAATAGACCTGCACGTTCAAAACATTTTGCTTAACTCCTGCCAAAGCTGTTGCTTCAGCTATATATTGGTAGATTATTCCTCTTAGACGTTCTTTTAATTCCAAACGCGGCATTCTTTTCACGTCGGTATCGTTTATAACGACGAAGACATCAACGTCCGATTCTTTTGTAACGTCACCACGAATTAGGCTTCCACCAAGAACGTAAGAGACGACATACTTTTCGAACTTTTGCAAAACAAGTGACTTATGAATTTCTGCAACTCTTAGGCCTTGTAAAATTCCAGTGTCGTGCAAAGGCATTGACAAAGAAATTCCGGCAATTAATTCAAACTTGCTGTCAAAGCAAATTTCCCAAAGATCGACGGGAGTTTTAATTTGCAACCATGTTTTTTCTTTTATCTTTTCAAGCTCTACAATAATTTCTTTTTTTATTTTTGGGATTTCTTTGAATTTCTCTTCAGGAACAATCATAAAGATTTGCATGTATTTTTCGGCCTCTTTTGGGATTTCTTCTTCCTGAACAAAGTGCGGTATGACTTGAGGAGGCAAAATGCTTATTGATTGAGTAAATGGAAATTTTTTAAGTATCCATGCTTTCAATTTGTCAAGCTCTTTTTTTGTCTTGTCAATTTCTTTTTGAGGCTCGTTCATTTCATTAATTATTTTCTTATTATTAGAATATTTTTCAATGTGCATTTCAGGAATTCCTTCTATGGAGTCCTTATCTTCAGATTTTCGTGGTTTGTCGTTTTCTGTCATGGTAACAAATGATGTTTTTTACTTATAAAGTTTTTGATGAACATTTAATTATGGTTCGGCATGAACGGCTAAAATAGTATGCGCCACCCGAGAGTCGAACTCGGCTCACCTCGTCTTTGCGTTTGCGTTCTGCCTTGCCGAAAAGGGGAAGGTAGTGCGGTAGGAAACCTTGGTTTCCTGCGCTTGGCAACGAGATATTCTACCGATAAACCAGCGGCGCTTTGAATACTTAAAATAAAGTAAAAGAATAGTTTAAAATCTTATTGTCTTGCCCATTCATGAATTTCATAGACCCTCGCAGGCTCGGAATAAGGGAGAAAACTCTCTTGAGTGACGTCAACTAGATCAACAATTTCAGCATTTCTCATTCTCATCCTATAACTAGGGGTTTTTACCTTTTTATTTAGCGTGTCTATTCTTTTGATAATCTCGTCGTCGAAACAAGTTATTTTCATTTTAGAATTTGATAATTTATGTTTAAAAAACTTACTAAAGATTTAATTAAAATAATTATAAATTCCTCTTCCAGCATAGTAAACCGAAGCGCCAAGAGCGATAACTCCAGCAGTTACAGCCGAGCTGATTATGATTTTTTCTAGAATTGCTAGCTTTTTTTCTTTAGGAAGAGAATTTGTTTGATTTGGTTCGGCTCTTTCCTCCTCTCTATCCACCCAATCATCTGGATCTTGATCTGCTCCACCATAGCCTCCTCTTGCAGAACCCGATCCAGAGTTTATGTTCATAGAAATTCAAAGAGATTGAAGTTTTTAAAAATTTGTATATTAAAAGTAAAAACCTACTTTGTGTAAACAAGTATAGCATTATTGTTTTTTTTATTAAACACTTTTTATGCAAGATTTAGATAGATATTTAAATTGTATTTTATTAATTATATTATGGGTTGGAAAGATTGGCCGAGTTGGTTGAAGGGTGGGGTGATTGGATTGATTGTTTCTATTCCTTTCACTATTTTGTTTGTACTATCTTTAATGCAATGTTCCTTTACTCCAACCGGTGTTTGTAAAATTATATTAGAGATACATAATTTAATGCCATATTATGGGGGCTATGAAGCATATATACTTCCAATAATTTTTATTACTTTAATTGGAGCTTTTATAAGTTGGCTCATTGGAAAATTCAAGAAATAGTTTTTAATTTTCTTAGAACAACTTTATTATGTTCGGTGTAAATAAAAAACCTTTTATACTTAAAATTGATGTTTACATTATGGAGAAGAGGGAACCTAAAAAGAGATTTTGGAAATTCTTTTTATGGCTTTTAGTTATTGTTGGAGTATTTACTTTACTTGATACTCTTGTTCATGCTTTTTATGAGCCCCTTGAGATATATTATTATCCAATTCCAGAGGCCTTCAAGTTTATTTCAACTACCCCTTTATTCTGGTATGCTATGGGAAAGATTGCAGGAACGACAGTAATGGGTTCTTTGTTATTTTTTTTAATAAAAAGAATAAAGAATCTTCAAGCAAAGGTCTTGGCTTTTACGTTGATTATAGTAATTCTTATAGAAGTTCGTTATATGCTGTCTGGATATTATGCTTTGAGATGGGATTTATATAATATGGTAAATCATTTCATAACACTTTATATCCCAACTTATTTTGTGTTTAAAAAAAGTAAGTGTGTGTAGTTGTTTGGTATTTAACTTTGAAGAGAAACGAACTGGTAAATCCTCCGGCGCTTTATGCACCACCCCATTAGAGATTTCTTTTTTATTCATTTTTTTAAGGCCTATATCAAACACATTATAAGTATTCCTAAAGTATTGAATGTAAAACTTATAACAGCCATTATTTTTATTTTAATATGGGTGAGACCTGCAAGCATTATGACTCCAGCTTCATCAGGAAGAGGGGAGGCAATAATAATTCCTGCAAGAGTGTACAAAGTGTATAATCTTATTCTATGGCTAAGATGTAATTTCATTTCTTTTCTTAGAGACATTATAACTCTTGTTTTTTCAAGACGTTTAAATTCATCCATAAAACTAAATCTTATAAAAGAGAAAATTAAAAGGTCTCCCAATAGCGCCCCTATTCCCCCTATAATTGCTACAAGAAAAGGGTTAGACGGATTTAGGATTATAAAAAAACCAACTGCAAAAGGCGTCGTAAATCCAAATGTAAAAAGCATTCCTGCTATAAAAATTCCAAGATATTTTAATGAGCCCAAAGAAGAAACGAAACTTTGAACTTCAGGATTTCTAAAAATAATGTATGCAAGTATTGCTAAAACTATTAGGATAAAAAGTTTTTTGTATGGAAAATGAAAAACCCATCTCCATATTCTTTTTTCAACCAACCCCAATTCTTTCTCTACAATTTTTATGTCTTTTTTTATTATACTTCTCTTTTTCATTGATTTAGGTAGATCAAACTATTTTATGGATTAATAGTCTCTGTAGGTTCTCCATCTGGGTCATCTATAGTGTCTCCAGGTGCATTAGTTATTGAAGGATCATAATTAACCTCATTTTTGTTTCCATCTTCAACAACTTCATTCTCATTAGTTCCATCTCCAGAAGTAGAGGTTTTAACTTCAGGTTTCAAACCATCATCCCCATTATTATCCCCTGTTTTGACTCCTTCTTCATCTCCTTCTATAACAACTCCTGATTCCCCTCCCGGACCAGTCCCGGCAGCATATGTTATATTTACAATCTGCTTATTTATTTGATTAATTTCTTCTTTTATTTCATTAATCATAGTTTGCCCCTTTGTTCCATTAACATCAATAGTATGTTGCTCAGATTTATTTTCAAATTCTTCTATAATATTATCAATTTCCTTTCCAATAATATAATTTATTAAACCATCCTCGTTTTCAACCATAGTAATCTTGCCACATTTTTCTTCTAGAAATTTATCTCCCTCAAAACATTGAGGAATTGATTCTTGCATTGTGGGTATTGGTCCTTTAGTGCCGCATTCTTTTTTTGTTCCTATATAATTTCCATATTCATCCCAATCATCTTTTGTTTCTTTTAAATAATCATATTGCTTACATTCTGGTTTATCATTCTCATCCCAGCACTCTTCAGGAACCCCACATGAATGATTTATACCATAACCAATCATATAATCTTTTTCTTTAAACAAATTCTTTAAAAAATCAGGAACAAAACTTTCTGCAAAACTATCTCCTTTTTTGGGTTTTATAGATTCTAATTCATCACAAGCAGTTTCATCATCTTTATATTCACATTTAATTGCAAGAGCAACCAGTTTTTCACATTTTGCTTTTTGAGCAATATCTGTATTTTCTTCACAATTACATGTTCCGGGGTCATCTATGCAACTTCTAATATTTAGCATTAATTGAACAAATGATTTCTCCTGAATATTCTTTAATTCTTTCAATTCTTTTTCAAGCCCTGGAGTAGCTGTTTCTGGATTACATTTCTCCTCTTTTAACATCAAACTATAATCTTCTTGAGCTAATGCCTTGCAATATTCAAAAGTTTTTAGAGTAAGTTCTGCTGTCAGCTGTGTTTTTTCTTCCTCCAATTTATACTCCTTAAATTCTTCTGAAAGATTTTCTTTGTTAATCTTTTCTTTTATCTTTTCAACACTTTTTTTAACTTCCTCAGAATTATTTAAAGATATTTTCTCCTGAACAATTTTAAGCTTATCTCGAGCTTTATCAAGATTTTTAACCACATTCTCGGTATTTCCATTCTCTATGTTTTCTAAAGCAGAATTTACTTCTTTTTCTCTTATTTCTAAAGCTAATTTAACTTTGTTATCCCCATTAGAAAAAAATAATTTAACATTATCACTAAACCTATTAAATCCAGAGTAGGTTTGGGCTTGAATTAAGGGTGAGATTAATAAAATGCTTAGAAGTAATAAAATTATTATCCCTCTTTTCATATTATTTCGATGCCACTCTTCTTTTTAAATTATATGGACCTGCGAGGAGTTGAACCTCGGCTCATTCGGTTTTTAGCTTGACTATCTTAAGGGAAGATAGTGCGGTAGGAAACCGTTAGGTGTCCTTCGCGTGTAAACGAATAGTTCTACCGTTAGACTACAGGTCCATATTAAAATAGACGAAAAACAAGTTAAAAATGTTTTGTTTCACTTTTTCTTCTTCACTTCGTAACATTTAAATAACTAGGGAATTTTTTTTGATTATGACAGTGAAAGAGTTAAACGATGATAATTTTAAGAAAGAAGTTCTTCAGAATAAGAAACCCACAATTGTTGATTTCTGGGCTGCATGGTGCGGGCCGTGCAGGATGATGGCTCCTATTTTTAAGGATGTAAGTGAGGAAATGAAAAGCAAATTAAACTTTGCTAAAATAAATGTTGAAGAAAATTTAAAATACGCGCAGCAATTCAATGTTGGAGGAATTCCATGTTTAATAATTTTCAAAGATGGAGGAGAGTTTGGCCGAATTGTTGGGCTTCAGAATGAGGACTCTTTGAAAACGAGAATAAATTCTATTTTGAAATAATAACCCCTATTTTTAGACAATAAAACATATAAATAACTTATTAATGAGAAATAAAATGAATAAATATAATACATGTATCTTTAAGATATACCAAAAGCCCGAGGATTATTATAGATATTTTTGTAAAGTTACTGCAGGCAAACTTAATACTACTGGCAAGGCACCAGTATTTGAGCCCATAAAAGATATTTATGATATACCTCTTAGCGGACCTGGAAGAAATAAAGCGTTGAAGAAAATAAGGGAAAAACTTAAAGATGACAGCTTAGAAATTTCAATTATCAAAGATTTATCCAATATAAGGATTTTGGATAGAAAATAATCAACCAGTTATTCCTTTTAATAAGAAACCGACGAGGAATGCGATTAATGCTGCCAAACTTCCAATAATTAATGTCTCTATAGCCGAGCGCGCAAAGTGTTTGCCTACAACTTCTCCTTTAATTGCGCCAACGAGTAGGAAAGCAATTCCAGTCAAAATTATTGAATAAAGAAATTCATGAGTTTTTATGATTGGAAGAAACAGGGCTAACACAAAAGGAATTAATGGGATAGTTCCAATAATCAAAAAAGAAAAAAATGTTACTAAGGCAGTGTTTAACGGTTTTTTTACACTTCCGGGAAAAATAGCTCTTTTAATTTTAGAGCTCATTAAATCAGAATTTGATTTTGTTGATAGGTAATTTGACATCGCCATTGAAAAACCGTCGCCAAATAAATTCGCAAAGCCCAAAATTAAAACGATTGCAGGACCAAGCGAAGCGCCTATTGCTCCTGCGACAACTGCAAAAGTTGTGACACTACCGTCGATACCCCCATAAACAAATTCAGGTAAGTATTTTCTTTGAAACCCTCTTTTCATAAAATAGAAAGAAAAAAGAATTATTTAAAGTTATTGAGAATAAGCAGGCTCAAGATCTTTTGGGATAAATCCTTTTAATTTCAAAAAGATATTAATTTCTTTGTCTTCTATAATGGTTGTTAATTCATTCTTATTTACTTTAATTATAAATGGAAGATCTTTCTCTTTGATATATCCAAAATAAAGTTCGTAAATAAAATCCTTTTTTCTTAATCCAGCATTTTCAACCATTTCTTGATAATAAGTTCCAGAGTCAAACAAAGAGTTTTTTCTTCCCCAAAACATTACACAAGATCCAGTTCCATCATGAACTTCAAAAAAATCACCTTTTTCTTTTGAAGCTTTATCAAGATAATTTATTCCAACATTTTTTAATATAAATAATCCGTCCGAACCATGTCGATTGATTAAGAATTTTTTGCACCATAATTCAGGAAGATTTATTTTTGATTCTTGGAAATCTGAGACACTTTCAACTAAATAAATATCTGGATTAAATATATGAAGAAACTTGTAAAATGTGCCGGACTCTTGTCTAAATAATTCACTGAGATTTAACATTAGAATTCTTCAAACCGATTTGGCAAACCATTCATGTTCATACCTTTTTTTCTTTTGTCTTGTGAGGCAATAACATCGTCTATTCTTAATATCATTATTGCAACTTCTGACGCTGAATTTATTGCTTGGCTTTTAATTTGGTACGGCTCTATTATACGCGCTTCTAAAACATTCTCAATTCGGTTGTTGAATAAATTTAGCCCGACGTTTCTTTCTCCTGCGTCGTGGCGTGATCTTAATTCTGTTAAGATATCAATTGGGTCAATGCCTGCGTTTTCTGCTAACGTTGCAGGAATAAATTCCAAAGCAGAAGCAAATTCTTCGACGGCAAGCTGTTCTCTTCCGCTCAATCCTTGAGAAAATTCTTTTAATCGTTTTGAAAGCTCCATTTCAATTGCTCCACCACCAGGTACGATTAAACCTGTTTTTAATGAGCTTATTATGTCTCCCAAACCATCTTTTAATGCGCGTTCAATTTCGTCTATTACATGTTCTGTGCCTCCGCGAATTAAAATTGTAAGCGCTTTAGGGTTTTGGCATCCGCGAATATAAGTTAGTTTGTCTTCTCCGTGAATTACTTCTTCAACAATATTTGCATTTCCTAATTCATTAGAGTTAAGCAATCCAAGATTTGAAACAATCTTTCCTCCGGTTGCTTTTGATATTTTTTCCATGTCGGACTTTGAAATTCTTCGGGCAGCGTAGATCTTTGACTTGCTTAACAAAAATTGAGCGAAGTCATCTATTCCTTTTTGGCAGAAAATTACATTTGCTCCGGAAGCACGAACGCGGTCAACCATTTCTTTAATTGTTCTTTCTTCTTGAATTAGAAAACTTTGCAATTGTTCGGGTGAATTTATTGAAACACTTGTGTTTATTTCAGGACTTTTTAATTCCAAAGGGAAATCAATCAAAGCGATTTTTGCGTTGTGAACTATTTGAGGCATATCTTGGGAAGTTTTTCCTTTATCCAAAACTATTCCTGAAATTAATTCAGTGTCTTTTATTCCATCACCTTTTGATTTTTGTATTTTAATGTCATTTATGTCAATTTTTCCATCTGTGGAAATTTGAGAAACGGCTGCGATTAAAATTTCTGAGAATCGTTCACGAGAGTCTTCTGCTCCTTTGCCTGTCATTGCAGTCATTGCAATTTGCTTCAAGACCTCTTTATCTTCTGAAGTAATTCTTATAGAAATGTCTTTTAATATTTCTTGAGCTTTTTCGGCGGCTAAACGATAACCTTTTGTTATAACAGTTGGATGAATTTTTCTGTCCAATAATTTTTCTGCGTTTTCAAGCAACTTGCCGGCGAGCATTACCGCTGTTGTCGTTCCATCGCCAACTTCACTTTCTTGCGTTCGCGCGATTTCAACCATCATTTTTGCGGCAGGATGTTCTATTTGCATTTCATCAAGAATTGTAACTCCGTCGTTTGTGACAATTATTTCCCCGGTGGGAGAGACCAACATTTTATCCATTCCTTTAGGACCAAGAGTTGTTTTTACTATTTCAGCGACTAATTTTGCAGCCATAATATTATTTCGCTGCGCGTCCTTTCCCATAAGACGCTGAATATCTTCAGGCATTAAAACGACGGGTTTGTCTGACATTTATTTTTCCTCTTTATTTAGATGAATTCTATAAGTATAACTGCCATTTTTAAGAAAGATGTGATGATTTTGGTTATCCATTCCTATAAATTGCATATTACCCCTTTCAATTTTTATTATATCAAAATTTTCAGGTTTTATTTGAACTGTCCCTTGATATAAAAAAGGAAGATATTCTACTAAATATTCTTGATCAGGAACAAAAGAACAGGAGATTTTACCCATTGCATCCTCTAATTTTTTTAATTCATCAGTATCTTTTACTTTATATTCAATACTCATATTAAACAAATCTCTATGGATTTTTTAAACATTGTTGCATAAAATATGTGGTTTTTTTTATAACAATCTTTATTAATTTCAATGTTTTGTATTGTTATGCATAAAGTGCTCGTTTCGGACATTATGACGCGTGAGCCGGTGACCGCGGATCCTTCTATTTCTCTTATGGACATTTCTAAACTTATGATAAAAAAGAAAGTCGGCAGCGTTTTGCTTGTAAGAGGGAAAAAACTTGTAGGCATAATTGCTGAGAAAGACATTCTTTGGGCTATTGTAAAAAAGTCAGAAAGAGATTTGGCCAAGATAAAAGCAATTGAAATTTCGCCTAAGAAACTTGCCACAATACGCCCGGAAGCCAACCTTGAAGAAGTTATAAATAAAATGAAAAAATACAAATTTACACGACTTCCCGTGATAAAAGAAGGGGTATTGTTAGGGATTATAACTTCGAGAGACATTTTGAATTTCCATCCTGAAATTTATCCTGAATTAAGAGAGTTGGAAGAAATAAGGGAAGAAGAACAAAAGCTGAAAAGAAGGTCAGAACTGCATAAAAAACAAGGGACTATAAAGATTGGAAGGGACCAAGATTTCTACAATCCTTTAGAGGATGCAGAATAACCTTCACCCCGCAAAAATTCTAACAAATTTTTTAGTTCACTTACAAAAATATACAAATCTTTTTAAGCAAACGAAAATTTTTCATATCCATGGAAAGGGAGGTTAGATACATTGTAGTTACTGGTGGAGTTATTTCCGGTCTCGGAAAAGGTCTCTTTATTTCTTCTTTAGGAAAATTATTGCAATCAAAGGGCTATAAAGTTGTGCCTATAAAAATTGATCCTTACATAAATGTCGACGCTGGGACGATGAATCCTATAGAACATGGAGAAGTATTTGTTTTGGATGATGGCTCGGAGGTTGACATGGATTTGGGAAATTATGAAAGATTTATGAATTTGACTTTGACAAATAAATCGTCTATAACAACAGGAAAAATATTTCAGAGAGTTATAGAAAAAGAAAGAAGGGGCGACTACTTGGGGAAGACCGTTCAACCTATTCCACACATTACAGGGGAGCTGCAGCATTTATACAAAGAACTTGCGCGAGAGTCAGAGGCGGAAATTGTTTTAATAGAAATTGGAGGCACTGTTGGAGATATAGAAAATCAATTATTTCTTGAGTCCGTTCGTGAGTTGGCTTTGGAAAATGAGGTCTTCTTTATTCATTGCGCTCTTGTTCCGGTTATGGGCAGCGTCGGAGAACAAAAGACAAAGCCGGTTCAGCAATCTGTAAGATTATTAAGAGAAATGGGAATACAGCCGAATATGCTTTTTTGCCGTTCTGAAAAACCCCTTGAAGAGTATATCACAAAAAAAATTGCTGCGTTCTGTGGGGTGAAGCCCGATTATGTTATTTCAGGTCCTGATGTGAAAAATATTTATGATATTCCTTTAATTCTTGACAGACAAATGACTGCAGAAAAAGTTCTTGCAGGAATGAAACTTTTCCCAAAACAAAAGGACTTGCGCGATTGGAAAAAATTTGTTGAAAATATGAATAATCCGAAAGGTGAAATAAACATTGCAATAATAGGAAAGTACACACAATTGAAGGACTCTTATGCTTCGATAATTGAATCATTTGATCATTGCGAGGGCAACTTGGGCTATAAAGTAAATTTGAAATGGATTGAGTCGTCTGAAATGGAAAGTCCTAATGCTGATTTTAATCAAGTTTTTAAAAATATAAATGGAATTTTAGTTCCGGGTGGATTCGGTTCGCGCGGAATTGAAGGAAAAATAAAATGTATTAATTATGCGCGTGAAAATAATATCCCTTTTTTAGGATTATGTTTAGGAATGCAGCTCGCTGTAATTGAATTCGCGCGAAATGTTTGTGGATTGACGTACGCGCACACGACGGAAATTAAACCTGAAAGCGCTGACCCGGTAATTGACATTATGAACGAGCAAAAAGATGTTAAAAATCTTGGCGGAACAATGCGTCTTGGAAAATATCCGGCGGTTTTGAAAGAAGGAAGTTTAGCAAAAAATCTTTATCATTCATCTGAAGTTTATGAAAGGCACAGGCACAGATACGAAGTCAATAATAATTATATAGAAATTCTTGAATCAAAAGGACTTGTTTTTTCGGGCAAATCACCTAATGGGAAATTAATGGAGTTTATTGAACTCTCTGATAAATTATTTTTTGTTGCGACGCAGGCGCATCCTGAACTTAAATCACGCCCGTTAAGTCCGCATCCTTTGTTTATTGGTTTTGCAAAGGCCGCAATCGAAAATTCGAGATTGCTGGCTGAAAAAGACAAAAGCGTTGAGAAAGTTTTGATTTTGAATTAAGATATTTATTATAGGACATAAATACTTTTAAATGATATATTTATAGATTTTCTATGGGAGAAATAAGTAAACTTGAAGTTTGTCTTTTTAGTTTGATAATAGGAGGGGCTATTGGATCTGTTGCAAATTTTTTAACCGCCCCTGGTGTTAATAAAGTTAAAATTTCCCAAAGAGAAAATGCACCCGCAGTAATGAGAATGTACAAGCAGGGAAATGATGGAATTTATGTTGAAAACCCTCAAATAAAAGGAGAATATATTTTAATTGATGATTATTTAAAAAAGATACCTCTTGAAGCAGACAGAAACATTGAAGAAGGTCAGATAAAAAAAGCTGTTAAGTGGTATGAAGAATAATTCTAAATTATCTTATTAATCTTCTGAAGTTATCAAATTCTGCGAAAGAAAAACTATTTAAATAAGATTTTTGTTTTTATGTTATGCCTGAAAAAGAGAAGATTTATTCAACCAAGATGAAGTACGATGGAGTGTTCGACTTCAGCGAGTTTTACAAATTTTGTTATTTCTGGCTTATCGACGAGACGCAGCTAAATCTTGAAGAGTCAAAATACACTGAAAAAATTATAGGTGAAGGAAAAAACCTTGATATAGAGTGGAATGGATACAGAAAAATCACTGACTTTTTCAGAATGGAAATAAAGGTTAACTTTAAAATTATTGGCTTGAAGAAAACCGAAGTTGTTCGCGATGGAATAAAAATTAAAATGAATGAAGGCAGCGTAGAGATGAAAGTTGCCGGAACTTTGGTGAGGGACTATGCGGGAAAATTTGAAACAAGCGCCGGAAACAAATTCTTGAGAGCGATTTATGAAAAATGGATAATTCCAGGAAGAATAGAACACTTTGAAGAGTATATAATTGGAAAGTGTGACGAATACACAACACAAGCAAAAGCTTGGCTTGATCTCGAAGGAAAACAATAATTCTTAGTATAATAATCTTTAAAAAAAGGAAAATTTTGCGTTATAAATGCCTAGAAAGATTATAATTGCCGAGGACGATGAAAATGTAAGAGAAGCACTTCAAGATTTTCTTTCAGAGATTATAGAAGATTGTAAAATAAGCACCGCGTCTAATGGAAGAGAGTTAGTGGATAAAGTAAGAAATGAAGATTATGATTTGATAATAACTGACTATCAGATGCCACTTCTTGACGGGCTTGAAGCAGTAAGACAGATTAGAAAATTTGATAAAATAATTCCTATAATTGTTCAAAGTGGAATGCCTGTAGAAAAATTGGTATTGGAAGCAGGAGCATCAGAATATATTGATAAATTGAATTTTGGTAAATTGTCTGAAAGAATAAAGTTTTACTTAGATTAAATTTCTAAAAATTAACTCCAATAAAGCTTTTAAACACGGGACAATTATGAAAATTATGAAAAATAAATTTTTGGTGATGTTTTTTCTTGCATTACTTATTGTTCCTTTAATTGCTGCCGACGATATTACTGTGAAGAAATTAAGTTCTAATGAAGTTATGATTGCTGACCTCAATGCGCCTGCAACTTTTAATATTTCAATAACAAATGAAAGATTAGGGCAGACATTCACAATAAATAATGAATTAGGTTTTTTTACAGAGCCCTCAGATCCTATACGCATTAAACAAGGAGAGACAAAGAATATATTATTAAAGGTCTACCCAAGAGAAGGCATGCAATACAGAGGGTTTTATTCATTGCCTTATGTAATACTTGCGGAAAACGGGCAAAAATACAATAAGGAATTGAACTTTGAAATAATAAATTTAAAAGACGCTTTTGAAATAGGCGCCGCTGACTTTAATCCCGAGTCACAAAAGATTATTATTTACATCACAAACAAAAAGAATTTTTATTTTCCTAAAATGGATGTAAAATTTTCATCGGAGTTTTTCACACTTGACAAAAGTTTTTCTTTAAATCCTCATGAAAAGAAGGTCTTTGAAGTGGAGCTTAACAAAGAGGACTTTGACAAACTCCTTGCAGGATTTTATACTATGAATGCAGATGTTTCTGTGGCTAACGGGGCTGCTGAAGTTTTAGGAAAGATAAAATTCAGCGAGAAAAATATACTTAACACAACTGAAAAAGATTCTGGTTTTATAATAAGAACAAGCCAAATAACAAAAACAAATCTTGGGAACACTGTTGAAAATACGACGACAACTATAACAAAAAACATGATTTCGCGGCTTTTCACCACCATTTCTCCTGATGTTGATTCTGTCCAAAGAGATGGGACGACGGTTTATTATGTATGGGATAGGCAATTAAAGCCGGGAGAGAGCTTGAACGTTAAAGTATCTACAAACTGGACTTTCCCATTGCTAATAATTATTTTCATTATAGCAATTGTTATACTTGCTAAAAGAATAAAGAAAACAGATCTTGAATTAAAAAAGAAAATAAACTTTGTTAAGGCGAAGGGTGGAGAATTTGCTTTAAAGGTTACATTGAATGCAAGAGCAAAGGATTATATTGAAAACGTTCATATAACAGATAGATTGCCTCCTTTGGTGAAAATGCACGAAAGGTTCGGCGGAGAGATGCCTTCACACGTCGATGAGAAAACAAGAAGAATAGAATGGAATTTCAGGCGAATGGGGCCAGGGGAAACAAGAACAATGTCTTATATTGTATATTCAAAGTTTGGCGTTTTAGGAAGATTTGCGCTTCCTTCCGCAAAAGCAAGGTTTGAAAAGAACGGCAAAATGGAAGAGTCGGATTCTAATAGGGCTTTCTTTGTTGCTGATCAAAAGGCTGTAAGCGAGGACTTTTAATAATTAGTTCTTTGAATAATAAAGATTTATAAAACATCAAATCATAAAATAATATCAAGCTTAGGTACAGATAAGCATAATTCTGTAATAGGTTTGTAACAAAATTGAAGACCCCTCTTAGCTCATGGGAAAACCCCGTTCGCTAAGAGAATTGAAGACCCCTCTTAGCTCAGTGGTTAGAGCGTCTGGCTGTAGGTTGTAAAACTTAGGGTGGAGATTCCGTTTAGGATAACTATGAAACCTGATAAGCCAATTCGGTTGCCAAACAGCACCCGGGAGATCCCCAGTTCGACTCTGGGAGAGGGGATTTATATTTAGGATTCGTTAGGGATAAATTTATATAATATATCTTGCAAGCCATTTAATCAGGCAGTTTTTGTCTATAAAGACCTGAATACTATAGGAGTAACTAATGAAATTAAGTAAAATACTATCATTAACCTTGTTAGGACTGACTTCATTAGTCCCAGCAAAAGATATTTATGTAGATCAAAATAATCATTCACAAAATGAAGATGGAACTGAAATACATCCTTACAAAACAATTCAAAAAGCAATTTATAATGTTCAATCGGGAGATATAATTAAGATTAGTGAAGGAGTTTATTTAGAACAACCAGAATTAAAAGTTAATACCCCCTTTGTAATTCGAGGACAGGGAGTAGATAGAACTACTATCAAGGGTCTTAATAGAAATATTTTCACTTCTTCAGTATTCTATGGAGAAAGAGCAACATCAGTTACTTTAGAAAATATGACTATAACAAATGCTTGGGCAGGAGTTTTCTTTAAGGATTGTGATAATATGAGATTAGAAAAGATATTATCTATAGGAAATGGAGAAATAAATGCTTATATTAAAGGAAGTAGGAATACTTTAATAAATAACTGCACGATGGATGGAACAAGCATTTATGGAGAAACACAAACTGGAGTTGATATAGAAGATTGGGGGCAAACCTTAGCGACCACTACTACATTAACAAATAGTATAATATGTAATCATAGAGATATAGGAGTTGAATTGCCTCATGATGGATATGGTACATTAGTTAGCTTTAACAATTTTTATAACAATAGTTTAAGCACTGATTGGAGGACCAGTCCAACACTAATCAACAATATTTCAGCAGACCCTTTATTCAAAGATAAATATCAAGGGAAGTATGAATTGGTATCTGATAATGTAACAACGGCTGGAATGACACTGCAAAGTATTTCACCTTGTATAGATGCTGGTACAAGTGATTTTTATCATCCTGATTACTTTACAGATATTGGGGCATTTAATAAATATGGGAGATTAACTTCACCACCACTAAATGCGGTTGAAAATTGGGGAGAATATAAATAAAGAGAGCAATAATTTTATTAATAGTAGTAAGATAAATTTATATATAAAATGTAATACATGAGGTAATGAAGAGGGGTGTATTTGTTTTGTTGATCCTTGGATTGTTTTTAATAGTGATTTCTAGTGTAAATGTAGTGGCATTAGAACCTCAAGGTATAATCATGAAAAATGTAAGGTTTATTGATGGTTCTTGTAGTAGTATTAATCAATTTGTAAGTGGTAATCATTGGACCGCTTTAAATATTCAAGGGATAAAAGAATATCAAGGGGTTCAGAATAGCGGTGGATGGCAAGGTTCAACAATATTAGAAAATGGGCTTTCTGGTCCTATGGTGATATATCTCGTTAAACCTATCTCTTCAAGTTTAACCGTTGATACCCCCTTTAGTTCAGATATTAAACTTACAAACTCGGATGTAAGCTATAACGGAATTATTACTGGATATATTATAACTGATGAATTTCAAAATCATCAGATAAAAGGAAGTATAACCTTATTTGATGAAACCACTAAATTAAAAAGTTTTACAGGTAATATAGAAGTAACGATTAATAAAAATTTGAATTCATGTGCTATTACCATCTATGGAGTTGAATATAATTCACAATTAATAACAAGTGTTCAAGGTCCTCGAGGAGATACTGGTGCAACAGGACCGCAGGGTCCCCAGGGAATACCAGGAATTAATACTAGTGTTGATTTAACTTCAATAAATAGTAATATAAGTAACTTTAATCAAAGAATCTCACTCCTAGAATCTTGGAAAAACACGATAATTGATACGGTTGATAATATCTTGTTGACATTAACAAACCATGATTCTAGAATAGATGCTTTAGAATCTTCAAGTGGGGAAAACTCTTCAGGAAATGGAACAACCCCTGATTATTTTAAATATCTAAGCTCGGGGGATAGAAAGAATATTGTTTGTGGTTATGCTGAAGATAATCATCTATCTAATTATACAGATTTAGGGTGGAATTGTGATGTAAATTATAGGACAAATTCAAGAGGGATTGAAAGTTCTAGTTGTAGATGTAAGAAGATATAATCGATATTTAAATAAAATTATTATTCATAAATTCTATAGGATTTAGAAAGATGAAAAAGAAAGAAGAAGTTGAAGAATATAAGAATCTATTAAATATTCTGAAGAGAAAACTTGAAAGAAATGATAGACGTTTTAATGATTACTTCTTCTTGTATATGGGAGTTATGGCGGGAATTGTTGGTAACGCTCTTGTTTCTTCTGGAATTTATATTTATCAGGAAGACCCTTTTGCAATGTATTCTATCTTTTTTATGTCAGTTATTCTTATGTTTGGTATAATCTATGAAATTAATCAAAACTCTAAACAGAGTATGGAAGAAATGAGAAAAATCTTTAAGAATTTGAGATTAGGTCCAAGGGGTTTAAAGGAGAGATTGGAAAAAGATAAAATCATTTTAAGATGGTAGATAATTTGAGGGAGTTTAGCAACTCGTTAGAAGAAGAGAAAATCGAAGTTAAGATAGATATTAAGAAATTTATAATATTTCATAAGAGGAGAGTTAACCTATTAAAAAGATTAACAAAAGAGAGCGTTGATGGAAAACTTATTTTTCAGATCTCATTTATAGGAATCGAAAGTTTAGCGAAAGTTATTCATTCAGATATAAGGGACCCGGGAGAAAGATTTAATCTATTACTCTCAAAAACCCTTAATAATAAAGATAGAGTAGTCTCCCAATTATATCCTTGGAGAAATTCTTTGACTCATCAGAGCTTTATTTTGGACCCATGGACTACTTTAGAGGCCTGGAGTGATGAAGAGATCAACTTTGTTTCTTTTCCTGAGAAAAAGGGCATAAGAAGCTCTGTTGAATATCCACCTGAATCAATAATTGAGATCTATGATAATTTGATTGATTATCTTGCAGATTATTTTGAGAAAATGAATATGGATTCAAAGATAATAATTGAGAATAAAAGAAGTAGAAAAGATTAAAAGATTGATTTGTGTAGATTATATATGTTTAAGACCATAAAAACGGATGGTTTGTTCGAAACTATCAGATTACGTTCTAATTCGTGAGAGGGGATTTTTTATTATACAAATCTCGAACAAAAAATTTAAATATAAATAAGGTTAATCTTATTTATGCAAATTGATACAACAAAAATGAGTTCAAGAGGACAGGTAGTTATTCCTTTAGATATGAGAAAAGATATTAAAGAAGGTGATAGATTAATTGTAATTAGAAAAGATGATGAAATAATTATAAAGAAATCTGTCTCCGAATGGACTCTTTTGTCAGAAAAATCTTTTTCTGAAACTTGGCTCAGCAAAGAAGAGGATGAAGCATGGAAGGATTTGTAAAAGAGGAGATCATATAATCATAAATAAAAATCCTTCATTAAGAAGACCAATCGTCCTAGTAAATGTTAAAACCCCAACAAATATTGTGAGGCAAAATCTAATAAGAGCATGTCACGAAGCAGGAATTAGAGAAGAAATAATAAAGGAATTAAATGATTTGCTTAGATATTAAAGAAATAATTTACTTATTATTGGAGTATTAGATCTTTCCATATTTTTTATGGATACAATCTTCTCATTTTCCCAAGGTGCTGATTCCAAATAAAGAAGAATAGCTTCTCTTAGCATTTTTTTCGCTTCTTCAATACTATCTCCTTGAGTAACTACATTGGGGAATTGAACAGAGCTTATGCTATAAACCTTCTTTTTGCCTTGATTTTCTGGATATATTACAATATCAAGCTCTATTTTTTCCATATTTATATTATACATATTTAATTTATAAATATTACGTGCAGTTTAAGAGATATATAATAGAAAATAATTATCTTGGCATGTTGGGATTGCCGGGGTTATTGCCTTGGTTGCCGTCGTTGCCTTTAAGTCGTCTTATTAACTCACGATTCTCTCGTATTTTCTGTTCTGTCTCTTTTAATGATTGGTCGTCTCTTCTTAATTTATTAACTTCGTTTTGGAGTTCGTTCAATCGTGCTTCAGCATGTTTTAAGGCTTCACTTTTTTGAACTGATTGAACTTGAGCTCTTTCTGCTTGAACTTCACTTAACTTTCTTACAATTATTTCTTTAGGAGGCCTTGTCTCTCCATATTCATCGTTTCCACCTTTTTTTCTTACTACAAAGAATATTGCAACTAAAACTATTATGATTCCACCTATGAAATAATAGACAGTAGGTGTTGAGAAAAGAGTTGAACCAAGAGTTGCTAGACCTGTGAATGAGGACTTGTCTGAAGAATCTGTAACAGGAGTGCTGCTGACTTCTGTTGAATTATCTGTTACGTTCTCTGAAATAGAATTGTTAGTTTCTTGGGTTTGAGCTACTGTTTCAGTTGTTGTTTCGTTTGGTGTTTCTACTGGAGTAAAGCCATCAGGGAAGACCTCAATATAGATAGACTCTCCTGCAGAATATATATCACTAGAACGGCTATCTGCAATACTCTTGCCAAAACTTTTAACATAAATCATTATTTTAAAGTCCTCAACAGTTGAAGAAAAGGTTACATTGACATCTCCGTAAATATTTGACGTTTCAATGAATTTTTGATACAAGTGAAAGTCAGATGAATGAGCATCATACACAACTACTTGAACTTGATCATTTGGAACGGTCTTAACTTTTATTGCAGTATCTGTTGCAGAAACAAAACCTATTAATAGGAAAACAAAAACAAAAACTAAAATTCCTTTATTCATTTTTTATCACTCTTCAAATTGATTGGAAAAAACTATTTATAAATATTTTCTTTTATGAAAATATAAGTTGCAGAATAAAGATTGCTCTTTTTTATAGAAGTATTTAAAAACCTTATATATCATAAGTTAATAAAAATGAGGTTAAAACAAAAACTTCTCACGAAGTTTTATAGGGTGAAATGAACGAGGAATTGAAAGAAGTTCCAGAATTCGAGGATGATGAGGAAGATTCATTCTTAGACGAGCTTGATCTCGACTAACTTTTTCTTTTTTTACTTTTTTTCATTTAAAACAACTTCGTTATTTGATTTATCCAATTCATTAAATCTTGCGTCGATGACAAATCTTAAACTCTCGTCGCTGGAAATTTGAGGAGACCATTGATTTTCAAACATTATTTCTATTCCATATCCAACGTTAATACTCCCCAATGATATTTTCTTTACTATGCTGTTTCCGGAATACACAATCACCGTCGCATTTTCGGAATTTATTAAACCGTTGTTTCTTATTATAAAATTTCCATTAAGGTATTTCCCTTTTATCGTTGCTGTAACATTTTCAAAACTTAAATCTGAAAAGCTCGGGTAAGAATATAATTTATTTATGTAATTAACAGTATCGTCGCCGATTGTCTGCCTGCAATCTACCGTCGGATACATTAAATTGCTTGGATTTGTAGAGTGCTGAAAACCAAGAGAATGCATAAGCTCATGAGATGCAACAATCGGCTCGGCGCATTGTGTTTCCCTTAACAACAATACCTGCCCGTTATCAATAACATTAAAGTTATTTGTTTTCGTTACATTTGTTGTTCCACCTTCGCCAGCAATGAACGCAGAACCCTCAATCTTGAGAGTATTGTCGCAAGTTACACTTATCTCTTCGCTGTCAACTACTTCATAAAATTGCAGAATTGTTTTATCTTCAATATACGCAATCGCTCTTTTCATTTCATCTTTCTTCCCAATTGGACAGCCAGTAATCCTGTAAGAAATTTTGTAATCAGAATATCTCATATTTTGATAAAATTGAAAGCTGTCATTTGTTGTTTGGGATAAACTGAAGTTTGAACCTTGCGATTCCTGCAAGACATAATTTACAGAATTTGTCGGAATGAAAAAATAAAATGTTAATAAACCTATAACTAGCAAAACAAAAAAAGTGCTTAAAGATTTAATCCACTCCATTAACAAAATAAGGAAAAATAGTATTTAAAACTTAAGGCACAATATTTTTAAACAAGGTAGTTTTATAATTATAATGGCAAAAGGGCTGGCAATATCTTTAGTTATTCTTGCTATAGTAATAGTTGGGTTTGGAGCATTTTATTTGTATTCTGGAAGTTATAGTTCTAGTGGAAATACTCCTTCTTCAAGCGGTTCAAACACACCATCAGGAAATTCCAATACGCCGTCGCAAAATTCCAAAGCTGTAGAAATTAAAAGCTTCGCTTTTTCTCCATCAACGTTGACAGTTAATGTTGGGGATAGCGTGACTTGGACTAATTATGATAGTGTAAAACATACAGTAACTTCTGATTCCGGAAGCGAACTTGATTCAGAAATGCTTTCAAACGGGCAAAGTTATTCTCATACTTTTAACACGCCTGGAACTTATGCTTATCATTGCACTCCTCATCCGGGTATGAAAGCGACTATTGTTGTGCAATAATTCTAAAATGAAAATTGGCGATTCTAAGATGAAAGTTGTCGAATGGTATGAAGATATAAAAGAATATTCTTTAAGGTATAGAAAAGATGGAAATTACGTATTTGATACGAAGTGGTATGAATTATTTTTTGGAATAAGTTGGGGACAAGAATATGGAGTTATGGAAGGAATTGTTGAAACGGCTGGGAAGATATGGAGGCTAGCGGGCGAAACAAAACTTCTTTTGGCGCAAAAAGTTGGAGCGAGAATTAAATCTCCAGAAGATAAGGTCTTGATAAAGAATCAGAATGGAGTTTGTGAGAATGGAATAATTCGAAGCCAAAAAAACGAGCATCCAAATAGGATAATAACAGTAAATCAGCTTGAAGGAAGTGTTTATATTGAGTTCATGCAGTAATGAAATGCACTTTTTTATGCAATAAACCTTTAATACACTGAAATTCTATATATTAATGCCAAATAAGGATTGTCCAAAATGCAAAGGGGTAGGAATTGTAAAAGATGCTAGCGGAATTCATACTTGCTGGGATTGTTTAAATGAAGGTGATTTGGATCAGCATACAAAAGATCTCAAAGAAAGCGGGATAAAAATTTAATCTTTCAGGTTTTTTAGAAGTGTATAGTAAGCGGTTTCATCAAAATATCTTTTAAGTCGGAAAAAGTTTCTTTTACTTTAAACCATGTAGGTTCTTTGCCAGGCACATATTTTATTTTATATCTGCTTTTGTCCAATGGATCTTCAGGAATTTGTTCATTCCAGTATTGTCTTGGGCTTTTTATAAATCTCCAAGCATCTTCAGCCATCCACTTGAAATTTTGCAAACTGAAAAATCTTGGAACTTCTCCAATTATGTAGCCCTTGTCTGCATAGTCATTTTCATTAGCATCTCTTAAAGCATCTATTGAAGCAAGTTGTGCCTGCCATTCCAAAGTAAACCTTTCTTCAATAGGCTTGACATATTTTTCATAAAATTTATTAGGTTGAGGATCAGCTGGAATTTCTACTTTATCAAGATCTTCATTCATATTTGTTTGAATAGTGTCATATGCAATATCTATTTCATTTCTTAATACTTTAAAATCATCTTCAAAATTATAACCTTCAGTTCTATAACCCTTAACTTTGGAAATTCTTTCAGATCTTGCTCTTACTGGCTCTTTAGTTTTAGTGTAGCCCCTTAAGTATTCAATTTGTGAATCATTAAAGCCGTGCGCTTCTTTTAATTCCAAAACATCTTCTAAATTATGTAAATCATGACCGCTTGATTTTGATAGAATAGAATTTCTAATCTTTCTTCTGACAAATCTTTCATCTAATCCACCTGTTCTTTCTGCTATATTTGTTAATTTTTCTATTTGATATTTTGTTATTTTGTATTTTTCAGCAATACTTTTTACAGAATCCTTTGAATATTGATAATCATACAGCACGCTAGCTACAATTTGCTCTGCATCTTCTCTTTTTGAGAATTTGCTTCTTGTATACTCTTCATCTTTAAGAAAAGCATATTCTGGATGCAAATCTATTACATGCTCTTCAAAGCCATTGCTTAATCGGTAATCTAATGCTGTTGCCATCAAAAACCCATAAAATCAGTGTTTATAAATCTTATTAAATTAACTACTATTAGATTACAACAATATGGGGTGGGAGAAAAGTTTATAAGGTGAGTAACCACGATAAAGTAGTTACTATGGATCAAGAAATTCTAGAAATTTTTGAAAGAGAAGACCAAAGAGAAAATGAAAGTTTAGCTGCGCAAATAAGAGTGCTAGAAAGATTGGTCTTAGCAAGTAACCGATCACAATTAAATTCATCTCAATACCAACAAATTAAATCTCAAAAAAGAGTAACAAGTGATATAATTGAGAGGGATAAAAAAAGAATGGAAAGAAAACAAAGAATAGTAGAATATTTACAGCAAAATCCTGGCACAACAACAAAAGAATTGGCTGATAATTTTGGGCTAACAACAAAAAATATGGGAATAATCTTGGGCTGGATGGATAATAAAATTTATTCTGAATTTATAAATATTAATGGAATACCAAAACGGAGATATTACTCACTAGATTAAGTAGGGTTATTTAATCTCGTAAGCTCCAATATCTGGATTTCCATCAATATCATTTCCTAAAGAATCCTTTGACAATCCAACATCTTTTCCTTTATCAATTGCAGGGCTATTTTCTTTCAATTTGAAATCAGTTTTGTTAGAAGGATTTAAAGAAACAAACATTGGATCGGCTAAAATAGAATTTGTCTCTCTTAACCCAAACAAAGAATAACTATCAGTATCTTTCAAACTGCTCAAAGGATAATACAAATTATTATCCCAGTCCAAAAAGAATTTGTTGCCACTAATTTTTGCATAAATTTCACTTTGTGGATTTACAATTATGTTGTTATAGACGGAACCATAAACAAAAATTGTATTTGGAGACAAACGAATTCCCCCTAAATTGTTGTAAAGAACATTGTTATAAATTTCAACTCGATCTACATTATTACTAGAAATCCCAAAGCCCTGCCAATCAGCTTCGGTAGCTCCAATTCCAGTATTTATTATAATATTATTATAAATCCTGAAACCAGTTCTTCTTCCTGAAGTTGCAAATTTATTATCTCCAGAAATTACAATTCCGTTTCCTCCAGTAGTTGACATTACACGGATATTTTTTATGAAATTATTACGAACGGTCATATTAAACATAGAATCACTAGAACTCCAGAATTCTATAGCTGAGCCGGTATTTTCAATAGTGTTATTTTGAATTATATGCCCTTCCCCACCTTGTATTCCAACAGCATGAGCATCTTGATGAATAAAATTAGGACCGCCAATGTCGTGAATATAATTATTTTCAACTTTCAAAAATCTTGCACCAGGAATACCGTCAAAAGTTTTAGTATAAATTGCATTTGTTGCGTAACTAAGTTCAGAGTTTTTAATTGTCCAGTAATCATGGCCTTTGTACAAGTCAAATAACGAACCATAATCCAAACTATACTTAATATCACAACTATCTATTGTTATATGATCAGGGATCGGCCCATTGGGAAAATCTTTTACACGATTCTTCCTAATTACAGAACCATATAAATTACATTTGTAAAAATTAATATAATCATTCCCAGCTAAATCAAAAGTGTATCCTAAAGTAGGACTATAGATTTTTCCTGTTGGATTAGTCCCATCACTTGTTTTAACATAGGTCTTATCAGTTAACCAATCCTGATCTTTTTTTGGAGTAGAATAATACGCACCATTGTTATCAAAATTAGGATTATTCATTTTATTTAACCAAATATAATCAGAGC
>JAUSKC010000010.1 GCA_030647125.1 Nanobdellota archaeon | reverse complement strand
GTTGGAAATTATGCCAAAGTATAGAATTATTGTTATTGAAGATACTCTTGAACTTCCTGTTGAAAGTTTGAGAAAACTTAATTATGATATTTTAAGAATGAAAGTTCGTTCAGCGCTTTTGAGGACGACGACTGAAGTTTCTGCAGACGATGGAATAAGAACAAGTTTGAGATTAGGTGATTCTTCTTTAATTGTTGGTGAAGTAAGGAGTGAAGAAGCGAAAGCGCTTTATGAGGCGATGAGAGTTGGAGCTTTGGCAAATGTTGTTGCAGGAACTATTCACGGAGCTTCTCCTTATGCAGTTTTTGACAGGGTTGTAAATGATCTTGGTGTTCCAGCTACTTCGTTTAAAGCAACAGATATAATTGCGGTAGCAAATCCAATAAAAACATCAGATGGTTTGCATTCTGTAAGGCGACTTTTACAAATTTCTGAAATAAGAAAAGAATGGAAAAATGATCCTTTGGAAGAAAGAGGATTTGTTGATTTGTTTAAGTATAATGTGGAGAAAGATGAGCTTGAACCTACGGACGATTTGATTAACGGCGATTCTGAAATTTTGAAAGATATTGCATCTAATGTTAAGGGCTGGGCTGGAAATTGGGATGCAATTTGGGATAATGTTTTACTACGTTCGAAAATAAAAGAGGAAACAGTGCGCGTTGCATCTTCTACTGGAATGAAAAATATTCTTGAAGCAGAGTTTAATACTTTGTCAAATGACCAGTTTCACAAAATCTCTGACGAAGTTAGGCAAGAAGTTGGACTTCCTGTTGGCGATAGAGTTTTTTCAGAATGGCAAAAGTGGATGATGGAAAAGGTGAAAGGTAAGAAGATTTAAAATGGGAAAAGAAATTCCAGAGATAATTAAAAATGTTGGGTTTGATTTCCATTGGGATAATAAGAAAGTTTGGGAATTGGATATTAATACGGAAGAAATTGATATTAAAGAATTAGAATGGCATTTTGAAATTCCTTTCTTGGATTTTAATAGCAGTTATGATTTATCCCCTAATCAAGTTATTAATAACGCTGATAAATTTAAATCAGAGTATGATAGAACAATGAAAGCTGATTTAAATTATCCTATTGATATAATGTTTAATAAAGGTCAATGGCTTATTCTTGATGGATTGCATAGATTGATGAAAGCAAAAATTCTTGGAATGAAAAAAGTTAGAGTAAGAAAAGTTCCCCATTCAAAAATTAATGAAATTCTTAAGGATTAACTCCAAACATTTATATATTGTTATAACCTTGTTATAACTATGACTGAAGTGTTAATTAAAGAAACTGTGAAAGTAGGGAATGGCGCAGGAGTTATCTTGCCCAGAAGCTGGTATGGAGGAAAAGTTAGAGTAGAATTAGTTGAAAACCCATTAGATATAAAAAAAGATGTTATGAAGATTTTGGATGATTATTTAGATAAGATTCTGGGAGTTTATTTAGTAGGAAGTTATGCGAGAGGGGAGCAGACTGAAAGAAGTGATGTGGATATTTTAGTCATTACTGATAGAATTGATAAGGTGATAAAAAAAGGGAAATATGAGATAATTATGGTTTCCAAAGAAAATGTTGAAAAATCTTTGAAAGATAATATTCTTCCTTTGCTGCCTATGTTGAGAGAAGCGAGTACTTTGATTAATAGAGAATTGATAAAAAATTATATTAATACTTCTTTGACAAGAAAGAATTTAAGTTTTCATATTGAGACTACTAAGTCCGCTCTTAAAGTTGTTAGGGGGTTGATAGACCTATCTGAAGATTTAGATGGGGCATCTGAGGGAATTTTATACTCTTTGGGGTTAAGATTAAGGGAAACTTACATTGTGGAATGTTTGATTATGAAAAAATCCTATTCTAATAAGGAATTTATAACATTAGTTAAAAAACTTACCGGCTCCAGGAAATTATATGATGGTTATTTAGAATCAAAAGACAAGGTTAAGATAAAGAATTTTGTTAGCGTTTCGGAAGCACGAATGGTTTATGATTACACCCTTAAAAAATTAAAAGAACAGGAAAAATGGATAAGAAAAAGAGGCTGAAAAAGATAAGAAGTTTAGAAGAACAAAAAGAAAAACATAGAGATAAGATTGCAAGTTATGAAGGAAAAGATTATAATTTAGTTGACTATTGGGAAAGAGAAATTGCAAGAATGGATAAAGACATTGAAGAAGAGAAGAGTAAGCTCTGATTTCTTTGAAGTATCTCCAAACATTTATTAATTTCTAATGATATTAATTTTAATGAATGAATATGAAATAAAACAAAGGGCACGTGAAATGTTAGATGATCCTTTTTATAGGCAAAGAGTTGCTGAAGAAGTTCTTGAAGATTCAAGGCATCAAAGATTTTTAGATGGAGAGGATATTTCTCAATTGAAATATTTGACTCTTCCTGAAATATGGAAAGAGATTGCTGATGTTGCTTCTAGTTAACAACATTTATTAATTACTTTCCTTTATTTTTATTAAATTAAAGAGGAAAAATTTTTGCTATGCAAAAATCTTAGAGTTGAACATGGTTGGAAATTCAGATGTTAATGATGTCTTAAGAAAGTATGGCGCTGAAATTGAAAACCAAATTCAGACGGACTCGGGAAGTGGAGGGAATTACAGCAATGCTTACGTTACATTCAAAGAAGAAATGGCGCCAGAGCTGACTAGGTATGAAAAATGGTGCAACTCTCTTGGAAGTGTAATAAAAATTAATATTTCAAAAGGCGACGCTGATAAAGTTCAAAGACAACTTGAAATTGCGCATCTTGATGTAGAGCCGTGGCAAGCGTTAACGTTAGCGGTTATGAGTTTTTTAGGATTTTTCTTTTTAGGATTTATGGCTTCTATTGCTGTTGCTCTGATTAATGGCGGAACGTCAATTGCGGGAATCTTTTCTGCTTTTCCATATTTATTTTTTGTACTTTCAGTGGTTTTTTCTTTATTCTTGTATTATTATGTTTCTGGCTATCCTAAACGACTTGCAAATAAATGGAGACTTAAAGCGTCTTCGCAAATGGTTCCGGCTATTTTGTATCTTGTTGTTTATATGAGGCATACTGCTAATTTGGAAAAGGCGGTTGCTTTCGCGTCTGAACATTTGGAACCACCTTTATCTTTGGATTTTAAGAAAGTTTTTTATGATGTTGAAATTGGAAGATTTAGCACAATAAAAGAAAGTTTGGATAATTATTTGGAGACGTGGAGGGACTACTCTACAGAATTTATTGAAAGTTTTCATTTAATTGAATCAAGTTTGTACGAACCGGATGAAGCTCGCAGAATTGACACTTTGGAAAAATCATTACAAGTTATTCTTGATGGAGTTTATGACAAGATGCTTAAATTTACACATGATGTTCGTTCTCCTTTGACAAATGTTTACATGCTGGGAGTTGTTTTGCCTACTTTAGGGCTTGCACTTTTGCCTTTGGCTTCTGCAATGATTGGGGATTATATTAAGTGGATTCATATTCTTATTTTGTTTAATTTGATAGTTCCTTTTTTGGTTTTTTATCTTGTTGATAGAGTTTTGTTTATGAGACCTGGGGGTTATGGAGAGACGACATTATTAGAACAAAATCCGTATTACCCAAGTTATATAAGCAAGAAGCCGTATTTTATTGCGTTTTTGATTTGTTTCCCTTTAATATTTTTGGGATTTTTGCCTTTGATATTCCAATATACTCCATTTCCAAATTGGTTTGGATTACAGAGGGACTATAGTTTTACTGAGTTAGGATTAGGATTTTTAGGAAATGATAAACTTTTTGATTTCAGGCAAGTTGCAGACGGGTATGCAGGGCCTTTTGGAATAGGGGCTTTGCTTTTGGGAATGTTTGTTCCGTTGGGAATTGCGTTATTTTTTTCAATTGCTTATTCTGAAAAAACGAAACTTTTGATTAAAGAAAGAGATAGGACTAAACAGCTTGAAGATGAATTCAATAATTCTTTATTTCAATTAGGCAATAGACTTGGAAATGGAGTGCCTCCTGAATTGGTCTTCGGGAAAGTAGCGGAATCCGCTCGTGGTTTAATGACTGAAGATTTTTTCCGTAAAGTTGATTATAATATAAGGCAAGGGGGAATGAGTGTTGATAGGGCGATTTTTGATAAGCAGCGAGGGGCTTTGATTGACTATCCGTCAGACCTTATTGCAACTTCTATGAGAATTCTTATAGAATCGTCTAAAAAAGGTTTGAAAATTGCGGCAATTTCTCTTATGAGCATTTCAGAGTATGTTAAAAATATAAAGAAAATTACTGATCGACTTAGGGATTTGTTGGCTGAAATAATTTCTGACATGAAAAGTAATATGACTTTCCTTGCTCCTTTGCTTTCAGGAATTGTTGTAGGACTCGCGAGTATGATAACGGCTATTTTGACAAAATTGGATTTGGGCCAGTTTTCAGGGAGCACCGCCTTTGGAAATTTAGAAAATATTTTGCAGATTTTTCAAGTTATGAAAATGGTTCCTCCTTATTACTTGCAGATTATCGTTGGAATTTATTTAATTGAAATAATATTTATCTTGACTTCAGCTTTGGTAACTATTGATTCTGGAGACGACAAACTTGAAACAACAAACAAAACTGGAAAGAATCTTTCGGTAGGAATTTTGATTTACTTTGTTATAGCTATGGTTTCGACGCTGGCTTTGTATTTCCTTTCAGCGGTAGTTCTTGGTGGTTTGACCGGTTAGCCCTCCAAATGATAATTATCACCTCTTTTTCATTTTGAAGATTTTTTTATATAAGATTATTTCTTATTAAGGATGATTATATTACTTTATTAGAAGGATTAAGTTTATTAAAGTTGGAATTTTATTTTTGGTATGGTTAATATTCGTGGGAAAGAGGGGATTCAACGGGATGCTTTAGCGTGGTTGATTATTGCTGCTGTTGTTTTGGTTTTAATGGTTACTGGATATTTCTTCTTTGGAGACACATTATCTGGGATTGCTTATAAATTAAAAAATCTTTTTAGTTTTGGTGGTTAAATGAAAAATAAAAAAGGAGACGTTACTAGTGACGAGACCATAAAATGGATTTTGGTTTTGGTCGTTATACTTATTCTTTTATCTGGGTTAATATTTTTCTTTAGAGGGACTATATTCATATGGATAAAAAATTTGCCTGGTTACAATCAACCGCAAGGAGATCAATTAGTTACGACTTTTACTTCTGACCAGCTTAGGGCGTTGAATTGCAATGTTTTTGTCGGGCAAATAAATAATGAAAAGATTTTGAAATGCGCAACACCTGTTGTTGCTCAAGGACAGACGGCACCTATTAGTTGTGATAATCCATTTTATCAAGGATTTTATTTAAGCGGCAGCGATATTTATTTTGATGATGGTTCTATATTAAGCAAAGATCTTTTAATTGGCTCAATTAAAAATTCTCAAATAGATATTGACAATAATGTTTTTTATAATTCTGAAACAAATTCAGATGTTATTGCATTAAGAGAGACGTTAATATATTTTGATGGAGCGAGTGTTCTTGGTGTCAATAATATTGTATGTAGAAATAATGATATCGGAATTTTACGTCAGGAAGTAACTATAAAAAAGTCAGAGATACCGAGCGATTGGAGAGTTGAACAAACTTCTGGAGCAACAGATGTAATAAAATATGTTGATGGTCATGGGTTTACCATTTTAGTAACAGTGAATGGAAATAATTTAAATGTTTTATCTTTGGTTGATCCTTCTGACAATGATGAAGTTGATTTTATTTATTTTGAAAAAGTTAAACCAGATGATTTATTTGTAAAATGAGAATGATAAAGGGAAAGAAAGGTGAAGGTGAAGGAATTCTTCCGGGTGAGACAGTTAAGATTATAATTGCAGTTATAGGAATTGCCGCACTTTTTTATTTGGCTGTTTCACTTTATGGAATTTTTAATAATAAAACAGAAATTGAACAAGCGAAAGCAAGCTTGAATGAAATTGTTCAGAAAGTTAATGTATTGAAAGATGGGCAAAATGGAGATGTTTTGATAACGGGACCTAAAAGTAGTTTGTTGTATTATATTACTGGAGCTCAAACTACAAGTTTTTGCAATTCTGAAAAACCTTGTATTTGCATTTGCTTGAATCCGGACAATAATCATGTATGCAATCAACCAAATACATGCCAGATAACAAATTTTAATTATAAGATTGCAGATAATGGAGTTATAGGGAATACTCAATATGTTAATTGGCTTGGGATAGGTGCACCAGTTGCTCTTACTTTGAAGAAGCAAGGCACAGATGTAATTGTAAGTTTAGCTGATTCAAATGTTCCAATTGATAATTCCAATCAACAAAGTGGGCAACAACAAGCTCAAGCAAATATTGTTAATGATCTTTTGCAACAGAAAATTAATTTTAATGGGCAAAGTATTGTCTATAAAGATTTTTTAACACAAAATGTATTTAATAACTGCAATTTAATTGATTATTCCAAAATTTCTCCGGCTGTTAAAAGCCAGTTGCAAAGTTTTTCTTATAGTTACGTCGAAGGATTAAGGCAAAAAGGTTTGGTGAGCGGGCGAACTGCAATTGTTTATTGGATTGGGCAGAAGAAATTTATTCAGATTGGAGCGCAAAAAGAATTACAAGAAATAGATTTTTATGGGGATTTAAGTAAAGGAATTACTTATTTCGAAAAAGAATATGAATCTGGGAAGTATGACGGTACATTGTCTTTTACACAGGTTTTGAACAGAGATCAATTAAATGCGAATTATTATTTAAGCGACACTTTATCTTTTGAACAGGTTTGCAACAGCGATAATTATGCAGATTATGTTTTTGTGGTGGAGGATTCAAATGCAAAGTAAAGGCCAGTATAGTGAAGTTGGATGGATTATTTTATGGATTGCTTTGTTTATATTTGGTCTAATTGCAATTTCTCGTCTTACTCCTTATCTAAAAGGTTGAATGATTAAATTTATTAAATAAGAAAACGTTTTTTTGTTATGAATTTTGTTAAAAGAGGAAGTATCCTTTACGGGCCTTTAGTGGGAATTATTCTTTTAATTTTATCTTTAAGTATTTTATTGTTTTTTTATTATCAATTGAATTGGAGTGGAAGTGTTGATACGCAGACGTGTCATACTTCAGTTGTTCTTAGGGCGACTGCGCCAGAGACGATTCAAGGGTACGTTCCTTTGAAATGCAAGACGCAAAAAGATTGTATTGGAGGGGATTGCTTGAGTTTTAAGGGTGCGGATAGTGTTAATAATATTAAGACAACAAATACAGACCAGATTGCGCAGACGATTTCTAAAGATGTCGTCGAGTGTTGGAAGATGATGGGAGAAGGAAAGGTTTCTTTATTTTCGCAGAAATTAGCAAAAGATTATGGTTTAGGAAGTGTTTATCCTACATGTATTATTTGTTCAAGGGTTGCATTCAATACTGCTGAATTGGAAAAAGCGGGAATAAAAAAAGAGGACTTGAATAACGTGAACGTTTTGAATTACATGCTGACTCATAAAGCCCCGGGGCAAGAAATTTCTTATTATGAATATTTGACTGGAAGTTCTCCTATAAGAGTGCAATTGCCTTCAAATTTGAATACTATAACTAAAGAGCAAAGTGTTGAGTTTACAGGGGATAAAGGTACAGAGACATTTAACGTTATTAAAGAAAATGTCAATATACAGACCGCTCCTTTGGATAAAACAGGGGATTCTTCGCAAGAACTTGCGATAGTATTCATGCAGATTTCTGCTCCTGAAAGTGTTTGGAAAGTTTATCAAAATGATTTGAATGCACTAAGTATTGCTACTCTTGGAAGTTTATTTATTGCTCCGGTAAAGACAGTGGGAGTTCTTGGAAGTTTAATCACAAGCCCAGTTACATGGGTTACAGTTGTCATTGGAGGGGCTTATCAGGCAGGAGGTGTTTATTACAATCAAGCTGTCGCTTCTGGATATTGTGGAGATTTAACTTATGGCGGCACGGAACGGAATGGTTGCAGCGCAGTAAGGACAATAAATTATAACGTTGAAGAATTAAAAAAATATTGCGGAGTTATTGAAAGCATTGATTAAGATGATGAAAAGAGCTCACCTTGTTCGCTCGTTTTCCTTATCAGGAAAAAAGGGTGATAGTCCTATATATTCAAATATATTCTTCTTAATTTTGAATTTGGCTTTCTTTGGAATTTTACTTTTGTTCATTTACACTTCTTCTACGGGCGCTTTGGTTTATGAGCAGTCGTATGCAAAGGAAATTGGGCTGCTTTTAGATAACGCGCAGCCCGGAATGAAATTAACAATTGATTTTTCTGACGCGCTTGCAGTTGCGCAAAAGAATAAGTTTAATGGAGAACTTGTGAAAATTGATACTAACACGAATGAAGTTATTGTTAAATTATCTTCTAGCAGTGGATATAAATATAAATTTTTTACAAATTATGATGTTAGCTCTGGATTTGTCGGGGATAAATTTGTAATAAATGTTAAAGGAGTGCAAAATGGATAAGCACGGTGGCGAAAAATTACTTTCGGTTTGGTGGTTTGCGATTTTGGTAATTGTAGGAGTTGGGGTTAGTGCAGGGATTATTATTTTTTATTCTGCAAGTATAGATGTAAGGGATTATGAAGCAGAGATATTAAACAAACAAGTTCAGAATTGTTTTGTTAATGGAAATAGTTTAGTTGATAATTTTAAGACAATTGATATTTTGAAGGATTGCAACTTAGATCCTATAATCTTTGATAAAGGAAGTGATTATTTTGTTAAGGTTTATATTTTGGATTCCGACGGAAAGGACTTAAGGGATGTGATTGTGATTGGGGACTCTTCTAAAGAAGCTGATTGTCCTATTTCAAGTGAGATTCCTGCAAAACATATTTCTGTTTGCAAAGATTTTAACAAAAGGGTTTATTATGGGGATTCAATGGGCATGATAAAAATTTTAACCGCGTCGAATCAAGAAGGGGGTAAAGTAAAATTATGAGGAGAATGTCAAAGCGCGCAACTCGCGCCCATGATTTAAGTTATGTAAAGAATTTGGCAAATCACAAGCGCTCGCAGTTAGGGGATATTATAACTTGGTTTCCAGCATTTGTAATTATTTTTGTTGCAATTATTATTTATCTTGTTTTTGTTTCTTACATGGCTACTGGGAAAATTGCAAATCCGAATGTGATAGATAGTCTTCCTGTTAAAAATGTTTATCTTGTTTCTGACAGCCAAGCAAAATTGCTAAATTTCTTGAATAATAAATTTAGTTCAGGTGTGAAAGGGAAAGATTTGGTTTTGCAATATTACGATGGGAAAATTAGCGAAGATGATTTGAGAAATAATGTAAAAAGCTTTTTTGGGGATTTTAGTTGCTATAATATTTATATTGATAAAGAAGGAAAGACATTTCAGTATGGCCCGAGCAATTATGAAGCGCCGTATTATTCACAAGTAGATTATATTGGTGAGAGTAAAATAACTGTTAAAGTTGGGAGGATGACAAATTGTTAAAAAAGGGAAGCTTATGGATTGTAGTTTTTGTAATGCTTGTTTTGGTTTTGTTTGGAGCAGCGCTTTTTAGTTTTTCCACAAGCAATAGCAAGATTGAAGGAAAGATTGTAGATGTTAATTTGTTAAATTCTGTTTATTCGCAAAAGGACTTGGCGCAGTTTTATTTAGATAACGCGCTTGAAAGCGCAGTTGAACGTTCTTATAATAGTGCTAAAGCTCAAGGAAGCAGTGATTCTATATTTATTAAAAATTATATTCAAAATAATGTAAAGAAAGATTTTCAAGATATTTTTAATTCTTACAATTTTAAAGAGGATTATTTGACTAGTTTGCAAAATAAAATTAAGATGGGGAATTTTGAAGTTAAATTTAAGGATGACAAAGTTTATCTTTTAATAAATTTGGATTTTAATTATGCTTCAGATGATTTGAATGTTGTTTATAACAGCGATTTGAATTCAGTAGAAGATATACCTAAAGTTTGAGAAAGATTTATAAAATGAAAGAAGTTAATTTGTTAATGATTAAGAGGATGGATAAAAGAGGCCAAGAGATAAGCCTAAATATGATTCTATTATTGGTATTAGGAGGTTTAGTTGTTGTTGTAGCATACCTCTTTTTTTCTGGGACTATTGGTAGAGTAGGTAGTTTGCCTGGTGCTGTACTTCCTAATAGTGTTCAGACGGCAGTTTCGTTTTGTAATTCCCAAACTTATCCTAACTGGAATGCTGATAATTATTGTGGGATTTCAAGAGTTATACAATTAGATTCTGGTGATGAGATGCAAGTGAGTTGTAAATATTTAAAAGTGGATTTAAAAAATGCTGGAATTGAAGATCCTACAAATGGTGCTCCATGTTCTATAGATATAGAAAAGTCCTATTGTACTGCTCAAGCAACAACTTCAAAAGATTTAAGTAAAATTTATGTTAATGGTAAAAGTTGTTCTGATTGGACCAAATAATTTTATAATTCCAAATTTATTTAAACTTCTTTTAACTTAAGTAATTATGGCACGTGGTGACGTTGAAACGCGAAATAAACGAAAGAGAAAGTTCAGGGAAAACAAGAAACATCCTTATCAACACGGCGGCGGGAAGAGAGGAATGAATATTTCTGAAGATAAAAAGAAATGAGATATTTTAAAAATAAAATTATCTAAACTATATTATGGAAGAAGTTATAGGGATTTTGGTTTTAGGGTTTATTGCGCTGGTCTTTGCTGCTGTTCATGACTGGAGAAAGCATGAAGTTGCGAACTGGCTTAATTTTGCGTTGATAATCTTTGCTTTGGGTTTTAGATTCTTTTATTCTTTTTATTCTGACATAGGATTTGATTTCTTTTATCAAGGGGTGATATGGCTTGGGATTTTCTTTGCTTTGGCTAATTTATTTTATTATTCGCGGCTCTTTGCGGGTGGCGACGCAAAGTTGATGATTGCTCTCGGCGCAATAATTCCTTTTTATACGAACTTTGCTGATAATTTAAATTTGGTTATAGGATTTTTTATTACCTTTTTTGTAATTGGTTCGCTTTATGGCTTGATATGGAGTTTTTACTTAATGTTAAATAATCTTAAAGGTTTCAATAAGAATTATAAGATTCAATTCAAGAAAAATAAGAATTTTATCTTTGCTTTGCTTTCTGTTGGATTAATTGTTATGATTTTGGGCTTTTGGTTTGATTTGTTTTTTTATTTAGGGATTTTAATCTTCTTAATGCCTTATCTTTTTGTATTTGCAAAGTCTGTTGATGAAAGTTGTATGATTAAAATTGTTAAAGTTGGAGAACTTGTTGAAGGGGATTGGCTTTATGAGGACGTTCGTGCTGGGAAAAAATATGTAAAAGCAAGTTGGGAAGGATTATCAAAAGAAGATATAAAATTGTTGAAAAAACATTTTAAGAAAATTAAAATAAGGCAAGGAATTCCGTTTGTTCCGGTTTTTCTAATCGCTTTTATATTTTGGTTGATATGGGTTTTTTATTTTAACGGCGTTTTCTTTTTTTAGAATTAAGGTTTTCTTCTTGGGAGCCAAGTATTTTTATCTGTGAGAATTTTCTTGGATTTTGACTTTTCTTTTTTTATTTCTTTTTCCTTTACCTTAACTGAATCAATTTCTTCTTTTAATTTGACAAGTTCGTGCTTTTCAAGATGACTTCTTTTAGAGTTTAAATTTTCATTTTTGTAAACTGGGATTAAATTTATTATTTCTTCGCCGAATGAATTTGTTGAAATTATTTTTACTTCTTTAGGTGAGAATGCGGCCTCGAGTTTTTCTTTTATTTCATTTGCCAAATCGAATGCTGACTTTGTCAGTTCTTTGGATGAGGGTGCAGGGGATTTTGGAATTATTAATATGTGACCATTTGAAATTGGGTTTATTTCAAGGACTGCAATTGCATCGGAATTCTCAGCAACTTTTGTTGAAGGGATCTTTCCTTCCACTATTAAACGGAAAATCTTTGTTTCTTCTTCGACTGATTCTGAGTTTGTTTTTATCAGTTTATTTTGAATCAAAAATTGTTCTAATTCTTCTTCATTCATTGAAGCTATTTGGGAAATGGCTTTGTCTTTTCTTTCTTTTGGGAAAGTTGACTCTATTTGTCCAATTAGTTGATTTTTTACTTGTTCAATTTGTTCTTTTGGAATCATGTTTTTATTTTGTTTTCAGGGTTTAAATTATTTTCAATAGGAAGATTTATATATAAATTATAAATTATAATTTACATGAAAACAATAGCGCTTAAAGAAAAGACATTTATTTTAATTAAAGATCTGAAAGATAAAGGTAGAAAGAGCTCTTTTGATGAACTCATAATGGATTTAGTTTTGAAGGGAGAAAATATTGAAAAGTCAATGTTTGGAAGTTTAAAGGGAAAAACAAAAAGGTTTACTCCCGCTGAAAGAAAAAGAATATGGAGAGATAAAGAGAGAATTTTAGAATGAAATTGATTTTTGACACATATGCTTGGATGGAATATTTTGAAGGTTCAGAAAAGGGCAAGATTGTCAGAAAGTATCTTGAGGATTATGAAGTTCTGACCCCTTCTGTTGTTTTACTTGAATTAAGCTACAAGGCAGATGAAGAAAAATGGGATTTTAAGAAACATTTGAGTTTTATTAAATTAAATTCTAGAATTATTGGTTTTAATGATGATTTTATTTTGAGTTTTGGCAAAGTTTACAACGATACAAAAAAGAAAGTTAAAGGCATTGGTTTTACGGATATTATTATTTTAACAAGCGCTTTGGTGAATGAGGCCAAGATATTAACGGGCGATCACCATTTTTCTTCTTTTAGCGAGGCAGTTTTGTTATAAAAAGCTTTATATATTTGGATTTTTTAATTTAGTTATGTCAAAGGTGATTGGTTACATTCTATGTTTAGCTGGCTTGTTAGTTATTGCTTCGGGTGTTGGGCCGATTAACTCCCAGTTGACTTTTCTTAAAGATGTTCCTTCAAATTATTTAATGATTGGAGGATTAGCTGCTTTGATTCTAGGAATTGTTTTGATTTCTGCAGGAAATCAAAGAACAAGCGCTGAAGTTCCAATTTATCACGGAAAGAATGTTGTAGGTTATAGAAGACATTAATTATTTTTTTTGGATATATTCTTTAGTTTTGAGAAATGTTTATAAATATGTAACTTTTGTATTGTTTATGAAGAAAGGTGTGGGGAAGAAGTTTGTTATTGGGTTATTTCTATTTGTGTTTTTATTTTCTATAGTTGGTTTTGTTAGCGCCGCTACTTCTGATGTTACGAAGAGCATAACTGATGGGATTAATTCGTTTGCAGAAGTTGCTTCTCCTATTTTCTCTTTTTTATTAGGTGATGTGGGTGGTGCGGATCCTGGGTTGTATCTTTTATTAAAATTCTTATTTATGATAATTATTCTTTCTCTTGTTTATTATGCTTTTACTGCTATCCCTGGTTTAGGAGATAATAAATTTTTAGCATGGATTATTTCAATTGCAGTTTCTATAATCGCTGTAAGATTTATGGGCACTGAAGAGATAGTCAATTTTATATGGTTGCCTAATGGGGTTTTAGGGGTTACATTTGCCGCGTTGCTTCCATTTTTATTATTTTTCTTTTTCATAGAAAAGATTAATGTATCTACTGTTAGAAAAGTTGGTTGGATTGCATTTTTAGTTATATTTGTTGGATTGGCTATTTACAGATGGGATGCTCTTGCTGTTACGGGAAATAGCAATTGGTATGCTAATCTTGGATGGATGTATGTTATTATTATTGTTCTTTCTGTATTAGCAATTATTTTTGATAGACAAATTAGGGCAAGGTTTATCTTGTCATCATTAGAAATTGAAGCAAGCAAGCATAATTTAATCTATGCTCAAAGGTATCTTGATGAAATCGACCAGTGGGAGAATGTACGAGTTGAAGCTATGGCTCGTGGAGATAAAACGGCTGCTACGGCTGCTGAGAAGAAGATAAAAACTCTTAGAGATGCTATTTCCAAACTTTAAATAAAAATTTATAAATATTCTTTTTATTGTTATAATATGAAAGTTCAAAAGTATTTTAGTTTTTTGTTTATTATGGCACTTTTTATTCTTTCTATTTTCTCTTTTAGTTTGGTTTCAGCTGCCTCTTATTACTCTTACTCTTTTGACCAAGCAAAACCTTATGTAGAGTTTGTTTTTGGAAGTGTGGATGGTTATGGGGGAAATTTTAGTGAAGGGGAAATACTTTTTGTAAAAGTTTTAGTGTTCTTGTTGCTTTTTGCTTTGATTAATTTTTCATTAATCCGGACTAATTTATTTTCTTCAAATAATTCGGCCAGAGTAGTTGTAGGCCTTATTGTTGCTTTAATTGCTGTCAGATATATGACTACAAGCGCTCTTATTAATTTTATATGGCTTCCTTATGGGGTTTTAGGGGTAGTACTTGCTTCTGTTTTGCCCTTTATAATATTCTTTTTCTTTGTGGAGAGTTTTGATTCTTCTACAATAAGAAAGGTATGTTGGATTGCTTTTATTGTAATTTATTTTGCATTAGCTTATTTAAGATGGGATGATTTTGCTGCAACGGGTGTTAACGGATTTAATCTTGCCTGGCTTTATGTGATCATAGCTTTTTTGTCCTTACTTATTATGTTCTTTGATGGGACTATTAGAAGGATGTTTGTTTTATCTTCTATAAAAAGCGGGATGGACACAAAGAGTATTTTGCTGAGAGAAGATTTGAAAAGAGAATTGGACAGAGTTAATACTGCTTTAGCAAGTTCTCATTTGAGTGGCAGGGATGCTAGTAGATTAAAAGAAGAGAAAAAAAGAATAGAACGTGCAATTAAAAGAATAAGTTAATCGACGATAATATTCTAATTGATATTTTATTTCTGCGAAATGTTTATAAATATCTTTTATCTCTGTTGCGTATGAATAAGAGGGTTGGCAAAAGAATTTTTGTTGGATTATTTTTGGCTGTATTAATAGTTTCTATTTTGGGATTTGTAGTTGCTGCAGATGAAACAACTGTTATTGGGCAATTTACTGCAAAAATTTTGCCAAATGGTGGTACTGGACTGAATAATTTTTTGAACAATGGCGCGCAGATTCAAGATAGTTTAAGTTTTGTTAGGGTGTTGATTTTTATTTTGGTTTTCTTGATAATTTTTTCAATCTTTGAATTCTTACCTTTGTTTGGTCATAATATCTATGTTAAATGGGGAATTTCTATAATTGTTTCTTTATTATCCACTATGTTTTTATCTAATGAAGAAATTTCAACTGTTTTATTGTCCTACGGTGCACTAGGTATTGCCTTAACTGCAATAATTCCTTTCATATGTATTGCAGCAATTTCCAAGAAACTCCATGACGAGGAGGGATATGCTTTTTGGGGTAAGGTCCTTTGGTTAGGATTTTTGGTTTTCTTAGTTTTCCGTTGGCTATTAGCTCCAGCTAGTCAAATAGGGGATTTTGGTAAATGGGCATTTCCGATAGTATTTTTATTAGCTCTAGCAATGTTCTTGTGGGAAAATAGAATTTATTTGATTTTGTTCAGGCAACAAATGAGGCAATATGCAGATAGTTCTAGAGAAGAAAGCATAGCTAATATTTCTGCTGATTTAAGAAGGATGGGAAATAGAATAGAAGATACTACAGATAATAATGTGAGAGCGAGATTAATATCGCAATATAATAAAAAAGCCGAGACCTTAAGGTCTTTTGGAGTTAAATGGCCTAATTTGGTTGCATAATTTTTTCTTTAATTTTATAAACTCTTTTTATTTGTTCTAGTTATGAAAAAGGGCTTTTTTATCCTGCTTTTGTTTTTGTCTGCAATTTTTCTTTTATCTTTTGCTAATGCTGATACAGCATCTAGTTTGAATTATCAAATTAATAGCGCTAACAACCAGATTAATAATGTTGAAGGGCAAGTCAATAATCTTACAAGCCAGAATTATTGGAATCAAAAATGGGATTATCTTGGACAGGAGTGGCAGAAAATTTTATTACAAAATTCAGTTATTGCTGCTGCCGACGGGTTTTTTAAGAAAATAAATATTGTTTTTGTTGTTCTTTTTGGCATTCCTTATGAAATGTCTTTAGTTTTGCTCGCAGTTTTTTTCTTGTGGCTTCTTTTGTGGAACTGGTCTTATAAGATTATAAAATCTTCAGGAATTATTGGTGTGGGTATTTGGCCGTATCTGGTTTCACTTTTGTTTGTTATTGCACTTTCTCAAATAGGTTTTATTAGAGGTATAGTTTTATTCACTGGCAATTTTGTATTTTCTCAAGATAGTGCGTGGGCAAGAACTCTTCTTATAATTGGAATTGTTTTTGTTCTTTTTTTGTTTAATTATATTGATGGTTTTGCCAGCAAGTATTTTAGGGCAAAGAAAGAAAATGATGAAAAACGTTTGGAAGAATTGAACAGAACAATATTGGGCAGATTTATGGGTAAATTTATGAAGGCTTCTGGTAGTTAAATTTCACTATCATTTTTCTATTTCGTGCATGGTTTTTAGTTTTTTTATCTCGGCTCCTGCTTTTAATCCAGACATTTCTGCATTGCTTATTGTTGTGTTTTCTTTTATTATTTTTGTTAGTTTATTTATTCCGTAAAAAATTGCGAAGATTATTAATAAAGTGAATGCAATTCTTAAGGCGCTCCATGTATCTAGAATCTTAAATATATTCGCGAAATTAAATAAGAAGATTGTTACCGAATTAATTACTCCGGTAACGCCTATAATTAAAACTATTATTACTGCTCCAAACCACGCCTTTATTCCTTCAAAGAACGGAGTTATTTCTAAAACCGAATGGAGAAATATAATAAGCCCTGCTAAAATACATAATAAGACAATGATCTTTTCAGATGTTATTTCTTCGTTACCATTTATTCCAAAGATAATTTTTAAGGGTTTATCAATAAATGTTGGAAAGATTATAGCGTTTTCTAACAAATTGTTAAAGCCGTTTTTTAGTCCCTCCCCAATAGATCCTGCTATAGTTTGCTGGTCTGGTGGAGAATTTACTATTTCCACTGCAAAAATTACTGGAGAAATTACTAATAAGATTAATATTGTTAATATCACAACTCTTTTCATAAAAGGATTAGTTTTATTTGATTTAAAACAATTTCGATTTAGCCAAACGCTCTTCGCATATCAATAACTTGAACTGACTGGACGTCTTCTATCGTTCTTAATTTGTCTTCTAATGGCTCAAGCTCGTTATCTTCGTTCCATGCAAAGAAAAGAATTATTGCTTTAAGGCCGAATGCAATCAGCTCTTCAGATGTCTGTATGTTTTTAGCGCCCAATTTATCAGCATACTTGGTTGCAATTATCTTTATATCTTCCAAGTCCACGTCAGGAGAGGTAGGCATTAATTTTATTTTTACTGCTGCGGTTCCCATGTTTAGTCAGGGAAAAAATGATTTATAAAATGTTTGTTTTGGTTGATGATATAATCTCTTTTAGTATTTCTTGGTGGGTGAACAATAATGCTTAAAAACATCTTTACTTTTTTAGGTTTCATGGTGTCGGGAAATTATGAGAAAATTATTGAGAAAATGTCCAAGAGTTCTGGAGTTGAAATTGATGAGATTGAAAGGCGAATTGAGGCGAAAAGAGCGAAACTATCTGGACTTATAAGCAAAGAAGGCGCGGCGCAAGTTATTGCTGCGGAACTTGGAATTAATTTTGACAATGAGAAATTGAAGATTGAGGAACTACTTCCGGGAATGAGGAAAGCGAATGTTACAGGGCAGATAATTAATTTGTCCCCTGTAAGGAATTTTAAAAATAAAGCTGGGAAGGAAGGAAAAGTTGCTAACTTAGTAATTGCAGATGATACAAGCAATGTAAAAGTTGTTTTGTGGGATGTTCATCATATAGAGTTAATTGAAAAAGGAAAGTTAAAAGAAGGAAGTGTTATAGAAATTATAAACGGGTCTGTTAGAGACGGCGAAGTTCACTTAGGAAGTTTTTCAGAACTAAAACCTTCAACAGAAGTTTTTGCGAATTTAATTTTGAATAAAGTTACTAAAGAGAAAAATGTTTTTGATTTTAAAGTTGGCGAAAATGTAAAAGTCCGCGCATTTGTTGTTCAGACATTCGAGCCAAAGGTATTTGAAAAAAAAGACGGCTCGGGAAAAGGGAGTTTAATAAATATTGTAATTGATGATGGAAGTGAAACAATAAGAACGGTTTTGTTTAATGAAGCCGTAAGCAAAATTGGCTTAAGTGATTTGGATGACAAAGAAAAGGTCTTGAACCAGAGAGAAGATCTGTTAGGAAAGGAAATGATTTTTGTCGGGAACGTGCGAAATAATAGTTTTTTCAACACTCCTGAGTTTGTTGTCGATTCTGTTGAACTTCTTGATTTGGATAATTTAATTTCTGGACTAGAAAGAAGGTGATTTTATAAGTTAATTGTATTCTATTGAAGTATATTTGTAACACGAATAATCTTTATAAACGCGAGGCATATTTGTTTTTTATGGTGAAAAACGAATCCGACAAGATTAAGGAAGCTGTTTCTGGAGAAGAAGAAAGTGAAATTGAAGAGATTAAAAAAACAAAAAAGAAGGAAGGCAAAGAGCCTGAGTTGACGGACTTACCTGGAATTGGACCTGCTGTCTCTGCAAAGCTTGAAGGCGCTGGGATTACTGACTTAATGGGCTTGGCTGTTATAGGGCCTAACGAACTTTCTGATATTTCTGGGATTAGTCCGGCTGTTGCGCGAAAAGCAATTCAAGCTGCGAGAAGTTTGTTAGATTTGGGTTTTGTCGATGGTGCAGAGTTCGCAAAGAGAAGAGAAAATACACTTAATATTACCACGGGAAGTAAAAACTTTGATGAACTTCTGGGCGGAAAGGGTATTGAAAGCAGGGCAATAACTGAGGCATACGGTGCCTTTGGTTCTGGAAAAACGCAGCTTGGATTAACCTTAGCTGTCAACGTGCAAATGCCGACGGAAAAAGGCGGAGCAAACGGGAAGTGTGTTTTCATAGATACTGAAGGTACCTTTAGACCTGCGAGAATAAAACAAGTTGCGGAAAAAATGGGAGCAAACCCAGAAAAGGTATTGAAAAATATTCTTGTTGCGCGCGCCTTTAATTCTGACCATCAAATTTTATTGGTTGATAAAGTTTCTGAACTTATAAAAAACGGAGAGCCAATTAAACTTGTTATAATTGATTCTTTGACTGCGCACTTTAGAGCTGAATTTTCTGGAAGAGGGCAATTGGCTGACAGGCAACAAAGATTGAATAAATATTTACATAGTTTAATGAAATTAGCAGAGCAACATAATTTAGCTATTTATGTTACGAATCAAGTTATGTCTAATCCGGCGCAAATGTTTGGGGATCCAACGACAGCAATTGGAGGGAATATTGTAGGGCATGCGTCGACATACAGAATTTATTTACGAAGAGGAAAACAAGGATCTCGTGTGGCCAAGTTAATTGATTCGCCTAACTTGCCTGACAATGAATGCGTTTTCTTTGTCACCGAAGGCGGAGTTGTTGACAACGCGTGATTTACTAAAATATTTAAACAGATTTTTGTTCTTTATATTATGAAGAATCCTATTATTGCTCTGGCGCCTATAAGATATTTTGACATTTCAAAAGAAGATAATCTTGAAAAAGTGAAAAAATATATTAATTTGGCAAAGAAGTCAAAGGCAGACATAATCTGCTTTCCAGAATCGACGTTGCATAAGAAGACATTGCATTTAGAACATAAAATAATAAAAGAAGTATGTGAAGAATGTAAAAAGAATTCTATATGGTGTATCGTTACTGAAGATATGAAGATAGGGAATAAATTTTACAACACTTCGCTTTTGATAAATAGAAAAGGAGAGATAAAAGGGAAGTACAAAAAAATTCATCTTTATGATGAAGAGCATTTGTCTAAAGGAAATAAAGTTGAGGTCTTTAAGACAGATTTTGGAAAGATAGGGATAGTTGTGTGCTGGGATCTTGCATTTCCGGCGCTTTTCAAGAAAATGAAAAGAGCAGGCGCGCAAATTGTTTTTTGTCCATCTTATTGGTGCTATGAAGAAAAAGCGCATGACAAAGAGCATAAACAAAGAGAAATTCAAATTTTAAAATCACTTATTTCCGCTCGGGCTTTTGAAAATTTATTTTTTGTTGCATTGTGCAATCCTTTAGTTGATAGGAAAGATATGGTTTCATATTCGGCAATTGTTTCGCCTCATCACATTCTACAAGAAAGTGTTGATAGCGAGAAAATTATGATTCAAAAAATAGAACTTAGTGAGATAGAAAGAGCTGAAAGAATATACAAAAATGTTTAGGCCTCTTTTTTAAGGAAATTAATTACTTTTTCAATAATTTTTTCTCTTTCATTTTCAAAGAAATCAAATCCTGGTGTTGTATTTACTTCAAGTAGCAATGGCGCTCCGTCTTTTTCAAGAAAGTCAATGCCGCAAATTTTTATTCCAGATAAATCTTTTACTTTTTTTATAATATTTTTTAATTTTTTGTTAATTGGGAATTTTTTAAATTTTTTTTGATAGACCCCTGTTGATTTCCATCCTTTATTTTCTTTTAGGGCGGTCTGGACTATTTGGTCGCCTATTAGTGTAACTCTATACGAGGGCGATGAGATAAATTCTTGGGCGATTATAGGACTTCTTTCTTCTGCTTTGCCCCAAAATCTTTTTATTATTTCTTCCGCTTCTTTCAAATCTTTAGCTCTTTCGACGAAATCCCCTTGGGTTCCTTCAATTCTTTTTAGTACTACGGGCCATTTGTTGAACTCCCTTATCTCATTTTTAGCAAGGTTTATGTTTTCGGATAAAAGAATTGTTTCGGGGGCTGGTATTTTGTGCTCTTTGCATTTCAAATAGAATAGCCATTTGTCTTCTATATAATAATATGTTTCAGAAGAATCAACAACTTTTTTCCCGAGCGCTTCAAGCGTCTTTATAATTTCATAAACAAAGTCCTCTGCGCTATTATTATATATTATGTCACATTTTTTTGCCTTTTTTTCTAATTCGGTTTCATTTGTTTTGTCTAAAATATTAAACATAACAAGATCTATTTTCTTTTTTTTGCATATCTTTACAAAGATTTTTTCGTCTTTTCCAAGTTTCTTTTCAGAAAAAAGATAACCAAGTGTGAACCTCTTCATGAACGAACTAGTAAGATTTGATATTTAAATCTTGATAGACTCTCCCACAAGACAGATAGTTAAATGTGCTCCCGGCAGCCATATATAGCTTAATTTCTTTAATATCTTAGAATACAAATGGAAAATGTTGGAGAAAATGTAGAGAAAGCAATAGAAAATGTTGAAGAAATAGTAGAAAAAGCAGTAGAAAGTGCTGGAGAGGTAGCCAAAAAGGAAATTAATAAAGAAATTAAAAAACATCCAAAAAGAAGCACCTTAACGTTCATTTTGCTTTTTACATTAATTATAGCTTTTATTGGCGCATTAGCTCAACAAAATTGGGGTACTATGATTTTTATCTTTGTAATATCTCTTTTGATTTTTCTTCCTTTGACAATAGGCAAATTATCTAAAATTGATATTCCTTCGCAGTTGGAGGTCTTTGCTGTTCTCTTTATTTATGCTACCCTCTTTCTAGGGGAGTTACAAAATTATTATGCCACTTATTGGTGGTGGGATATATTATGGCATACAAGTTCTGGCTTGGCTTTTGGGATATTGGGTTTTTTTATTTTGTATGTGCTTTACAAGGCAGAAAAAATTAAAACGAGTCCAAAAGTGGTTGCAATGTTCACATTTACCTTTGCGCTTTCTATAGGCGCTTTATGGGAGATAGTTGAATTCACGATAGATCATACTTTAGGTCCTATTTCTAATAACGTTTTTATGCAAGGCAGTTTAGTTGACACCATGTATGACTTAATAGTTGATTCAGTCGGAGGATTGTTTTCTGCAGTGATGGGGTATTTATATTTGAAGAAAGATTCAGGAATTGTTGTTAAATCAATGACAAAAGAACTTAAGAAAGATAATCCAGGGCTTTTCAACAAGAAAACAAAAAAAGAACAAAAGGATAAACGCCCGTAAGATAATTAACTTTTGTTTAACTGAATCATATATTTTGTATATAATTTACTATAGTATAAAGAGACATTTATCATCAATTTTAAGGAATAACATAAAGTATATTCTATAATGAGATAATGCTTAAATACATCTTATGGGTTGATGGAATATGACTAACGATAAAGGGAGTAACTTTATGATTGCAACAAAATTTAAAATTTTGATTTTCGCACTGTTATTCTCGATTGCGATTATTTTATCTGTGCAGTTTGTTGCTGCTTATACATCACCTGCCCCTGTAAATCTCGGAACAGCAGGTAATTTTGTTATATTATCAAAATCAGGAATTTCAACAACAGGAACTACTTCTATTACTGGAAATATTGGTGTGAGTCCAAATGCTGCAAGTTCCATAACTGGATTTGGATTGATAATGCATTCATCTAATCAATTTGCAATATCTTCTTTAGTTAGTGGAAGGGTTTTTGCATCTAACTATGCACCTCCAACCCCAATTAATATGGGTATAGCAATACTTGACATGCAAAATGCGTATACTGACGCTGCTTCACGATCATCTGATCAAACTCTCACTGGAAGTATTGGCGGTCTGACACTCGCTCCGGGCGTCTATACTACTGCATCTAACTTAATAATACCAACAGATGTTACTCTTGACTGTTCAGGCGACGCGAATGCTGTCTTTATATTCCAGATAGGCGGAACTCTTGATATCAGCTCTGGTAAGAAGGTTATCCTTATTAATGGTTGCCAGGCAAAAAATATCTTCTGGCAAGTAGCTGGTACAACAACACTTGGAACAACATCTATTTTCAATGGGAATATTCTAGATCAAACACTAATTGCAATGAAGAACGGCGCAACATTAAACGGAAGAGCATTAGCACAGACAGCTGTTACATTAATTGCTAATAAGGTCTCATCACCTCCTGCAGCATCATCTGTTTTGACAGAAACCATATTATTACCTCCGTCAGCAAATCTTCCTATCAACTCTACCCTGCAGTTGAATATTACAAATCTTGATCAGTTTGGTATGCCTATTGTTATGAATATTTCTAATATTTCTTTTACATCGAGCAATTTATCTGTTGCTACAGTAAATGTTACGAGCGGCCTTGTTACTGCTATTGCTCCTGGCAGTGCTACAATTACTGCGACAAACGGAACTATAATCTTAACAAGTGTAATTACTGTATCTAACCCAAAAACAATCCCTGTCATGGATGACAAATTATTTATATTACTCACAGTAATCACATTAATATTGGGACTTTATGGCCTAAATAAATATGGCAGATAAGGAACTTGTAAAAAAATCAATATTTTTTATTTTAAAATTTCTTGGAGTTTTTCTTTTATTGAGCTGGTTTTTTAATTTGAGATCAATAACTGACTTTTTCATAAACTTCTTTGTTTTAGTGATAAGGGGATTCCTTTTCATAATAGGAAAAGGAACAGTAAACATAGTAGATAATATCCTTGTTGTTAATTCAATTCCCATGATCGTCGCAAAAGAATGCACAGGAGTGGCAATGTATTCCCTGTTTATTGCCTTTGTTGTGTCATATGGTATTTCGAGAAAAACTTGGAAATATGGAGTTTTTGGTTTTCTTATGTTAATTAGCCTTAATATTCTGAGACTGTTCGCCATAATTACT
>JAUSKC010000025.1 GCA_030647125.1 Nanobdellota archaeon | reverse complement strand
GGCACTGCAAGAGCAAGTTATGTTGGTTGTCCGACTAATACTCTTCCAACAGGATGGAGCCCTAATGATTTTGTCTGCGGAGCTGCTACGCTTTACAATTCTAATTCAAATGTTAAGATTAATGAACAAGGTATTTGTTTTGGAAGTACTTGTAAAACTGCTTGGCCCTCCTCTTCCAGACCTTCTTCAGTTACAAAATATGACTGGCAGGGCCGGACAGCAAATGGTGGAAGTGATAATCCTGATCAAGGTAATACCGCGAGTCATGATTTATGTTTTTTGACTAAAGTCTACAGCCACGATGATGAATATAATTCAAGATTACAAGGATGTAAAATAGAACCACAAGGAACTGTAGGTAGCGGACCTATACCTTGGAAGAAGAATGTTCTTGGCGATGGCGGACTATCTTATTGTAGCGCAGTTTGTATAAATTGGTAAAACTTTTTTTATTATAAAATTCTGATTTAAGTTTACTTCTCCCACTCCTTTTTTATATTCTTGAGATTTTATATCGGCTGTATGTTCTAAAGAAATAAACTTCTTCATTTAATATTAAAGAAAAAACTATTTAAATGCTTTTTTACTTAACAAATTATGAGAATTACTTTAAACATAGATAAGAGGTATGCTTACTCAATTATTGGTTTGTTAATTCTCGTCATAGGATTATTAGCTGTTAATGCTTACACTTCGGATTTAAAAGCTGGCGCGCTTCCTTCTTCTTTTGGGCATTCTGTGAATGAAATAGAAGGCACTGCAAGAGCAAGTTATGTTGGTTGTCCGACTAATACTCTTCCAACAGGATGGAGTCCTAATGATTTTATTTGTGGAGCCGCTACACTTTACAATTCTAATTCAAATGTTAAGATTAATGAACAAGGTATTTGTTTTGGAACTAATTGTAAAACTGCTTGGGATTCTTCTTTAATAGCAGTCTCAAAAATTGATTCTGTATCTAATAATGCCGAAGTTGATTTGCCTTCTTTTACAGATGCATCAAAGGCAGTTTATTCGAAATGTTCCATCGCAGTTAATCCTCAATCAGTAAGGTTTGATGATTACACTAGTGACTCCTCCTGGAAAACTTTAAAGGCTTATGCACAACAAGGTAGTAATGTTAACAAAGCTAAGATTAATTGTAGATTTGAATGGGCTAGTCCGGTAAGAACGGATGGCGGAACATGTCAAGTTCAGATTGTTTGTACTAAATAATTATTTATTTTCTTCTAAGAATTTCTAACTGTTCCAGCAGAATAACTTTATTTGTCTCGGGCTGTATTGTGTTTCTTCTGCGGCAATTGGAACTGATTGCGCATAAACATCCCCTTCTTTATAGTACTTTAACTCACAAACATTTTGAAGTTTGCATATTTTTGCGTTGCATATTAAATAATTAGGGGTGCTTAAAGTTATCTTGTTCGCGACAGAAGCCGGAAAACCTGTCTCATTCATTTCAATTCCATTATTTTGCTCCAGAGAACTATCGTCCACAGACAAGATAGCAATTCTTAAATTTTTATCCGCCTGAATTTCTTTAAGAATATTTAATTGATCATTATAGACCCTCGCTGATAAATCATTTCCACCACCGAAGTAACCTTGCCTTATTAAAATTAATAAAGTTCCGCTTATTAAAAGCAAAGCTATTACTGCTTCAATAATCTTTATGTAACCTCCTTTCCCGTTTATGGGAAAAGAGTAAGCTCTTTTATTTACCATATTTTAACTGTAAAGAATCCTGTCTTTAAATTTCCTCCCTTATCAAAATACGGGACTGGAGTTTCTTGCGCATAAACATCTCCTTGTGTATTTTGTGTAGTTCCGTTCACAACACCTGCGGCATTTTTGAAGCTAAATCCAAAATTAATATTTGAAATTCCTATTGATCTTTTAAAGCTGGTGTAATCGGAATTGTAGCTTTTTAGCGCGTTGTTGACTTTGCTTTCAAAAATCTCATTCCTGTAAGTTATTAATTTAATTTCAGATGTGAGTATTTTAGCGTTAGTGGGAAGATTGTAAATCTTAGTTATAGTCAAGTTTTCCGTAGAGTAATATATATCAAAAACATTTTGCCCATTTTCTCTTTTTATTAAAATTTTCTTAATTTTTCTTATAGAATCAACTTCACTTCCGCCTGTGTTCTTTACCACAAAATACATGTTAGATGCGTCGAAATTAGTTATAGCGCTTTCGTCGAATTCAACTGTGTCATCGCTTGGCTGTCCGCTTACTGCACTTATAGTAATGATGGTCAAATTTGCCGACAGGTAGTCAATTAAATTATTTTTTACATAGCCGGACATGGTCTCTTTGCTTGCGTTAGATTTGTATGCCGGCTGCAAAATGCCAAATAAATAAACAAGAAAGACCACAAATATCACAAATGACAAAATAATTCCAACATGCGAGCCCCTTTTAATTCTTTTATTTATCATCCGAAAATCAAGTTTGCTCCGGCATAAATGACAAATGACATAAGCATAAGAGCAAATGAATGTTTAATTCCTGATTTTATGTTCCCTTCAGAAAGTTTACCAATTGTCAATCCGCTGAAAAATCCTTGAATAAGAATTAAATACAAAAAAGCTCCGGATATTGTTTTTGCATCTATCGGCGTTCCGCCGCCCAAATTTAAACCTGAAGAAACGCCTGCATTATTTATCGTTCCAATGTCCGCAATTCCTGAAATTAACGGGATAATTTTAAACTGCATGATTAAAATAATTATTATAAATATAAAAAAGATAATATAACCTTGAACAACTAAAGTTGAAATTGCTGCCCTTCTTTCTTTGTTTAGTCGGTCTGATAACGAGACCGCTCCAGCCACGGATTCTAATATTTCTCCAATATCTCCTCCTGCCCTTTCTGCCTGGCCAATCAAAACGAGCGAACGTGTAATTGTTTTATTGTCTACATCCTTTGCAAATGTTTGAAGGGCAATTCTTAATGGAATTCCCATTGAAATTTGGTTTGCAAGTTTTTGTATGTTAGGTGATAAAATTCCAAACGGCTTGTTTTTCATATTAATTATGCTTTTACTTATCGGCGTTCCGGTTTTGACGCTTTCAACCAAGCTTCGTGCAAACTCAATGAACATTTCTTCTTTTTCGGAATTTCTGCGCGCTTCTATAATTATTTCAATAACAAATGGCAAGGCCACAATTATAAAACCAATGCCGATTATGACCATAAAAAAATTGCTTCCAGTAAATAAAAATGAAAATCCTATTACAATTAGGCCTGCAATAATTCCAATCCAGTGCATTTTAGTTAATTCCATGTTATCCCCTAGGTTGTTTTAAATTTAAAAACAACAAAAACAAAAAGTTTAATACTGAAACGCTTAAAATCATTAAAAGTGAAATCGTTCCTGAAGAGAGGCTGAATCCGAGGCCGCTTACGCTTATAATCATAAGAAGCAGCATTAAAATCATCGGCGCTGCAATCACGACGCTGATATAAATATCCATGAATGTTTCCGCGCTTCTATTGTATTTTTCTTTTTCAATTTGATATTCAAAGAGCAGGCTTTGCGCGCGCTTGTCAAAGAATCCAGGCATATCTCCTCCAGAGGTAATTGTCGTTGATAAGCCATTAAGCAAGTCAGAAAGTTTTCTGCTTGAAGTGTTGAATGCAACTCTTCTCAAGGCGCTTGCAAGATTATATCCATAAAAATTTATTTCATTTAGAATTTTTCTGAATTCTTTTTCTAGTGCTGGATATTCTTTTGTTGAAATTATAATGCTAAATATCTTTGTCGGGTCTATTAAAGATCCGGAAATTGCAGCCATGTTTATCGTTGCAAAAGGAAGCTCTTGGTCAATTTTTGATTCGGCATTTCTTTTTTCCAAACTTGGGTAAAAATACATAAAGGTAAGAGTTGCTAACGGGAAAAATATCATTACCCAAAACGTCTGCGTAAATCTGGCCAAATACTCCCCTAAATATAATTGTATTATCGGCCAAGTCATACTCGTCTCAAAAAACATCAAGTAAGCAAATAAAAATGCTGAAAAAATAAATGAAATCGTCGTTGTAAGAAGAATCATTGAAATGTATGTGTCTGTAGTAAATTGCATATTAGCCCTTATTAAGTCCCTGTCAAATCCCCTGAAAAAATCTTCCTTTGCAAAATCTTTTGAAATCTTCCCAAAGAATTGATTAGAAAATGTCACATACTTGCTCGGTTTTGTTTCTTTAACGGGTGTTTCTTTTTCTTCGCTTTCTTTCAATCGTTTTAAAGTAAATTTCTCAAGGTTAACTGCCCGGTTTAATTTTTGACTTTCATCTTCTTGATATAAAATGTTCTCGCTTGCAGAACTGCTAATTTTTTTTGCAACATAAAATCCCGAAATCTCCTCTTTAAAATCTAAGGCACTTTTCTTGAGTTTTTTTCTCAAATCATCCAAGTGCTTTTCTAGGATTTTTTTTTCGCTGTCTTTTACCTTTCTCGCGCTGTCGAATGTAGAGTTGATTTCATTTATTACCCCTTTTTGCTCTTCAAATATTGTCCTGGCTTTTTTTAAGTTATTCATTTTCCATCTCTTTTGCTATTTTATCTTGGGAGTCAACGATAATTTTTTTATAAGAATTGAATTTGTTTGCGTCTTTGCCTTCATATGCACTTTCCAATTTCGGCAGAACTATCTCAATAATTTGAATAAGCTGATTTATCAGTATCAAGCTCTTTTTTTCCATAATTAAGAAAGACAAATTTGATTATTAAATATTGCTATACTATTCATGGCTTGTTATTTACAACTCTAAAATCCCTTAAAACTTTATCCGGATTTTTGTAATACTCGTTAATTACTTCCTGGACTTTATGGAAATCAAAGATCTTCAGTTTATACATCTGATAAATTAATAAAACCCTTTTTCTGAATTCTTGTTCAAGGTCTTGTATAGTCAGGCCGTATCTCTTTGCTATTTTTTCTAATATTTTGTTGTTTCTCTTAAAGTAAAATTGATCATCGGCCGGATTCCACATGAAAGGCGTGTTCGTCACAGCAACTCCATCCTGATTCACATTTATTATTTCTACAATTTCTCTCAATTTTCTTGTTTCTTGTTTCTTTACAACAGCGTGAGTCATTATGCATACGCAGTCAAGAACGTTCACCAGCGTCGGGCTTAAGCTTATAGGAGGTGTTTCAAGACGTTTTATAACTGTATCAACAGAGTCTGCATGAAGCGTGCTTAAAGAAGGATGTCCAGATGCCATTCCTTGAAAGAGAACATACGCTTCCTTTCCCCTGACTTCACCAACAATAACATAGTCAGGGTTTTGCCTGAACGAATTTTTTAATAATGAAAATAAGTCAACTTCCCCTAGTTTCCCAAAACCTGTCGCGCTTCGTGAAACGCTCGGAAGCCAGTTTTCCCTTGGAAGGGCCAATTCTCGAGTGTCTTCAATTGAAACGACTCTTGCTTCAGGCGGAATAAAGAATGAGATGGCATTTAACAAAGTCGTCTTTCCTGAGCCAGTTCCTCCTGCAATTAAAATATTCATTTTATATTCAATTAGCAGCCATAAATAAGCCATCATTTCCGGGCTAAGAGTTCTGAAAGAAACAAGTTGTGAAGGAGTCCACGGATTTTTTGTAAATTTTCTTATCGTAAAAGTCGGGCCTTTGCTTGATATATCTGCGGTGTATGTCGCATTAACTCTGCTTCCATCTGGCAAACTGCCGTCAAGTATTGGAGTTGCGTAAGAAATATACTTCCCGCACCTTTGTGCGAGTTTCTCAACAAACGCAGTCAAAGCGTCAATATCATTAAATCTTAAGTTTGTTTTCAAATTTCTGAATTTTCTATGGACAATATAAACTGGTGTCGAAGCCCCATTACATTCAATATCTTCAACATAATAATCTTTTAACAGCGGCTCTGCTTCATTCATTCCTAAAAAATCCCTACACAAATAATAATAAATCTTTCTGAAGCTTTCATATGAAAAATTGAGCCCGAGTTCAATTGCAATAATTCTGAACCTTGGTCAATATATTCAAGCAGAGCATTTGTGTCTTTTTCAACAATCGTGTCGTAGTTTATCAAATCTCTCATTGCAGAAATTATCTTGTTTTTTATTTCTTTTTCATCGTCGTCGAGAATTGGCTCTTCAATTTCATAAACAACTTCGGAAATTTTTGGATTCCAGTAAATATGCGCATAAGCGAAAGGTGCTATCAAAGAATATCTCACATTAATTAGCGTTTTGTCTTTTTGAACTTTCAGCGCCGGAAATCTCGGCAAAAAATCTATCAATACCCTCGGATATTCTTGAATTGAATTTTTTTCTTTCATCTTATTCCTCTTGATTTTAGTTTTATTTGCATTTTATTTTAAAACATTGAAAATGTTTTTACTTCACTTCTATATTAATTACTGGTTTGCCTTGAATATCTTTTCCATTGTTTGAAATTACAAAAGTGTAAGGCGTTCCGGCTTTCTGGAAATCCTTCATAATGTCGCTTGCATTTAAGTTTTCAGGCGTCTTTAATTTTATATTATAACTTTCAGAATAATTTAGTTTTAATGTCACAGTATTTTCTCTTGTTTCACCTTCAGTTCTTATTATTATTGGGCCGTAATTAACATCTTCTCCAGGTTGACTGAAAACATCAGAGCTTGTCATTTGAAAAATTATAGTATCCTCTTTTCCGTCGACAATTATATTTCCAGACCTTAATTGAATTTGTAGTTCTCTTATATTGCCCGGTCCTCCCTGCACAACTTCCAAAACTTTAGAATTAATCTGATTCATAATTCCTATTGAGTTTTCAATCATAGTTCTATCTTGCAGCGCCTCTATTTTTGGTTTAATGACAACTAAAACAGCTCCAATTAAAACTAATGCAATTAAAGTATAAATAACTGTCTCAACCCAAATCTGTCCCTTAAAACATCTTGATGTTTTTATCATTGCCCCAGATTGTCCCTTCATTATGAAAATTTCTTCGAAATTTTTATTTGTGCTGTCATTTTCCCCTAAAACATTTCACTCGAAATGTTTTCGTCCTCCTTTTCCATCATTTAGAAATAGCTTTTTCTGTTTAAAAATTATTGCATGTCTTGTTGTTTAATAACTATTGAAATTATTAAGATATTACTGACGGACCGCATTCCTCTAGTTGAACTTGATCAACTATGTCGCAAGTTCTCGTTCCGAATTTAGGAGAAATGCTGATGCTGTCAACCCTAGTCTTTTTATAAGGATTTGATCCGACTGGAACACCTGAGCTATAAATATCAATTTGATAAGTTATTCCCCCATTTGCTCCAGGAACTACAACTTTACTTGTTGGGTTTCCATAAACTATCAAATAACTGCTCGGCGTCGAGCCGTTTATTTCAATACTCTTAACACTCCCGCCTCCAGAAAGAGAAATTAATAATTTGTCAAGTTTAACGTCGCCCGTTTCAACTCCAACAAGGAGTTTTGATGAAGTATTGCATGTGTATTGACTTTGCAATTTTACTTTATCCAATGCATTAAAGCATGTATCTCTCCCGGATAAATTATTATTAACAAATTTTATTGCGAAACTCGCCACTATTGCCACCGCGATTACCGCAATTGCTATTAAAAGCAGCGTCGACAAAACATTTGATATCCCTCTTGAATTTTTTCTTATCATTAAATGCTTACCTCTAAAACATCTTGATGTTTTTTTACCATTAAATATTTACCTCATAGCCGTATTTTTTATCGCATATGTAGTTTTGTTTGCCTGAATTTGAATTTCCCAAAAGAACCGGTATTAAAATAATTTTGCTCGCGGAATTATATTTGGATATGTCAACTGTCTCAACTCCCCCTATAGGAAGTCCGCCGAATCCTTCTAAATCTTCTGTAGTTGCCGTTCCGCTATCACTAAATTGTATTTTTATTTTGTTTATCGGAACATCGCCGCTGTTTGAAATTACAACGACCGGAGAAGAATAACTAACATCTAATTTAACATTGCCGCACGCGGCCTGAATATTTTGATCCCCAAATTTTGTGATTGCTTCTTGTGAAAATCCTCTAAACCAAAGAAAAACTATTAATGCAAGAATAAAAACCAATGCAATAAGCAGCGACGTCGCCACAACTGGAGAAATCCCCCTTTTCCATTTTATGGAAAGCGAGCGAATGGAGTGAGCTCTTTTTTCTATTTTAGTTTTTTTCATGTTATATTTAATTTAATGTATTTTAAAAATCCTTCTTTACGAAGTCATAATGCTTTGAATTTGAGATGAGTTTAATACTGAAGGGTAAATTCTGAAATCATCTATTTTGCCTTGGAAATTAAATCCTATACTGCCTGTGCCATATGCAGAATATAATGCTCCGACCAAAAGATCTTTGTCAGTTGCTGTTAAATCAATTTGATTTTGTGGAGTTGAGTACCAGAAGGTACCGCCTACACCATTGATATAACTTGTTACATCTACATTATTTGGATTGCTCCTATCAACAACAAAGGCAAAGTGCTTCCAAGAACCATCTCTCCATTCAGAGGTGTATGAACATGCCTGAAGTGGAGCGGGCATACCAGAATAATGAACACTAGACCCCTGAGTTATACAAAATCCTAAAGAATACATTCCAAATCCAGGACCCCAATCATAATACCCATTTCCAAAAGCTCCTCTATTAGATGTTGATAGTGAAGTTTTCATCCATGCTGTAACAGTAAAACTGTTCTTTCCAAATCTAAGACTACCATCATCTGCTGTAGGAACCCTAACATAATCATCTATTCCATCTAAATTTAGAACAGTTTGTGGCTTTCCACTTCCAAGTGGATAAGAGTCAGGAACAAATGTTACCCCTCCAGATGGAACTCCTGTATTTCCATTATCACTAGAATCTGTATAATCTCCATTAAATTCCAACCATATTACCGGATTTGCGCATTTATGCGCGCTATCACACACTCCACCAGAACTGCTGCAATCACTATCTGTCTTGCATTCCCAAAGCTGATCGCCGCACAAAACTTCTTGTTTTATTTTTGCATTTGTGCAAACAGCAATTGTATTTCTTCCTTCACTGTTTTTCAAATATGCTATCGGCGTTATTTCAACTAAGCAGACTTGTTTTGGTGCAGTCGCATTTGTCGAATTAAATTTTTGCTGAATTTCCTTTTCAATTCCTAAATTGCCCCCTGGAAAATTAACTATTCCTCCGCCTTGAGACCCAGAACCATCTTGAATAAGGTATTTTGATAAATCAATATCCGCCAAAAATGAAGCGCTGTTATTTGCAATTTTTATGAAATATCCATCAACATTAAATCTTCCATTGTTTTGCAGTGTAACATTAAAGCTTTGGCCTTCAGAATTATTTATATTTTTTATTGCAAGCGAAATTCCATCTGGACAATCAATAGTATTTTTAGGTACGAAACCTTCCAAATATCCGTAGGCAACCACAGCAATAGTTATGGATATTCCTATAAGCAAAACGTAAGCAATTACTTCACTAACTCCTCTTTTTCCCATCGGGAAAAGCGAGTGAACACAGTGAGCTCTTTTATTCTTTAATTTCATGATCCTCCAGACGTTGCTCCACTACTTGTATCAATTATAAAATAAAAATTTTGCCCGGGCTTAAGATCAAAAGTATAAGTAATCTTATTAATTTCAACATTTATCTTATTATCTGCCGTCGGTGTCAATGTCTTATTAGTTAATTGTGCATTTTGTATCGTCAAGCGGGAATACTTTCCGCTAAAGTCCAATGTGACTGAACCGCCTACAACTTGGGTATAGGTGTAAAGAATAATATCATTTTTATTTCCAATGATAAAAGATAAGTTTGCAACATTTTCCCCTTTGTCAATATAACTTTTATAGACCGCGCCGAAATTCTGCAGTAATAAATTCATTTCTTGTTGATCATACTCGTTATAAACTCCGTGTTGGACAACCTTACCGCTTTCAATTTCAAATTCACTTCCTAAATCGTAGACCTTCGTTGAGCTTGTGTCAACTACTGCATTTCTTATCGTCGCGAATCCTATTATCCCTGCTATAATTATAATTGCTGCTATAAGATAAAATTGCCCTTTCGAACCTATAAAAAATTTGAAATTATCTTCCCTCATTTTGCTTCATCCCTCTTTGAACTTTGAAAAAGTTTAATCATCCTCTTTGAACTTTGAAAAAGTTTAATCATCCTCTTTGAACTTTGAAAAAGTTTAATATTATTCATAATTCTTTAACCATTATATAAATAAATTCGCCTTCATTTATTTTAAAGTTATAGTTTTTATCATTTATAACTATTTCAACTTTGTTATTATTAGGAATAATGTCCTGAACGGAAAGTCCTTGGGTTGCTATTTGGGTTATCTGATTTTCATTTCCAAAGGCCAAGTTCACGCTTCCTTGTGTAAAGTTCTGATAACCTAAGATTTTAACTCCAGATGTATTCCCAAAAATAAAATAGACATTCCCGCCTGCAGCTTCATCAGGATATTTGTCTTTAAATTCGGAAACGACTTGGTCATAGCTTTTTGCCGAAGTTCCGTAAGAAATTACTTTGACATTGGATTTAAAATTTTGTGATAAATTATATACAGTGCTGTTAGTAAAGTATAGATATCCTAAAACAGACGCAATAACGAATATAGCAATTAACAAAATAACCACCACTTTTCTCATTATTAACAAAACTCAAGTTGGTTTATTAATTTTGTTGTAAAGTAAATATTGCGATTTCACCGGAGGCAATTAGAAATCGCCGCTCCATGTTTTGAGGAGATTCAAAAAGAACCAGCGGGTTCTTTTTTGTAGACCGGAAGTCAGCTCGAAGATAATCGTAAAGCTACCTTTACTCATTCTCGGCTCTGCGACCCACTAAGCATCTTAATTCTTGTTTAGGGCTGCTCCGATCAAGGTCTGACCCGTTTCGCAAGAGCAAGATCGAAATGGACAAAGCGTCAGCGTTTGAATAAAGACCCGACGACGCACTTATCACTAACTTCCTTGCAGCTTGCCTAAAGCCCGTTTGCAATTAGCGGAGGGCTAACCCGCCAGCTTGTCTACAATAATTCAAGAATTAAGGGGTTTTTAAGGGTTATGTTCAGGCAACAAATTTAAATTTTTGCGCCATTAATTCTAATCTTTTAGTCTCTTCTTTATCACCAAAAACAAATCCTCTCTGCATTTTCTTTGTCTCTATCTTAGTAACGTGAATAACAACATCCGGGTCATAAAGTCTTGCCATAAATTGTTCTACACATGCTTTATCCCTATCTATATAATTATCAGCATAAACTAATTTTCCCATTCCTCTGGCAATAGTTTTTCTCGTAAGATGCATTATTCCATTTACTTCATTTCTATCTGTGTATTCTTTAGTATACATTTTATTAATTACCCCATCATTGCGAAAATTAGAATTAAAAGAATTATTACTAAAACAATAGCAGCTCCAATAAGCCAGTAAATCCAGTTATTGTTTGTTTTCTTTTCCAAACTTTGGGAAATTGTTTGGACGTTATTAGTTGAACAGAATCTTGATTCTTCAGGCATTCCAACTTTATTATATCCATTATTCAAATCAGTACAAACTCTTGTCTGAATTCCATCATTACATTCACTCCATGCAGAACACTGCCAAACTGGTGCTTGGGCGCTATAGTCCGCAATTGCTAAATTTGAAGAAGAAGAACTTTTCCTTCTGTGATTGCTGCTGCTTGAAGTCGAAGGCTTTTCATCGTCGTATAAATCCTTTACTTCACTACTCGTTAACGCCTTGTCGAATACGTGGAATTTAGTTATATCCCCATTGAAGTCTTGCCATCCTGTCCAAAATACTAAATCTGCAGGTTTGCCTCCAACAGCAAATTCTGTGTCATAACCCCCTTTAACAACATCTAAGTCGCGTGTTGCAACTAAATCTCCGTTAATATAAATTTTAGCTGTATTTCCGTCGTAAGTTGCAACAACATGATACAATTTGTCTTCCTGGAGTTCTTTATGATAGAACAACCACTGATCGCATCCACTTTCATTTCTTCCAGGACTAAATCCCAAAGAGCGGTGTATGTCTGTTAAACTTTCACAAATTTGTTTTGATATTCCTTGAGGGTAATTCTCACGTTCATCACTTATTCCAAGAATCATCATTCCTCTTGAATCAATAGGATAAGAAAATTCATTCACTACATTAGTTCTTTGCTGCGCAATTGTCTGGCTTTTATTTTCATCATTTGTCCACGAGCTTACTTCAAACCAAGATGAAATAGAATAATCTGTCGTGTTGAATAATCCAGAAATATCATAACTTCCTTCTCCTTGATTAAATATTAAATACTGAGTAAGATCCTGAGGTATAGCAGAAACAATCATGCTCGAAGCGATTATTATTGCAAAAATTATTGCAAGATTCACGTTACTTTTTTCAATCATCATAGTAACTCTATAATGATAACGCTTTAAAAGTATTGTGGTAGTAAAAAGGAATGTTTTTTTCAGTACATATACGGAGTGAATTTATCTTTTTCTCCAATATAATATCCCTATAAATTTCTTCAGTCGTTTTCTTAACTCATCATTGCGAAAATTAGAATTAAATGAATTATTACTAAAACAATAGCATCTCCAAAAAGCCAGTAAATCCAGTTATTGTTTGTTTTCTTTTCCAAAATTTGGGAAATTGTTTGGACGTTATCATTTGAACAAATTCTAGATTCTTCAGGTTTTCCTATTGTGTTATAACCATCATTCAAATCAGTGCAAACTCTTGTTTGAATTCCATCATTACATTCAGACCATTGAGTGCACTGCCATTGTGAAGCTGGTGAACTTATAAAAATATTTTCTCTATCATTATTATTGTTATTGTCATTATCTCCGCCGTTATTGCCTCCACCATTGTTATCATTTATAATTTTAAAGGTAGTTGAAACTTTATTGTCGCTTTCATTTGACTCATCAATCAAATTATTTGAATCTACAAAGATTTGTATTACATGATTCCTTGCGCTGTAAGAGTTGCTTATTGATGAAGAGTATTTGTTAGTTCCGGAAAGAACGTTAACACTTTCGGACTTTATGTTATTCCCATCAATAGAAATATTTACTATAACATTTGTATTGCTTTTAGTATTCTCAATAGTATAATTAAAATGAATTGTGCTATCACTTGAATTGACTATTCCTGTTTCAATAGATTTTGCAATTAAGTTTATCTTCTGTGTTGGTGGAATTGTGCTGTTCTTGATGTTAAATGCGAAAACAAATTGGTTGTTATTTTCATTGCTTTCATCATATTGGTTTGTGTTGTCGATTGTAATAACAAG
>JAUSKC010000003.1 GCA_030647125.1 Nanobdellota archaeon | reverse complement strand
AAATTTATCCCTTCACTTTACGGAGAAACCAAAATGTCATCTTCTGATTCAGAAAACTCAGTAATTTATCTTTCCGATTCTCCGTCAGAAGTAAAAAACAAAATAAACAAATACGCTTTCTCTGGAGGAAAAGCAACAATAGAAGAGCATAGAAAACACGGAGGAGACACTAACGTAGACGTCTCATTCCAATACTTAAGAATCTTCTTCGAGCCAGACGACAAAAAACTTGCACAAATAGAAAAGGACTACAAATCAGGAAAACTGCTCACAGGAGAATTAAAAAAAATATTAATTGACAAAATAAATAATTTTTTAGCAGAACATAAAAAAGCGCGTGAAGCTGCAAAAAAAGATGTTCATAAATTCTTGTATAAAAGATAGTTTCTTGAAAATTATTCTGAAGAAGTTCCGTGCAAATCACTAAAATCTATATTACTAAGATCCCAACCGTTTAAACTTCCTTGAATCCTTAAATTCTGAATTAAAATTAAGGGTTCCGTTTTAAAACCTAAACTATTCAATATTGGTTCTTTATTTATATTGTCTTCCTCCCCATGAATAATTTTTTCTAATCTAGTTTTATCATTAATCTTAATTCCAATTTCTAAAATATCTTCTGGTTCCTCCGTCACTACTAAAACTTTGTTCGTATAGATAATTTTTTCTCCTAAAGTATTTATTCTTTTAGTCAAATTTCTAGACATTTCATCCTCTTCAGGCAAAGGAACATAAAAAAGAACTTCCTTAACATCTGGATGAATGCTAGCTACAATTGGGAAATCAATTTGTGCCTTACTTCTCTCTTCTGCTCTATATGAAATTTCTCTAAAGATATTGTAAGTTTGTTGGGCATCCTTTAAATTTTTACATTTCTTTTGGTTAAATTCAAGTCTATTTCTTAAATTTTGGGCATCTTCTCCTTTTTTTTCAAGTTCTTCTTTTCTTTTCACAGTAATATCATCTAAACTTTTTATCAATCCTTCACTAGCACCTTCCCTCCTCATTTTTTCCATTAAAGAAATATCCCTTCTTATACCATTAATAGCATCTTCATATGCTTTCGAAACTGGAGAATCTTCCCATTTTTCATAAGAATTATCTTGAATCCATTTTTTCATTTCTTCTTCAGAACTAAACTTTAATCCCGTCTTAACTGAAACATATTTTAACAAAGAATCTATTTCCTGTCCGCCTCTGGATTCTAAAAACACTTGTCTATCTTTAGTTTCGCCTAAAATTTTCCAATCTTCTCTCGCTTGATGCACTTCACCTCTATAAGCATCAAAAAGTTCTTCAGCTAATGAATATGCTGGTGTATTAATATCAAATGGCTCTGTTGCTTCCAATCTTTCTTCGAGTTTTCTAATTTTTTCTGATTGTTCTGTTATGCTATCTTGTTTAGCGCTAAGCAATTTCGTTAAACCTTGCACTTCTTTTTCTTGATCTCTAAGCGTTCTATCCTTTTCTTCTTTTTCAGATCTAAGTTTATCAACTGTTTGAATCCATGCTTCATCAGATTTTGATGAACCTGTTTCAGTTTTTTCTTGAGATGAAATTGGACGGATTGTTATTTTTGGTTTATAGTGTACGTTAGATGGAAGCTGAGGTGCGTTTTGAATGTGGTCTCTTAATACTTCCATATTAAAATCATAATTTCCATTATCATAAAGGTCTAAAATCATTGAAAAATGAGCAGATGATTTATCAAAACCTCTTGTTTCTATTTCTAATTGTGGACGATGCTTTTGTATATATTTTTGAATAGCATTTTTTATTGAGAAAGCAATTCCTTTATCTGCTATATCTGCTTCTAATAAGTAAGATACGTAAGGTTTTCTTTCATGATTCTCATTTGGACTTGCCATTTAAATAAGCGTTTAGATTGATTTTTAAATCTTCCCATTGTGTTACCACTATACAATAACTTAATCAATGATGTTTAAAAAACTCAATCTGCCTCATTCTTTTCAAGACATTCTCATACGTGCCCTCATCAACAAGAACTTTTGATTTGTCATGATTTAAAAGCCGGAAATCATAATTCTTAACGTCACCTTTGAACTTTTCTTTCCCTGGATAATCCTTCCATTCACCACTCTTTTTTGATTTGTATTGCAACACCATTTTACTTTCCTGGATTATAACTTTGAGGAATATAAGATTGTGAATTGACAGTTCTATAATTAACTTGAACTTCTGCATTACCTCTACTATTACCAGAAAAAGCAATATAACACAAAGCTGCAGCAGTCGCTATAAGAATTCCTTTAATGATTAAATCATCAAACTTAATAGATCTTTCAAGCCCGTTTAGTTTATGCATTATAAAAAATCAAAATAATGATATTTAAATCTTGTGTTGATTAATTTTAAAAACTCCCTTAATCTATCAAAGATATGAAGATATTATCATTGCACACTGACTACATAAAATTCAAGCCGCTGAAAAAAGCGCTTAAATCAGTTGAACCGCTTTCTGAAGAAGAGAAAAAAGAGAAACATGTGCCTGAAGCTCTCACCATAATGACTGCAATAGAGAAACAAGACGAAGGAAATATAAAAAAAGTTGTTGAAGCCCTTGTTGAAGAAATTATAAAAATCGCTGAACAAGTCGATGTAAAAAACATTGTTCTCTACCCTTACGCGCATTTATCTTCCAACTTAGCATCTCCGGAATACGCACTGCAGACCTTAATTGAAACAGAAAAAGCTCTTTCAAAAAAGTACAAGGTATGGCGCGCGCCATTCGGATATTACAAAGAATTTGAAATGAAGGTCAAAGGTCATCCACTTTCAGAACTTTCAAGAGAGATAAGAATTGATGATAAAGATAATAAGGTTTCAGTTGAAGAAAAAGTCGACTACAGAAACTTGCTATCGCAAATATCCAAATCAAAACTTGACAATTCTAAACTTAAAGAAAATGACCATAGAATTTTAGGCCAACAAATGGACTTGTTCTCATTCAACGAAGTCGCACCCGGAATGGTTTTCTGGCATAATAATGGATTGATAATTTACAACGAACTAATAAATTACTGGAGAGAAGAACATAGAAAGGCAGGCTATCAAGAAATAAAAACGCCACAAATTATGGACTCTAAACTTTGGAAAATCTCCGGACATTGGGATAAGTACAAAGAAAACAACTTCACGACGGAATATGAAAAAAGACCTTTCTTAGTTAAGCCAATGAATTGTCCAGGGGGAATGTTGGTCTACAAAGCAACACCAAAATCCTACAAAGACCTTCCATTAAGAGTGGGGGAAGTTGGAGTTGTTCACAGACAAGAACTATCAGGAGTTCTATCAGGACTTTTCAGAG
>JAUSKC010000024.1 GCA_030647125.1 Nanobdellota archaeon | reverse complement strand
GCTGTTCTAGTCGTTGGAGGAATATCATATTTTGCATTTTCAGGAAGTTCTGATGATAATATTGTTAATGGAACTTCTGGAGAAACAGGAAGTGGAGGAACTTCTGGAGGTTCGAGTGGAACAGGAAGTGGTTCAGGTTGGTGTACTTCTGGATCAGATGTAGTGAAAGATTTTGTCTCTTTACAAGGAGATGTTGAAATAATAAAAAATCAAGTAAATGGAATGAAAACTTACAAAGGAAAATCTGCTTGTTTTTTTGAAATAGATTTCAAGACCACAAAAGCAACCATTGAAAATGATATATATGCTTACGGATCAGGAGATTCGTGGGTTATTACTTCACCTGGTGGAGGCGTAGGTGTGGAATATCATTGGGTTAATGGTGTTTGTACCGAAGCATTGTATAATGGTGCTAGTATTCCTTGCCCTCCTACAGGAAGTGGATGAGTATAATATGAATAAAAAAGGTGCTCTTGGATTAATTATCGGAATTGTAGTTGCTGTTCTAGTCGTTGGAGGAATATCATATTTTGCATTTTCAGGAAGTTCTGATGATAATATTGTTAATGGAACTTCTGGAGGTGGAAGTGGTTCTGGTGCAAGCAGCGGAGGGAATTCTGGGAGTTCTTCTGGATCTGGTGAAGGTTCTATTTCATCGTCATGGTGTTCGGCTAATAGAGGGACTATAGAAACATTCAAAGGTAGACAAGCCTGTCATACTTCTACTCTCTCAGGCGAGGTATATACTTACATAATAGATAAAGACTATTGGGTAATTCAGTCTCAAGCATATAATTATGAATCTCACTTCATAAATGGAAAGGCTACAGAATTGAATTGTTTAAGTGAAAATCCAACTATATTGGCGAGTTGTGAGCAATTCAAGACTACTTATTGTCCAACATGTCCTTAATCATAATTAAGAAATAGTTAAGTTGAGCATCTCTCAGTTTCTGGTTAATTTTACTAAACCAATAGCTTTAAAATCCCTAATTTTGTAACTTTTTCATGGCAATTAAAAAAGAAACTCATGGAAAAGAATTCTATAAAAAGTATAGATGGTTTTTTACCAAGTCAGGAAAATTGGTATATGGGGGCAAGTCGGCTGAACAAAACGAAGAGATCATTTCTAACTTATTGAAAGAAAAGAAGAACTATATTCTTATGCACACAAGAACTCCAGGAAGCCCGTTCTCTGTAATTGTTTCTGAACCGATAAAGGTCTCGGAAGAGGACTTGAACGAGGTTGCTACATGGACTGGATGTTTTTCAAGGGCTTGGAGAAGCGGGAATAAAAAAGCAGATATTGATATTTTCTTAACTGAACAGGTCTACAAAAAGAATGGAATGAAAGGTGGAACCTTTGGAGTCAAAGGAATTATTGATAGAAAGATTGCCGACTTGAGACTTTACGTGGTGAAACAAAATGGAGTGGTTAGGGCAGTTCCTAAAGAAAGTATTGGAAAAGAAAAAATTTATTCTCATATAGTTCCGGGAAGCATTGAGAAAGAAAGATTTGCAGGATATTTATCTGAAAAAATCAAGGTTGGAAAAGAGGAAGTTTTAAATGCTTTGCCGACTGGAAAATTTATAGAAGTTAAATAAATTCACAAAAGCAAAATGGCAGCACATAGATTTTCTGGAAGTTTGCAGTTAGGGAAGCAAGGGGTTACTGATAATTTTATAGAGACATTGAAAAGTTATTTCAAGAATCATACTCAAGTTAGGATTTCTGTTTTGCGCTCGGCTACACGCAACAAAGAAGAATTAAAAAAGATTAATGAAAAGATTCTTGATGCATTAGGAAAGAACTTCAAGTCGCGAGTTATCGGATATACTTTAGTTATTAACAAATTTAAAAAAAGTTTGAGGGAATAATCAAAAAATAAAACTATATAATAATTTCTCTCTAAATTCTTCAGCTTCCCGATTTAGTTCTGCAGAATATCTTCTTTCTCTTCTTGGTTGTGTAAGAATAGTATGATGAGGATTATCCCTTACATTTGTCTCATAATCTGCAAGAGTTTCATTACAAGGAATTGAATGTTCTCCTGCAAAGTCCTCACCTCTTAAAATTCTAAAGCCAACCATATCAAATTATAAGAAAAGATGTTTAAAAAAACTTATGTTTTTAGAACAACAATAAATATAAAGAGGAAATATAATCTGATTTTTATGGGTGTAGAAGAAAGAAAATTATATGAAGATTCACAGATAATAATTGAATATTTTCAAAATAGTTTTGAAGATCATTTTGTTTCTATAAAGAAGGCTAAAAGTGGATTTTTATTACAACATGGTGTTCTTGAAGGTCTTGCAAGAATTAACAGAGATAGGTTTAAAAGTAGTTTAAATGCTGTTTGTCCCTCAATAGATTATTTGTGTGAGGTGGGTGAAGTAAGTGTTGATGCTTTAGATTCTGCAATAGCTAAAGCATACATAGAAACCCAAAGGAGAAGTGAGGTAGAAATGAGAAAAAATCTTTCAGGAGTGGTTGGAGATATTTAGAAAGAGTTCTATGAGCTTTATGCAGGAGAAGAGTAGAATAATTTAAAAAAACTGAAGAATATAATATCTTATGAATAAAATTATAAAAAATGCTTTTATTGATGCTTTAGGAACGGTAATTTACATAATAATTGTAGCTTCGTTTATGTTCTTCTTGCAAGAAGATGTGGCAAAAGAACCTGATACAGTACTTGCCCCAATTGCTATGCTTTTGCTTTTTGTTTTCTCTGCTG
>JAUSKC010000014.1 GCA_030647125.1 Nanobdellota archaeon | reverse complement strand
TTTTGATTGTTAAAATCTTTATATTCTATTTGGGCATTTAAAATTGGATTTTCTTTTTTGAATATTGTATCAAAACTTAGTGTTTCAGAATCATCAGAAGCAATTGTTCCAATATATTGATTATCTTCTGATAACAAAGTATATCCTTCAGGAGTTAATTTAACAGAAGTAAATTTTGCATCTCCAAATCCTTTATTTACAATTGTTAATTTTATTTTTCCTTGAGAGCCAACAATAGGGTTTTCAGCACTTGCAGAATAGTAAAGTTCTGGGTTTGCTTCAACAGTCAAGCTAAATGTTCCATCTTTTGTTTGGACAGTGTTATTTGTTTTATAGATTAAATGATAAGGAATTTCATAGCTTCCTGCTTTTACATCATTTAATGCTTTTATTTTAAAATTAAATGTTTCTATATCTCCACTATCTATTTGGTCTGTATTATCTTCAGCACTTCCAGATGCTGCAAAAGGTAATTTTGTTAAAATTAAACTTAAAGAAACATCTTTAGCATCATCATCTAATGTATTTTTTATTTTAACAGAAATATCTTTTTCACTTCCAGGTTGTATATTATCTGCACTTACAGAGTATAATGTCATTGCAGAGCCTAAAGCTATTAATGATACAAAATACATTGCAATAATGAATACTGCGATTACAATTTTTGTTAAGTTTTTCATATTATTAATTTTCATTAAACCTTTATAAATCTTTTTATTAGTGTAACTATAGAGTTAAGACAATATAGACATTTGGGAGTTTAGAGAAGTTTGCTTTTGAGCGATTCTTTTCCATTTGTCCCCTATTTTTTTCTCAACGAATTCAACTTTCCCATCCCTTATTGAATATATTGTTTTTGAATGCTCTCTTGCTAGTTCTGGATTATGAGTAACCATAATTATTGTTTTTCCTTCATCATTTAGTTGATTTAAGAATTTCATTACCATTTCTCCTGTTTTAGTGTCTAAATTTCCTGTTGGTTCATCTGCTAAAATTACTTCAGGGTCATTTGCTAAAGCTCTTGCAATTGCAACCCTTTGCTGTTGTCCTCCTGAAAGTTGATTAGGATAATGATCCATTCTATCCCCAAGTTCAACTAGTTTAAGAAGTTCTTCAGCTCTTTTTTCCCGTTTTTCTTCGTGAACATTTTGAAAAAGCATGGGGAGCATAACATTTTCTTTTGCTGTTAAATTATGTATCAAATTAAATTGTTGAAAAATAAATCCAATTTTCTTACCTCGGATTTGCGCAAGTTCTGACTCATCAAGATCTTCTATATTTACTCCATCAAGATAAATTTTTCCTTCAGATGCGTAATCTAAACTTCCAGTAAGATTCATACTTGTTGATTTTCCGGAACCTGAAGGCCCCATTATCGCAACAAAATCTCCTTGTTCAATTTTTATATTGATATGGTCAAGCGCTTTCACAACACTCTCCCCCATTTGATAATATTTTGCAACATCTTTTAGTTCAATTATTACCTTTGCCATAATTCTTATTGCGTTTAATTATATTTAAGCTTTGTTAACATAAGTTTTAAAAACCATTAAATAGCAATATTATTATGATAATTCCAGTTAGATGTTTCTCATGTGGAAAACCAGTTGGTCACCTTTGGGAGGACTTCAAAAAAAGGACTGCAAATGGCGAGTCAGCTAAAAAAGTTCTTGACGAACTTGGTCTTGAACGTTATTGTTGCAGGGCAGTTTTTATAGGGCAGACTGACTTAATCGAATTAACTGGTAAGTTCAAGAAAAGTTGAAGTCATAGATAGATTTTTAATTAACTATTCTGTTAATATATTATGAATTTTAAACCTACATTGTGGAAAACAATTTTATCTATTATTGTAGGAGTGTTAATATATCTCTATCCTCTAATTATCACAAGAAGTTTTGATGATATTGCAGGAGTAAAATACCTATTTACAAGTTGGATGGGATTGTTTTTTATACTTGGGATAATTGCTTTCTTTGTTATTTATGTTGTTTGGAGTTTATTCCAAAAGAAATCTTAATCCCCATTCAACTTTCTTAATTTCCAGTGTGACATAAAACCACAACTCGGACAAATAATAACTTTCATCCCCCTTTTTATTCTTATCTTCGGATTTTTATATGGCTTTAGGCATTTCTTGCAAAATAATTTTCTTTTTTCTTTCAAAGGAATGTTCGCTGACATTACAAGTTTCTTTATTTTCTTGACTTCATTTGAACTTTTGTTACCAATTCCAGAAAAAAATTCATCCATCTTTATTTTTACTTCGTTTTTTGAAATTCTCTTTTTTACCATCAACTCTTTTGGAAATAAACGTTTAAAAATCTAAGTTTATCTCTTGTAACTAGAAATAACTCTTTCTCCTAATATCCTTTTTTGTTTAACTTTGAAACTTTTTCCAAGTTCTTTGAAGAATTTTTTCGAATTATAATAAACTATTATTAAAAAAGTAATAATCATTGCAAATACCGCCCCAAGCCCAGCAAGAGCCATGTCTTTCTGTGCGTCCCATATATCTCCTTGCGTTCCCAAATAAGCAATTCCCAAATCTCCCCCATAAATCACTGCAACTGCCCATTCTATTATCTCATAAATTGCGCTAAATGCCAAAACAAATTCTATAGGGATATAAAGGCCCCAAAATCCTTTTGCATTTGAAATTCTTACAAACAATTCTCTCAAAGGGTAAGCAAGAAGCAGGCCAAATGAAAAGTGTACTATCCTGTCATAATGATTTCTGGTTAAATCCAAAAAGTTTTGCATCCAAAAACCAAAAGGAACTTCAGAATAAGTGTAATGACTCCCGATTATGTGCAAAGTCATATAAACAAAAATTAAACTATAAGAAATATTTGAAAGTTTAAACCACCTATATGAAATTAAAATAAATATCACAAAAGGAACAGTTAGGTAATTTTCCATAATCCAATCTTCCCTGTAACTAACATTAAAAGCAAGAATAATCCAAACAATAAGGTATAATATAAATAATATTAATGCGTATTTATCTTTGAATTTAATCCTTTCATAAGAATAACATGCTATCAAAATTGAAATTAATGAAATTAGTAAGTTTATCCAAACTCCTAAATCAAAACTTATTTCCAACGAAATAAAAATAGTTGCGCCTGTCAAAACAGCTAATACAAATTCATAAATATTTCTTCTTCTTGTTATATAAAAGATTCCCAGAAATAATAAAGATATCACAATTTTAGATATGTTTGAAAGAGTAATATAACTAACCCCTAAAAAGAAATATATTAAAAATACAAGAATGAGCGCTATAGCAATAAATTCTACACTTAATTTTTCTCCTCCTTTCATTTTAATTACAATTAAAATCACTTTAAAAATTTTGATAAAAATAAAAGTAAGACAGCTTGAAGGCTTCGCATCTTGTCGGACACTACAACAATCAACGTAAACCCCTTAACTTCTGTGTTCGGAATGGGAACAGGTGTTGCCGGTTTACTATGGCCGTCTTAAAATTACTGAAGATTAAAGGTTTTTAAGCCTTTGGTTTCTGTTTACTATTCCAAAATTATTCAAATAATTTAATATTCTATCTGTCTATTGAAAGAGGTGATAATAACAAGGAATGAAAATACTGCAGAATTAGTTGGCTTGAGTTTTGGAGATGGGGGCTTAACTTATAGAAGCAATTCTAAGAGGGTTAAATTCCAACTAAGAGGAAATTTATTAGAAGATAGAGAACATTATGATTCTTACATTATCCCATTATTCAACAAAGAAATTATGTTCCCAATCTTTTCTAGAATGGTCGGGAAGGTTTTCAATAAAAGAATGAATTTTTATGGCCTTTCAGTAGAAAGTGTAAATATAGAAGAGCCATTAAATTTTTTAGGAATACCTAGTGGGATTAAAAAAGATCTTTTAATTCCAGAGTGGATTAAAAATGAGAACAAATATCTTATAAGATTTTTAAGAGGATTTTTTGATACTGATGGTAGCATATCTTGTCAAAGAAATTATTCTATCAAAAACAATAAATATCATACTCAAGTAAGAATTTATTTATCTTGCACTTCTAAAAAATTAATTGAAGAAATTTATCTTTCCTTAAAGTCTCTTGACTTTAAATGTTTTATCTCAGAAAGAAAACCTTCTAAGGCTGGGAACAAATCTTCATATACAGTTAAGATCTCTGGAGGGATACAAGTAAAAAAATGGATAGAAGAAATAGGATCTAAAAATCCTAAGCACATTACAAAATATAACCTCTGGGAAAAAACGGGCTTTTGTCCACCAAATACTTCTATTGAAATAAGAAAGAGAATACTTAAAAATGAATTATCTCCTTATTCTATTTATGAGCGGAAGTGCTAGAGCGGTCAAATAGGCAAGATTAAGGCTCTTGTGGCTTAGTGCCTGCGCAGGTTCGATTCCTGTCTTCCGCATTACAAGCCCTCGTGGCGCAATTGGATAGCGCGACACCCCCCTAAGGTGTAGGTTCCAGGTTCAAATCCTGGCGGGGGCGTCCTATTTACCAACGCCAACACCTTTTAGAAAAAGGAGGCACAGTCCCTGTGAAGTTGAGATTTAAAAAGTTGAAATTGTTAGAATAAAAATGGGGAAATATATTTTCAAATCATATGACTCCCACTTCAAGAAATTGTTTAGTAAAGAAAAATCTAAACTAAAAAAGATTCTACCAAATAACACTAAAATAGAACATGTTGGCAGCACAGCAGTTACAGGGTTAGGTGGCAAAGGCATAATTGATATTGCAATAAAAACCCCAAGAAACAAACTTAATCAATTTATGAATAAATTAGAAAGATTGGGGTATGTACATACTTCAGAACATCAACCAAACAACAAAAGAATATTCTTTCAAAAGATAATAAGATACAAAGGAAAAGAAAGACGCATACATATTCATCTTACCCTTGACGAAGACTTTTTGGAATCCTTTATTGTAGTTAGAGATTATCTTAGAAGCCATGATAAAGAATGCAAAAAATATGCTAAAATAAAGAAAGAAGCTGTAAAGTATGCAAAAGGCGAAGGTAAAAAATATAGAGAATATAAAGATAAATTTTTGAAAGATTTGTTAAGTAAAGCAATAAAAGATAAATCAAAAAATAGCTAGTGTCCCTCAAATTTGCCCTTTTGGGATTGCATCTCGTGGGGCGTTTCGGATTTGAACCCTTGGGTTTGTGAAATTTGTAAAACAAATTTTGCAGGTCGAATGCGATGCTTGAGCCCAAATCCTGCCGGGCGTTTTATTTAAATCGCTTTTTGTCTAACAATAACTTTTAAAACGTTGTATTCAATCATTTTCTTAAGCGCTGGTGGTCTAACGGTAGAATATCTGCCTTCCAGCAATTTGCGAAAGCAAATTGATGCTCTCAGTGCATCAGATAGCGAGAAGATTTTCTTCGAGCTCCAGTGAAAGAAAGCAGATGACCCGGGTTCAACTCCCGGCCGGCGCATTTAATAAAAATGGAAGAAAACAAAAAAACAAAATTTGGGAAGTTTCATGACAAGTATTACAAATTGTCTTTCATAATATCAATACTTTTATTTGTTGGAGCGATAATTTATATTGGTTATTTCTATAATCAAACTGGTGACTTTTTAATAAAAGATATTTCTTTAACTGGAGGTACTTCCGTAACTATTCCAAAGGCCCTTGATCCTATTAAACTAACTAACGACCTTCAATCTAAACTTGACTCAGTGAGTATTCACGAAATATCTGACTTAACTACCGGCCAGCAAATTGGGACTATAATCCAAACAAAATCCGATTCTGACGTCACACGTTCAGTTTTGGAATCTTATCTTGGTTATAAATTAACTTCTGAAAATAGCAGCTTTGAATTTACAGGTGCTTCTCTTTCCAGTTCATTTTATGAACAACTTATCTTTGCGGTTCTGGTTGCTTTTTTACTTATGAGTATAGTTATCTTTATTTTATTCAGATCTTTTATTCCATCAAGCGCCGTCGTTTTTTCTGCAGCAGCAGATATTTTAATGACCCTTGCAGTAGTTGATTTTTTAAAAATAGAAATGTCTTCTGCAGGAATTGTTGCATTTTTAATGTTGATTGGTTACTCTGTTGATACAGATATTTTACTTACAAATCGTGTTCTAAAAAGGGCTGGAAATATAAATGATAAAATTTGGAGTTCTTTCAAAACAGGAATCACGATGACTCTAACTGCACTAGTTTCTGTTTTAATTTCTTTGTTTATTGTAAAATCAACTTCAATAATCTTAACACAAATTTTTACGGTCTTAACAATTGGATTATTATTTGATATATTTAATACATGGGTGACAAACGTTTCTTTGCTAAAATGGTATGTAATAAAGAAAGAAGGAGGGGAATATAAGATGGAAAATTCAGGAGGAGTTCACAATGGTTAAATTTGGTTGGAAAATTTGGTTGTTAATAATTGCTGTTATTTTTTCTTTGATAGCTATATTTGGTATTCCACCAAAATTTCTTGAATCGGGTGTTGTAATTAATTCTGTAGAAAAAAATTCCACTGCATTTGATCAAGGCTTGCGCCAAGGCCAGATAATAACAGAAATAAATGGGAATAAAATAGAGTCGTTGGCTGATTTTTCTGATATTGTAAATAAAACATTTATAGGAAATGATTCTGTAAAATTTGATATCCAAACAGACAAGGGAGAATTTGTTTTATTTCTTTCACAACCTCCAAAAATTACAATCTCAAATATCCCCTCTACAAATTTGAAAACCGGATTGGATCTTTCAGGGGGTGCAAGGGCATTGGTTCAAGGGGAAAACCATACTTTGACTACACAAGAAACATCAGATTTAGTTTCCATACTTGAAAATAGATTTAATACTTTTGGAATTTCTGATGTGCGTATTTCTCCTGTTTCGGATTTATCAAATAATCATTTTATTTTAATTGAAATTGCTGGCGTAACACCTTCTGATTTAAATGATCTAATTTCTCAGCAAGGAAATTTTGAAGCAAAAATAGGAAATGATACTGTTTTTATTGGAGGTAAAAAAGATATTACTTCTGTTGCGCGTTCAGGGCAGGAAGCAGGAATAACTTCTTGTTCACAGGATGGGACTGGAGTTTATTATTGTAATTTCCAGTTTGCATTATACTTAAGTCCGGCAGCGGCAGAAAGGCAGGGTGCCCTTACTCAAAACTTGTCAGTTGTTCCGGGTGATGCATCAGGGAATTATTTGTCTCAGCCATTAGATCTTTATTTGGATGGGCAATTGGTTGATAGTTTGAGAATAAGCCAAGATCTTAGGGGCCGTGTTACTACCCAAATTTCAATTACCGGTTCTGGAAGCGGTACAACAAATGAGGAAGCAATAGAAGCCACGCAGGCAAATATGAATAAACTACAAACAATTTTAATTACAGGAAGTTTGCCATTTAAATTACAAGTATCAAAGCTTGATACGATCTCTCCAACATTGGGCGCTGACTTTGTTAAATCAATTTTATTTGCAGGATTTTTTTCTTTAATAGGTGTTGCAATTGTTGTAGGTATAAGATATAAAAAAATTAATGAAGTTGTAGTCCTTTTAATTACTGTTATTTCTGAAATAATTATCATTTTGGGGGTTGCAGCACTTATAAGTTGGAATCTTGACCTTCTTGGAATAGCTGGAATTTTAGCGACGATAGGAACAGGAATCGACCAACAAATAATTATATTAGATGAATCCAGAAAATACCATGAAATAAGTGTAAAAGAGAGATTGAAGAGGGCATTTGCAATAATCATTGGAGCTTACTTTACTGCATTAGTTTCTTTGCTTCCTTTGCTTTGGGCAGGAGCAGGATTGCTTAAAGGTTTCGCAGTTACAACTTTAATTGGAATTACTATAGGGATCTTAATTACTCGTCCTGCATTTACAGATATGGTTAAATCAATAGAGGAATAAATGTATCCGTTACAGCACTTGTTTTTGGGAATTTTGTTTGGGGTTTTACTTTTTTTTATCTGGCCGAATTATTTTGGAATTTCCGGGATGATTATTGTAATTGCTTCATCAGTTTTGATTGACGTGGACCATTATTTATATATTGCAATAAAAAAGAAACAATTTAATTTTTTTAAAGTAAAAAAATGGTTCCCTATAGCCAAGAAAAAATTATTTGAACTAAATTCTGAACGAAGAAATAATACTTATACTGGGTGGTGGTTTCTTCACGGATTTGAATTTATGTTAGTTTTTCTTTTGCTTGGATTATTTATCTCTAAATATTTCTTGTTTGTACTTTACGGATTGTTTTTTCATCATATCTTAGATTATCTCCATGAGCACGATTATCATCTTAATCGTTATGATAAGGTTTCTTCAATATATGATTTTTTAAAGTTCAGAAAGATGGAGTTTATTGATGATTAAAATAATAAAATATGCTGTAAGTTCAGGAGTTGCAACTTTGCTTGATGTTTTATTTATATGGTTTTTGACTTCTTTTTTAGGGATTTACTACCTAATTTCTACTACAATATCTTTTACTTTAATTTCTTTGGCAAATTATCTAGTTATTAAAAACTGGGTTTTTTATGATAGAAAAGAGAGTTATGCAAAAAATTATTTGTTATTCCTTATTATTGGAGTTGTAGGGTTAATTTGGACTCTTGCTTTAATGTTCACTTTTGTTGAGTTCGTTGGAATTAATTATCTTATTGCAAGAATCTTGGCGGCATTCCTAGTTCTTATTTGGAATTTTTTTATGAACAAGAAATTCACCTTTTCCTAATTTTTTCCCGAATATACAAATCTTCTTAAACCTTGAATTTAACATTTTTTTATGAAACTATCTGTTATCATTCCAATTTACAACGAATCCGAGAATGTAGGGCCGCTTTACTCAGAATTATCAGAAGAACTAAAAAAACTAGCAAACAAAAAAACCATTTCTTCTTATGAAATAATCTTTGTAAATGATGGATCAAAAGATAAAACTAAAAATATTTTAGAGCAACTTTCAAAGAAAGATAAAAAACTCAAAGCAATTAATTTAAGGCGTAATTTTGGGCAGACGGCTGCTCTGAAAGCTGGTTTTGATAATTCTTTAGGGGATCTTATTGTAACAATGGATGGAGATTTGCAAAACGACCCTAAAGATATAGAACGCCTTATTGAAAAGATAAAGCAAGGCTATGATGTCGTTTCGGGTTGGCGTTATAAAAGGCACGACTCATTTGGAAAACGTTTATCCTCAAGAATTATGAATAATTTAAGACAAAATTTAATAGGCGATTATTTGCATGATTACGGCTGTGCTCTTAAGATTTACAAAAAAGAGTGTCTAAAAGATTTGGAACTTTTTGGTGAGCTTCACCGGTATATCACAGCCTACCTTTACATCAAGGGCTATAAAATTGGAGAAATAAAAGTTAATCACCGACAAAGAAAATTTGGAAAAACAAAATACAAATTTAATAGGGGCTTGAATGGAATTTTAGATTTGATGTTTTTGAAATACTGGTCTTCTTTTTCAAACAGGCCTTTACATTTATTTGGCCGATTAGGAATTTATCAGTGGATCTTGGCCGCTATAATTGTAATAGAGCAAATAGTAAAGGCTTATTTAGTTAAAGAATTAGCTTTCGGTCCATTGCTGGCACTTGCATCAATGCTTGGAATTACTGGGTTGATTACAATTATATTCGGATTCTTGTTTGAGATAACATCTCGGACTTATTTTCGGGATGAGAATATTTATTCTATAAAAGAAATTTATAATTAAAATGTGCGGAATAATCGGATTTAACTGGAATGATAAGAAATTACTAAAAAGTTGTCTAGATAAAATAAAACATAGAGGCCCGGATGCAACTTCAACTTTCCTGGATAGGTCTGTTTCATTAGGGCATAATCGTCTATCTATTTTAGATTTATCAAAATCCGGAATCCAACCAATGTCAAACGAAGACAAGACACTTTGGATAATCTTTAATGGAGAGATATATAATTATAAGGAAATAAAAGATAATCTTAAACAGAAGCATAAATTTAAATCAACTACAGATACAGAAGTGATTTTGCATTTGTATGAAGAAAAAGGTCTGGACTTTGTCAACCATCTACAAGGAATGTTTGCTTTATGCATTTACGACGTGAAGAATAAGAAATTGATTTTAGCTCGTGATAGGGTTGGAATAAAACCTCTTTACTATTTTTCTTCTGACTCAAAATTTATCTTTGCTTCCGAGATCAAAAGCTTACTTTCATACAAAGGGATAAAAAAAGAAGTTAATCTTTCTGCTTTGAATACTTTCTTAACATTTAGGGCCAATACAATAAATGAGTCATTTATTAAAGGAATAAAAAAACTTCCACCTGGAAATTTATTAATTTATGACTTAATTAGTAAGTCCTTCTCATTAAAGAAATACTGGGACGTTTCTTTCTCATCAAAGATATCATCAGAAAAATATTTGTCTAAGAAAATACAATATTTATTAAACGATTCTGTAAAAGGTCGCCTTATGAGTGATGTTCCTTACGGGGCTTATTTATCTGGAGGTGTTGATTCTGGAATTATTGTTTCTTTAATGAAAAAGTTCTCCCCTCAAAAAGTTAAGACATTTTCAGTTGGTTTTAAAGAACAAAGATATTCAGAGACAAATGAAGCGCGTTTTTTGGCAAGGAAATTGGATACAGACCACCACGAACTTTTAATAGACGAGTCCTCAATAAAAAAACTCCCTGAAATTGTTTATCATTCTGATGAACCAATTGCAGACCCTACATTAATACCAATTTACTTTCTTTCAGAGTATGCAAAAAAATATTGCACAGTTATCTTAACTGGTGAAGGTTCTGATGAAATATTTGGAGGTTATGCACATTACAAGTTTTTGAACTTTCATTCTAAGGTCTTGTCAAAAACTCCTTTATTTATTAGAAAATTTTCCTTAAACTTGTTTAATCTTGTTCCAAATTTATTATTAGATAAATGGTTTAAATTTACTTCATCTTTGGGGGAAAAAGGAAAAGAACGTCTAGAAAGATTTGTCCTTTCAAACAACCCTTTTGAGCAATATTCTGCCCAAATTTCTATATTTGATGAAAAGGAAAAGAAAGAATTATTGATCCCACAAGTATACAAAGAGAAGAAAAATCTGGATAAAGAGGATATAATTAATTCTGCAGAAGAAATTGATTTTAAAAATCCAATGGTTGAGGATTTGCTTATGAAAATTGATAAAATGACTATGGCCTCTGCGATTGAAGGACGTGTTCCATTTTTAGATTATCGTCTTGTGGAGTTAGCAGCCAAGATAGACCAAAAATTAAAGATAAAAGGTTTTGTTAAAGACAAGTATATTTTAAGAGAGACTTTCAAGGATCTAATCCCTAAACAAACAAAAAACAGAAAAAAACAATACTTTTTTGTTCCAATAGAAAAGTGGATAGCGAATGACTTAATGCCTTTGCGTCGTTCTCTTTTATCTGAGGAATACCTTAAAAAACAAGGAATATTTAATTATAAATACATAAGAAAGATAAATACTGGTTTCAAAAAGTCACCGTTATATTATTCAAGACAACTCTGGACTTTATTGATTTTCCAAATATGGTATAAAATATACATAGAAAATGAAAGAGTGGAAATTTAACTTAACTTATAAGAATGCAGCCATTTTACTCTCGATTTTATTGGCAATTGTAACAATTTTTACTTCATTTTATGGATACACAGACATAGGGGACTATTCTGATGTTGCGAAATACTTTTCAGGAGATTATAACGCAGGAATAAGAAGCTCACACTCTTATCTTTACGGATTTATTATATCCCCTTTAGTTGGCTTACTAAATAATTATTTTGCTTTTAAAATTGTAAATTTAATCTTTATATTTTTAATTATTTTGTCAATGTATTTTATAAGCGGCAAAGATAAGAGGGTTGTCTTATTGTCATTAGTTGCACCGGCTGTTTGGTATATCTCTCCTTGGATTACTCCTATAATAATTTCATCTTTTTTCCTTTTATGGGCTTGGTTTTTTATAAAAAAATATGATATGAATAACGATCTGTATTGTTTATCCTTTGCCGGAATTTCTTTAGGGTTGTCTTATATCTTTTGGGACACAATTATCTTCTTTGGGCTGTTTATGGCTTTTGTATTTATGTATAATAAGAAATTCAGCCACTTTATCTTGTTGTTCTTAGCCATCTTTGTGGGGATTATGCCGAGGCTTTTACTTGATCAGTATCTTTTTAATTTTGCATTTTTCAGCATCATGAAGAGTTTTCTTGGTACTTTAGCGAATGCCTTATTATTTGGCCGAGGCACGTCCTATTCTGGGGGATTATTTAACAAAATAATATTGTTATTGTTAATCTTAATCTCTATACCTTTGTACTACTGGAAGAATTACTATCTTGAGAATTTAAAGCAAAACAAAAAAACAATCATATTCCTAACTTTATGCCTTTTATTAATTTTAATAAATCCTCAAGTAAGATACGTATTCTCTATCTTCCCTATACTTTTGTTAACAAGTTTAAAATACATTGATGAAAAAAGAATAAAAAAACAAATTATATTTTCTTTAGTAATCTCTTTAATTTTTATATCCCCTTATTTAATGCAATTCTACTATTCTTTCAACACCCTTGACGGAAGGGATATAACTTTTGTTCTTCAAGATCCTAAAAATATCGCCTTTTCATCAATTAGCCAAGAATCTATTATTTCTTCTGATTTGGACAAAATCGCACTTGATTTTAAGAATGAGTCATTCATTGTAGGCAACTTAGATGACGATTACCGGAAATTAGCTCATATTTACTGGGGTAATGAAATTAATGAGTTCATAAGCATACAAGACTATCAATTATTCTTGGAGAACGATTCAAGAATATTATCCAAGAAATTTGAACCAATCCCAAATATAAATGAAAGACGTTTAATATGGTTTGGGGGAGGGATTAACGGAAATAATTTGCATGAAAATTTAAATGATATGAATTATGCAATAACTTTTGGGGATGATTTTAGATATTCCAATTTTGAATTGTATAATAAATATGAAGAACTTTATGTTTGGAGAAAGATAAATGGATAAATCTTTTGAAGCGAGGTATCATCTTCTTGAAAAAGATCATTGGTGGTTTGTTGCTAGACGTGATATGATTTCCAAGATCTTTGATATTTATAAAATACCAAGAAAATCAAAAATTCTAGATATAGGATGTTCAGGAGGGGATTTAATCTTCGATTTGAATAAAAAAGGTTATTCGGATATATTTGGTATTGATATAAGCAAGGATGCGGTAAAAATATGTAAAGAAAGGAACATCCCTTGCTCTTTTATGGATGCACAAAAGATAAAACTTAATAAAAAATTTGACGTTCTTATTGCGTCTGACGTGCTTGAACATATAAAAGATAGAAAGGCAGCAGTAAAAAATTGGAAGTCATTGCTTAAAGATGGTGGATTATTAATTTGTTTCTGCCCCGCATTTAATTTTTTGTGGAGCAGTCACGATGAGATAAACCATCATTATCAAAGATATGATAAAAACTCATTTTCAAAATTATTTTATGATTGGAAGATTGTAAAATTATCTTACTGGAATTTCTTTCTTTTTGTACCAATAGCTTTGGTACGTTTCACACAAAAAGTGATAAAACCAAATTCAAGAAAAGCCAATTTAGCTAAAACCCCTAAGATAATAAACTTCTTATTGACAAAACTTTTATTTTTTGAGAATGTTCTCCTAAAATCTTTAAATTTTCCTTTTGGGGTAAGCATTTTCATTGTGGTACAGAACCAAACTAAAAAAGGTTAAATACTAAATTTCTTCCTTGAGTGTATGGAGAATGAAGAACTTAATAAGAATTTGAAATTTTTGGCACGTAGTTCTATAATTGTGTTAATAGGATTAATATTCTCCAGTTTATTGAGTTATGTTTTCAGAGTAATAATTGCACGACATTTTGGCCCGGATACTTATGGATTATTTTCAATTTCTTTTATGGTTTCAGGATGGTTTGTTGTTTTTTCTCTTGTAGGGCTTGGAGAAGGGGTAATACGTTATATCTCATTTTACCGAGGGAAAAACGACTTTTTAAAGATTAAGAAAGTCTTTACATTTGCATTATTGTTAACAGTTCTTTTGAGTATCTTTTTTGGAACTATTATGTATTTTTCTGCAGAAGAGATTGCCACAAGAATATTCCATAATGATAATTTAACTTTATTCTTACAAATTTTTAGTATTACTGTGCCGCTTTTTGCAATTTCCCAGATTTTATTAGGGACAATGAAAGCATTTGAAAAGGTCTCAGAATATTCTTTATTAATTAATATCTTTAATCCATTAATAAGAGTAATTGCTTTAGTAGCCCTAATATTCTTAGGATTTAATTCTTCTTCAATTGGATTTTCAGTCGTGATTGGTTATTTATTATTATTAATTAGCTCATATTATTTGTGCAGAAAATATGCAATTAAATATTTTATAAATTCAACTAATAAGTCAAAAGATTACGCGGGCCTCAACAAAGAATTATTATCTTATTCAATCCCTTTAATGTTCGCCGCATTCGTCTCCTCTTTGCTTGGCTGGGTTGATATATTTTCATTAGGTTATTTGAAGAATACAACTGCCGTAGGAATTTATGATTCTGCATTGCCTATTGCAACGACTTTAACTCTTGCATCTTTCTTGTTTGTCCAACTTTTCTTCCCTATAATAAACAAAGAGTATTCAAAGAATAATCATAATTTAATAAAGGACTTAAGTAAACAAGTAGGAAAATGGATATTTATCTTAAACTTGCCTTTGTTATTTTTTACAATCTTCTTCCCTGAAGCAATGTTAAATATCTTATTTGGGGCTAAATTTATTTCAGGGGGCTATGCGTTATCTATTCTTTCAATAGGATTTTTCTTTTATGCCCAGTCAGAAATAGGTTTGAATCTTCTTGGGATGATAAAGAAATCAAAAATAAGGTTTGTTAATATCTTAATTGCGCTTGTTATAGATGCAGTCCTAAATTTTGTATTAATTCCAAAGCCAGTTATATTTTCACTAGATAATTCCGAAGGAATTATTGGAGCGGCAATAGCCACGACAATAGCTTATACTATCTATAGTATTTTGACTTTTGTTCAGACATATCATTATCTACATATTTTGCCTTTAAAGGGTAAAATGTTAGGGGTTTTATTATCTGCCCTTGTTGCTGGTGGGGTGTTATTGTTATTAAGAAGTTTAATCCCAATAAATTTATTTTCTTTAATTTTACTGGGCTTGCTATTTTTACTGATTTACTTTATAATGATTATTATCACGGGTTCACTTGACAAAAACGATCTTTTAATTTTAAAAACTATAAGGTCTAGATTGTCAAATTCATTTTCCAATCAAACCAATAATTAATCCATTTGCTCTTGGAAAAGGTTTCTCAAATTTTATTCCTTCTATGTCTTTTTCTTCTATCTGAATCCACTTGTTATCTTTTGAAATACGTTTCATAAAATATAATTCGTTTAATTTTATTTTCCCATTTTTTATGAGTTTATCAAGTTCCGGATTATAGTCTGCTGGGATTGTAAAAATAATCTTTCCATCTTTAGATAAGAGTTTCTTTAGATTTTCAATAGTTTTTATTATCTTTGTTGGTTCTTTTGGATTTTCATCCCATCCAACATGTTCAAATGTAGATATTGCTACAATCAAATCATATCTTTTATCTGTCTTGAAATTTGTTGCATCTTCATTAATTATTCCTAGGAGTTTTTCATATTTATCAAGAATGTCATGTTTTACCTTAAAATAATGAGATAAAACATTCCCAATTTCCAAGACCTTTTCTGGTTCACATTTTTTTACTTCATTCCAAACTATTGGAACTTCAATTTCTCTTTCATTTCTCCATGTAGCATTATAAGGATAATAAAAATAATTGTAAGTTGCGTCGTTTAATTTAAATTCTCTCCATTTAAAGAGAATGTAATAAATATATTCAAATACTAATTTTATACCATCCAAAGCGAATTTTACGGAACCTTTCTTCTTAAGAGAGCTTTTAAGTGTAGGGTTAAAGTTTTCTTTGCTCATTTTAACTGAAGTTAGAATTAACTTTAATATCTTTAAACCCAGAACCACTTTCTTCCGCGATTTTATTTTTTATTTGAATTCTTTTTTTGTTTGCTATATGCTGCCTTATGTAAATACGTCCAATTTCTTCTAAACTTTTGTTTTCTTTTTTGGCATCGCTTAATTCAGCAACCAAATCCCAAAGTTCTTTGTTTATTATTTGTAAATTATCTATAAGATTTTCATCTATTTTACTATTTTCTTCCTCAAAATTCTTTAATGCCCCTTCCACTAAGTCCAACTCCTTTTTAACATTGGGATTTTCAGTATTCTGAATTTTTATCCTTAAAACAGTCATTCTATCTATTAATTCTGACAAAGGAATTTCCATAAATTTCCATAGTTTATCCCTTTAAAAGTTTTTGCAGAAATCTATTTAAACAATGGAAAAACCCTATTTTTATGCCCAAGACAGCATTAGTAACAGGCGCGAACGGACAAATAGGGAGTTATCTCTCTGAAATACTTCTTGAAAAAGGGTATAATGTTTTTGGGTTTGTAAGAAAAGGCAAAGAAGAGGGATTAGTTGATAGAGTAGAACCTTTGTTTGGCGACTTAGAGGACTTAAGTTCTTTGGAGAAGGCAATAAGCGAGTCGTTCCCAGATGAAATTTACAATCTTGCTGCTTTGTCAAATGCGCGAATTTCAATTAATGAACCAGAATATACTATGAAAGTAAATTTGCTTCCAGTAATAAAAATTTGCGAAGTTGCCAAAAAATTAAATCCAAGAATAAAAGTTTTTCAAGCCGGCTCCGCCGAATTTTATGGAAATATGTCTGGGGTTGTTGATGAAAATACCCCTTTCGATCCAAAAAATCCTTATGCAATTGCAAAGTTGGCTGCGTTTCAATTTATAAAATATTGCAGGGAGATGCAAGGCCTTTTTGCTTGTAATGGAATAATTTTTAATTCAGAGTCGTCAAAAAGAAGCACGGCATTTGTAACACGGAAAATAACAAACAGCGCCGTAAGAATAAAAAGAGGAGAGTTGGATAAATTAGCTTTAGGAAATTTAAATTCACAAAGGGATTGGATTCACGCAAAAGATACTGCTAATGCAATATATCAAATAATGCAACAACCAAGTTCCTCTGATTATGTGATTTCCCTTGGTGAAGGCCATACAGTAAGAGAATTTGTAGAAAATGCGTTTAAGTATTCAGGCATGAATATATCTTGGAAAGGAGAAGGAGTGAATGAAAAGGGCTATGATAAAAACGGAAAACTTCTTGTTGAAGTAAATCCTGAGTTTTTCCGCCCGGACGACAGAGTAATAAAAGGAAATAATTCTAAATTAAAAAGCATCGGTTGGAAACCAAAGTATTCATTCCCTGAAATTATCAAAGAAATGGTTGAGTTTGATTTACTATGACATTAGAAGAAATCGCAATTAATGCTTTTTTAGAAGCTTACAAACATCATCAATTACTTGGTAAAGCAGGAGAAAAAAGGAAGAGAAAAAATAGATATGGTGAAGTTGCATTAGAAGCAGATATTGCCTCTGAAGAGATAATTATAAATTCACTTAGAAATTCAGGATTGCCATTAAAATTAGTAACAGAAGAACATGGTGAACTAGATCTTAGTCTTAATCCAATATTATTAGGGGTTATTGATGGATTAGATGGCACAAATAGATATCTTGCTTCAAGGAATGGAGAAGATAAAAATGCAAAATATGGGCCAATTCTAGGAATTTTCTCAAACACTAATCCAAAATATAAAGAATATTTATTTAGTGGCCTTATTGATTTTTCTACCGGCAGGATATTTTATGCTATAAAAGGTGAGGGTAGTTTTGTCTTTTTGCCTGAAAGTGGACATAAAAGAATCAAATGTTCTAATGGACAGAAATTAAAAAAAGGATCTAAAATTTATCTTGACAGATATTTTGACGAACAGAGTGATCCTAAAGATAAACTTTTTGGAAAACTTAAAAAGTTCAATGTTCAAGATGCAAGGTCTTACGTGGCCTATCATTCAGAATTAGCTTCTGGCGAAGTTAGTGCAGTAATAACTTTTACAAGAAAAGGAAATCTTGAAATGGCGGGCACTTATGGTTTAGTTAAGGAATCTGGAGGAGATATTTTTACAATTGATCAAAGAAGTATTGGTGAAGAATCTTTCTTTAACTTTGGACAAGATGGAATTTTAAGACCAATTATTTCTGCGCCGAATAAGAAGATAGCAAGAGAAATTTCTAATCTTATAAGGAGTTAATTTAAAACAACAATCTTTTTAAATCACTTATTTATTCTGAATTCATGTACAAAACTCAAAATTTTCGGATAGTTGATCCTTCATCTTTCCCTAGTAAAATGTATTCTGAAGAAGAAGTCTTAATCACTGAAGGTGCGCCAACTATGAAAAGAACAATTGCAGATTGGGACTTAGATTCCCACATAGAACAAACTTGGTCTGAATTAGTTAATGAACTTACTGCTAAAGGAAAAGGTATTCCTCAATCTCGTCCAAAACTGGGCCTTAATCAATATGTTTCGAATGGAAATGGGAAATTAGAATTAGTTATTGGTGTAACAAGTTTTAGAGAGTTTCACGGGACAAATATTCAGGCGAGTAAAGATCCAGATTATAGAGAAAAACTTGTTCAAAGAGGAATTGAAAGATTTAATGATCCTTATGCTTTTTTCTCAAGTATGTTTGGATTAAATTCTGCAGTTGAAACAGCTGATGGAAAAATTGTTTTTGGTCTTAGAGGAGAAAAAACTTTTCATTATCCAAATTGCTGGCACGTTATTGCTGGAAGCGCAGACATTCCAAAAGACGGAAAAGTAGATTTCTTTGGAGAAATGAGAAAAGAGGTCTATGAAGAGTTGCTCGTTAAAGAAGGAGAGATAGATTCTGTGAAGGTTATGGGTTTAGTTAGAAGTTTACAAACTTATCATCCTGTTATTTCATTCCATACTAAATTGGGAATAACTTATGATGAAATTGAAAGAAGAATGAAAGGAGAAGGGGTAGAAGAACACAACATTATTGGTGCGGTAAATATAGATAATCTGCCTGCTTTTTTAAGAAACAATCAAGATGGTTTTTCATTTCCTCAGTATACTACAAGAGGTTCAAGAGAATTAGATTCATTAAGATTAAAATCCCCTCCAAAAGGAAGTACAAATTTCTTTGTACCTGATGGGGAAGCAACCCTAGCACTCTATCTTGCTCACCAAGGTTTTGATATTGAAAGAGAATTACCTTATGTATCTAGGGATAATTAATTACCAAATTTTACATATATTTTTATAAACTATTTTTTACGAAGGATTTTTATGAAAAGGGCAATAATTACTGGGATTACTGGACAGGATGGTTCTTATTTGGCGGACTTTTTATTATCGAAGGGCTATGAAGTTCACGGCGTAATAAGAAGAACAAGCACTTTTAATAGAGAAAGAATAATTCATATCCAAGAAGAAGGAACTTATACTTCAGACACTCCTAAAAAAAATTTCTATTTACATTATGGCGACTTGACTGACTCTTCATCAATTGAAGAAATTATACGCAGCGTTCAACCTGATGAAATTTATAATCTTGGAGCTCAAAGCCATGTTAGAATTAGTTTTGATATCCCAGAAAGTACTTCAAACATTGTTGCTCTCGGAACTTTAAGAATTTTGGAAGCAATGAGAAAATTCTGCCCCAAAGCAAGATTTTATCAAGCAAGTTCTTCCGAGATGTTTGGAAAAGTTGTTGAGACCCCTCAAAATGAAAAAACTCCTTTTTATCCTAGAAGTCCGTACGCGCGTGCAAAGATTTTTGCTTACTGGGAAACAATTGGAGCGCGAGAGGCATACGGAATCTTTGCTTGCAATGGAATTTTATTTAACCATGAGTCAGAAAGGCGCGGCGAGTCATTTGTTACAAGAAAAATAACTATTTCTCTTGCAAGAATTAAATTAGGTCTGCAGAAAAAGCTATCTTTAGGAAATCTAGATGCAGAAAGGGATTGGGGTTATGCAAAAGAATATGTTGAGGCAATGTGGTTAATGCTTCAGCAAGAAAACCCGTCCGATTATGTTGTAGGAACTGGAGAAAAACATACTGTAAGGGAATTTTTGGAAGAGACAGCACGAGTTCTTGGATTGAATATAAAATCCAATGGAATGTCTGGCATAAATGAAAAATATTTTGATGAAAAAGGAAATGTTGTCATCGACATAAATCCTCTTTACTTCCGTCCAGCAGAAGTTGATATTTTATTGGCTGATCCTTCAAAGATAAAACATGAATTGGGTTGGGAAGCAAAAGTTAGATTCAAAGAATTAGTAAGAATAATGGCTGAGCATGATTTAATGTTAGGTGAAAGGGAGTTATATTTAAAACAAAAAGGATTTAATGAAGAGTCGTTCAAAATAAGAACTATAGATAAATGCCGCATATGTGGAAACAGAAATTTGATTTCTCTTATGAATTTAGGAAATCAGTATTTGTCTGGCAGATTTCCTTCTGTAATTGAAGAAGAGCCCATGAAAGTTCCATTAGAATTGATAAAGTGTGATGATTCTGAAGATCCGCTAGCATGCGGATTGGTTCAATTGAAACATACGGCTGACTTAAAAGAAATGTATGGAGATACTTATGGTTATCGTTCTGGTTTAAATAATTCAATGGTAAATCATTTAACTGAGCTAGCCGGCACCGCCGAAAAACTTGTTGAAATAAATGAAGGAGATGTAGCCCTTGATATTGGAAGCAGCGACGGTGTTTTGCTTAAGGCGTATAAAAACCCAAAGCTCCAGAAAGTTGGAATAGACCCTACAAGCAAAAAATACTTGAATTACTATCCCGAAGATATAAAATTAGTAGTTGATTTCTTTAGTTCTGATAAATTTAAATCAATTCATCCAAATAGGAAAGCAAAGATTGTTACTTCAATAGCAATGTTTTATGATCTTGATGAACCTTTGGAATTTGTTAAACAAGTTAAGGAAGTTTTACACCAAGATGGAATTTGGATTTCTGAACAAAGTTATATGCCTCAAATGCTTGAAATAAATTCTTTTGATACAATTTGTCAAGAACATTTAGAATATTATGCTTTAAAGCAAATTGAATGGATGCTTTCTAAAGTTGGATTAAAGGTTTTTGATATTGCCTTTAATGATGTCAATGGGGGAAGTTTTCGTCTTTATATTTGTCATAATTCAAACAATAGGGCTGTTAATACTAACGTGCAAAAAGTAAGGGATTATGAAAAAGGTCTAGAACTTCATACCCGTAAGCCATATTCAGAATTTGTAAAACGTGTAGAAGTTATAAAAATAAAATTAAAAGATTTCTTGATAACAGAAAAACTTAATCATAAGAAAATTCATTTATACGGCGCTTCAACCAAAGGAAATGTCTTAATTCAATATCTAGGAATTGATAAAAACATTTGTGAGGCAGCAGCAGAAAGAAATGAGTTTAAATGGGGTAAAAAAACTCCCGGAACTGATATACCTATAATTTCAGAGGAGGACTCGCGAAAAGCCCATCCCCATTATTATCTTGTTTTACCTTGGCATTTCAAATCAGGATTTATTGAACGTGAAAAAGAATTTTTAATTCAAGGAGGAAGATTTATCTTCCCTTTACCTTATCCAGAAGTAGTTTATTTTGAGCACGGAGAAATAAAAACAAAAGAAATTTAGTTAATTTTAATTTCCAACGTGATTTATTTTTTTATCTTCAAAACCAATTTTACTTTCGCGTGCAATTTCACTTTTAACATCCGCTCTTTTTTTCATTAAGTCCCCTATTATTAAGGCCCTTCTTCCAAGTTCTGCCAAGCCAAATTTTTCTGCTTCTTCCCATATGTTTGCCGAAGCTGTTATCTTTCGTGCATCCCACTCTAAATCCCAACATTGCTTGTTTATACTATACAATTCTTCCACCCAAATCTTTTTTATTATTACTCCTTTTTTTTCAAATTCTTCAATTGCTTTTAAATATGCTTCATACTCTTTTTGCAATTGTGGTTCGCCTACTCTTTCTATTTTAAGTTTTACAATACTTAACTTGTCAATTAGCTCTGATAAAGGCATTTCCATAAAAGAGGTTTATAGAAGCTATTTATTAAGTTTTCTGTGATATTACTTTTGCAAAAATCTTGGCAATTCTTTAATTATGTCTTCTGCTTTAAGCGGTTCGTCTTTTTCCCAGACAACAATCGCATTTTTGCCCAATGGTTTTAAATGCTCTCTATAAGAAACACTAAATTTTAGCAAGATATTTATTAAATTAGAATTTCCCGCCCATGACAATGGTGTAGTCCCAGTGTCTAAACTGAATACAACTGCACTCTTTTGGAATAACAAATAAAGCATTTTAAGATTTGCAAATTTTAATGATATTGTTCCTGGATTGTCTTGCACAAGCTTGTCAACTCTGTCACTTACTCCAATTACTAATATTTTGTATTGTGGATAATTTTCTTTTATATATTTTATAATTTTGTCAAATTCTTCCAAAGGCAAAAGCCGAAGTGGATGGCTTGCATCAGGGCAGACACATACAAATTTATCTAACTTATTCTTTTCAATATAATCCGCCAATTCTTTTTTGTCTTTCTCACTGACGAAAATTTCTGGTTTTATGTTCTTCCTTTTTATCCCAAGCCCTTCATTCACAATATCAAACATATTTTTTATTTCATGTTTTTCTATATCCCTTTTTTTCCCAAAATTCAAGAGCATCTTTGACCAGTTGCTTTTATAGAATCCAATTCTTTTTTTTATTCCAGTTAAATACATTAAGAAAAATATGTTCAAAAAGTCCCCCCGCAAGTCAATAGCAATATCAAATTTCTCGTCTTTTATTTTCTTTTTTAGTTCAGGATATTTCTTCCAGTTATTGAGAAACTTTTTGCCATGGTCAGAGACTATTACTTCATCAACATACGGATTGTTTTCAACCATTATTTTATTTGCATTAGAAGCTACAACAGTTATCTTAGCTTTGGGATATTCTTTCTTTAACTCTCTAAAAACTCCTGTTGTAAGAATCATATCTCCTATATGGTCGTTCTTTATTACTAATATCTTCTTTGGTTTCATTTACTTATTTAATGTTTCCCATTTTTAACTTTTTGCATATAAATATTTATATAATAATATTTTTATTCTTTTTTATGGAAAGAGTAATATTAAAGTCAACGGGCGCATTAGGAGATACTGTATTAATGACTTCTTTAGTCCCTCGTTTAAGAGAGATTGATATGGAACCTGTAATTGCAGCAAAACCATTCATGTTTTCTTTACTTGATAATCTTAATATTGAATTAATTAATCATGATGATTTAAATGGCGCAGGTTCTATTAAGGTCTTTGATACTTCTAAATACTGGAATTTTCATCCAGAATCTAAACCATTACATAGGGAATTTTCAAAAAAAGAAAAATCTGAAATGGCTGCTCTTAGTGAATGGATGAGTTACACCCTTCATTTTGATTATCATCTGCCAATTAAATGTTCCTCCAGAGATGATGTTAAAATCTCTTTAACAGAAAATGAAATTGTTAAAGCAAGAGATTATCTAAAATCAATTTCTCCTGATAAACCTGTAGTTGCATTGCCTTTATTTGCAACAACAAAAAATAGGAATTTACCAAGAAAGACAATTGAAGGAATTGTGAAAGGGGTCTCTGAATTTGCTACACCTTTGTTTTTACCATTTGCAGATGTAAAAGATTTCCCTGCAGTTTATCTTTCAGATAAAACTCCTTTAAGAGAAACAGCCTCTATACTTTATGCTGTAGATGAAATTGCTGGTGCTGATACGGGTACAACACATTTAGCTAATGCAGCCCTACAAGGAACACCCGACTACCAAATAGAAAGAGTTAATTCAAATAAAAATAAGATCTTATGGCTTCTTGGTGCAACTCATCCAAAGGTCACAATTTATGATGGTAATCGTTTTATTACTCATACTAATCGTTTAGGGGTTTGTCCTTTAGAAATTGTTTGCGGAGCGGTTGGTTATTCAACTACTGAAGATGCGCAAAGAAGATTTGGAGGCATGCCTTTTTATTTGGCTGGAGGAAAAGACAAATCCGCATGTTTATATCATGACTATTCACTCTCTGAAGTTTCAAGATGCATGAATGAAATAAGTGCACAAGAAGTAGTTTCTAACATTCACTCACATATAAGAAATCTTAATTAACTTTCTTCTTAACTTTAGCATTCAACTTCCATAACAAATTTGATTTTCTTATTAATTTTCTCCCTAATGCTCTTAAAATTGGATAGTCAGAATAATAATAAAAAACTTCTCCACCCCATTTTTCCTTGAAGCTGTTTACTCCAACAAGATGTCCGCGAGGGTTTATTTGCCATCCACCAAGATCAACAAAATTGTAATTATTCTTCAATCCATAAAGTATCGTTGCCCAATACATTAAATCATTTGGCCTGTAATCGTTGTATTCTTTTTCATTTGCAAAAATTGTCGGCCTTATTCCCCTTTCATCAGAATCCTCTCCGTAAAACTTGCGCGTTATCTCTTTTATGGCAAAGCATCCTATAATTTTATCTTTAAATTTAACGACAAAAAAAGGATTTTTGTCCGGCTCAATAAATTTCAACCACTCCTCATATTTCTTAGGGTGCGTTCCACCTTCAATCAAAACTTTGGAATTTATCTCGTAACATTTCTTTAGAATTTCTGTATTGTGCTTTTGCTCGTAAGTTATCCCACTTCTTATCGCTTTTTGTATATTCTTTCTTCTAGAATATTCGACTGCTTTGTAAAGTTCATCCTCACTCTTACCTTTCAAAGTTATTATTATCGTTGCGTTTATATCTTTCATTTGGATTTTAATGTTTGTATTGGAGCCACCGGAAGGGTTTTCACCAACATCTCTTGCAAACTAAGCAAGTGTTTTAATTAAACTACAGCAGCATGATATTCTTTTAAAATTAAACTTTTTATTCTTTATTATATAGCAATAGTATTTCATTAACTATTCCATTAATATTCTTGTCTAATTTGTCTTCATTATTTACCTTAATAACTCTATTAATCTTGGAATAGTGTTCATATAATTCTTTTATCTCTTCAACACTTAATTCCTTTTTTCTTTTTCTTATTGTTTCTGGTTTTGCTTCAAGCAGATAAATTTTGTTAGGTTTTGGCACCAAAATTCTTATTAAATTATTTAAGAATGGTCTTTTTCTAAATGTTAAATAGATATACCTGTCAGTTAAAGTTATTCTACCTAAGAATTTATTTAAGTAAACTTTACAGATTTTATATATTAAATCAAATACGCGAATAATTTTACTATTACTTCTTGTTCCAAAATAAATAAGTTCCTTTTTCAAAGGGTAACTTTCTAATTCATGTAAAACTTTTCGCGCATAAGTACTTTTTCCACTTCCATCAGGTCCTATAAAACAAATTAACTTCCCGTTAAACAAATAATGTAGCTTTCGTCTTAAATTTGTTCTTAACTTTTGTAATATTCCTTTCTTTATTCTTATGTCTTGTCCATCTTTTGGGATGTAAAAATTCCTTAATTTCTCTTTTGACAGCATCTTCCCTTTTGTTATATCAAGAGTAATCAATCCAAGTTCAATATCATGTTTAAAGAAGAAATAATGCGGTTCGGTATAAGGATAAAAAACAAAATCTTCTTTGTTTACAATTTTTAAGGCCTCTGTAAAATCTTCTTTATTGATAAGAATGTCGACATCTCCTATTGTCTTCTTTGGCAATTCCTGATATTTTCTTAAAATGCAAAAATCAATTTTGTTTTTATTAAAATTACTAAATAATCTTTCAAGAGAGTTTTCCATAAAATAAGTTGCTTGGCAACTTTTTTAAGCTTATCCCATAAGGTTTTAATAACTAAGATTTTTAGGAAAGTAATGAATAAAGTGTTATTTTTCGGCACCGATTTGCATAACTCCCCAACAGAATTGGCTTCAAAAACAGTAAGAAAATTATCAAAGAATCTTCCCGATTCTAAAGTTCTTTCAATACAAAATGTTAAGCCAATTGATGACTCTGAAGTAAGTGTTGTTCCAAGAGTAACTTCAATAAGATTTTTCCGCCTTATTATCCAGTCAATTTTACTGCCTTTTTATTTTATTTACTTTCGTCTTAAGGGCTATGATAAAATCCTTATGTTTTGGACAGTAAATAATTTTTACCATGATTTTATTCTAAACTATCTAAAGTTATTGAAATTTAAAATATATTTTACAATAATATCTGGCTATGATAAAAATTATTCTTCATTAAAACACTGTGATATAATAATCTGCCAAAGTGAAAAAATGAAAGAATTTATGGAAGTTAAATTTGAGGCAAGTAAAATAAAACTAATTTATCCTGGAGTTGATTTGGATCTTTTCAAGCCATCAAAAAACAAAAATGTCGATTTTGTAATTCTTAGTGTACCATACAATCCAAAGGACTTTAATTTGAGGGGAATAGATAAGATTTTGGCCTTCCTAAAGCAAAATAAAAAGTTCAGTGCAGTAATTGTCAGTCGAAGCGAAAAATCTTCAGAAGAAATATTAAAATTAAAACTTAAGAATGTAAAAGTAATTTCAAGGCCTTTGTCTGAAAAAGAACTTTCAAAAGTTGCATCCCAAGGAAAGATTATGCCGTTACTTTATTCTGATCGTCCCGATATGCCTTTAAGCGCAGTTGAAGCAATGGCGTCCGGTTGCGCAATTATATGCGAGGATTTAATGGGCCTTTCTGATTTTGTAGAAGAAAATAATTGCGGGGTCGTTACGTCTGAAATTAATTTGGAAATTGTGAATAAACTCATAAATAATAAGACCTTTGGGAATAATTCAAGAAAGGCAGCCCTAAAGAATTTTGACGAAAAAAAGATGATAAAAAGTTATTTATCTTTACTAAAATAATCTATATAAACTTCCATTTTCCCTTAATTAAATGAAAATCGCCCACGTTTCGTCAGAGTATTTTCCGACAATTGGGGGAGTAGGTCAAGTTGTTCGCGAATTAGCCGAGAGGCAAGTTAAAGAAGGCCATGAAGTTCACGTCTTCACGTCCGACTGGGACAAAAAAGGCCATATTCCAGTACTTGAGGAAATTATTGAAGGCGTTTACGTGCATCGTTGCAAATATCTTCTTCAAATTGCAAATTTTGCTGTTATTTTCCCTTCAGTTTTTAATAAACTTTTAAAAAATGACTTTGACATAATTCATTCACATGTTTTTGGCCATGTTCATTTCGTTTTGGCTGCATTTGCCGCTAAAATAAAAAAGATTCCTCATGTTCATACAACTCATTGTCCTTGGTCTGATGCTTATCGTTCCTTTACAGGCCGTCTCGGAATCTTAATAAGTTATAATATATTTTCACGACTTGCTTTAAAATTAACAAACAAAATAATTGCAATAACCCCCTGGGAAATTGATTTCATAAAGAAGTATGGCGGTTCTAAAGAAAAAATAGAAGTAATCCCTAATGGAATGGCAGAAATCTTTTTCAATAAAATAAGTCCAAACAATTTCAAAAGAAAAAACAAAATTAATGGAAGATTAGTCCTTTATTTTGGCAGGTTGAACGTTACAAAAGGCCCAGACAAATTTGTTGAAATAGCAAAATTGATATTAAAGGATAAGAAAGATGTAACTTTTGTAATTCGTGGCCCAGACGAAGGAATGCGTGAGACCGTGAAAAAATTAATCGGAAAAGAGAAAAGAATTATCTTAATGAACGAAACGCGTGACAGGAAAGAAATTGCAAGCATGTACCAATCCGCCGACGTTTTTGTTCTTCCTTCATATAGGGAAGGTTTGCCTTTAACTTTATTTGAAGCAATGGCTTCCGGTCTTCCTATAGTTGCCTCTCCAGTAAATGGCGTCCCTTACGAAATGTCAGAACCAGAAAACGGGTTTTTGATTGATTACGGAGAAAATGAAAAGTACAAGAAAAGAATAATTGAACTTCTTGAGAATACAAACTTAAGAAAAAAGATCTCTAAGAATAATATTGAAAAATCAAAGAAATACAATTGGGATATAATTTCTAAGAGGACACTAAATCTTTATAAAAGCTTATTAGACCATAAATAAATGATATCCGTTATAATAACCTCATTTAAAGAGCCAAAAACAATCGGAAAAGCAATTGAGGGCTTCCTAAATCAAGATCTAAAGGAAAAATATGAAATAATTGTCTCTGCTCCTGATAAAGAAACTTTGGATGTTGCCAAAAGTTATGCTAAGAAAAATAAAATAATAAAGACCTTCCAAGATCCTGGAAAAGGGAAAATGTTTGCTCTTAATTTATTATTTAGCAAAGTCAAAGGAGATATTTTAGTTCTTTCCGATGGAGATATTTTTGTAAAAGAAAATTCCATAAAATATTTGGTTGATTTATTTAATGATCCCAAAATCGGATGTGCGTCTGGGCGTGTTGTCTCTAGTGATTCGCGTAAGACAATGTTGGGTTATTGGTCTCATCTTTTATGTGATGCTGGAGCGCACCAAGCTCGTTTGAAACGTTTCAAGAAAGGACAGTTCTTAGAATGTTCTGGATATTTATGGGCTTTCAGAAATCACGTTGTAAAAAACTTTCCTTTAGATGTTCCTGAAGATGCAATAGTGCCTTTTTATTTTATGAAAAAGGGTTACAAGATTGGATATGCTCCAAAGGCAATTGTTTACGTTTCCTACCCAAAGAATCTTCACGATTTTATTGATCAGAAAAAAAGAACAACAAAAGCACACACACAAATGTCTAAATATATTAATTTAAAAGATTATCCAAAAACAAAGACCTTCAAAAATGAATTATTTGAATCTTACCGTGCTTTCCTTTACCCAAAAAATTTCCAAGAAATTATATGGACTTTCATTTTATTTCCTGTAAAACTTTACATATGGGGACTTTCATTCTATCATGTTAAATTTGCAAAGAAATTTCATACTGATGCATGGAAAACACCTAAAAGCACAAAATGAAAACATTAATTTCAAAATTAGGGGCCTTGGGGGACGTCGTCCGAACGACAGTTCTTCTTTCAGAACTGGAAGGTGAGGTTCATTGGTTAACAAGCAAAGCCGCCAAGGACATTTTAAACTCTAAAAAGATAAAGCAGGTCTACATTTTTGAAAATGAATATGATAAGGAATTATTGAAACAAAATGAATTTGATTTAATTTTAAGTTTGGATGAAGAGCGCGCGCCACTTGAATTTCTTAAGGAAATAAAAACAAGAAAACTTATAGGTCATTTTCTCGACGGCAATGACAAAGTTGATTACACTTCAGAATGCGATTACTGGCTTGATATGTCTTTCATAAGTAGGCGGTTTTCAAAAGACGAAGCGGATAAAATTAAATCACAAAATAAAAAGTCAGTTCCTCAAATATGGATTGAAATGCTTGGCCGCATGTGGTCCGGACAAGAATATAATCTTGGAATTAATCCATTGTCGGAAGAACAAGTTCGTGGAACCATTGGATTAATTGATGTTACAGAAAGCAAATGGCCAAATAAATATTGGGCCGGATATCCCGAATTAAAAGAAAAACTCCAAACAGATGGTTATGAAGTAATCTCATTGGGAATGAAACTAACTATAAAAGAACATATTGATGATATCAACGGCTGTGAATTAATTGTTTGTGGGGATACTTTAGGAATGCATTTAGCTCTTGGATTAAAGAAGAAACTTGTAACAATTTTTAATTGTACCCCTCCAAACGAAATTTATGATTACGGCAGAATGAAAAAAATTATCAGCCCTTTAATTGATAAATATATATTTAATAGGCAGAATGTTCCAGAAGCGCAATCAGCAGTTCCTATTGATGAGGTTTATAGGGGTCTTAAAAATCTGGAGACAATTTTATGAATAAAAATTGCTTAGATTTAAATCAATCAATATTAGAAAGATGGGCCCAAGCCGCCGCGCTTTTAGGAGTAATTACTCCTTCAGATATAAAAGTAAAAATTGTAAGAAGTAAAGATTCAAGTTATAAATTTGGAGTTATTTTAAATGAAAAACGCTTTAACAGACCTTCAGATATAAATGGGAATTATTGTAAACTGTGTCGCGATGTTGAAAAAGCTAATGAGGATGTAAGATTAAATCTATCCAACGGAACTAATCTTGGAGATATGATAGTTATAATAAATAAATACCCCATATTTCCTGGTTTTTCATTAGCTGTACCCTCTCCAGAAAGAGTATCTTACTCTACAAGCGACCTTTCTAATTTAAAAAAAGATTTAGAAAGGCTATTGCCCTTTTCCGACGAAACTGGTTTAGAGTTATGTCATAATCAGCCGGGTTTGGGCGCAACTATTCCTCTTCATGATCACTGGCACCTTACGAATTTTAAAAAAGGATTCGAGATTACTAATGAGAGCTACGGATTTAATGCCGCAGAAGTCTGCCCAACATTAAATGATCCTACTGTTAGTTATATGCCTGATTTCCCGTTTGCGCATTTGATATTTAATAAAAAAGATACAGATAAATTGTTAAATTTTCTCCAAAAACTTGGGGAAAAATATGGAAACAAATATATAAATGGAAAAGTCCCCCATGATCTGTCTGGAGGACGTCATGGTTTTTTAGTTTCCATAGGTAGAGATTATTTTGATAAAAGTTGGAGTAGTTCAGAGTTTTCAGGGAATATTATAGCAGGAAATGAAAATGAATTTAACAGATTTTCATATGAGGATTGTGTAAATGGCTTAAAAAGATATTTCCTAACAAAAAAAGAAATTGAATTAGAAACTCTTTTATAGTATAATTTTTTATTCTTAAGATGACAAAAGTAGCTATTTCAGGATATTTTGATCCAGTACATATAGGGCATATTGATCTTATGAAAAGAGCTAGAAAATTAGGAGATTACTTGATTGTAATTGTTAATAACGATTTTCAAGCTAAACTAAAAAAAGGAAGATCCTTTATGTCTGAAAAAGAAAGAGTAGAAATAATAAAATCGTTAAAGTTTGTAGACGAAGTAGTACTTTCAATAGATATGGATAGGACGGTAAGAAAAACCTTAGAGTTAGTTAAACCAGATATATTTGCAAATGGTGGGGATAGAATAACAGATGAGGATGTTCCTGAAAAGGAAATCTGTGATAAATTTGGAATAAGAATGATGAATAATCTTGGTGAGAAATTACAATCTTCTTCAAATTTGACAGGGCTTGTTAGTGTTGGCAAAAAGGCTATAGTTTAATATATTTTTTATAAGACAAATGTTTATAAAATCTTTTTTACGAATGAAATTATGATAAAAAACCTTATAGTTGATTTGGGTGGCGTTCTTGTTCCGGAAGCAAGAGGAATAATCAATTCAGGTGTTGCAGAGTTTTTAAGAACAACCAGTCATGAATTAACTTCCAGAACTGGGGATTTATCTCAAAGAGTTCATCGTGGGGAGCTTTCTTTAAAGGACTATTATGAAATATCTTTAGCAAGGCTTGCTGTAACTGGGATTAGTCCTGAAGATGTTGTTGCAAAGCATTTAGAACTTTATGATAAAACTTCTTTAAAAATGGATCCTAATATTCTTGAATTAATAGAAAGATTAAGGACCAATGATTATAAAGTTGCAGCTGCAACAAATACCGAAAAAGAAATTTACAAATTAAGCTCAAGAAAAGGTTATTTTGAATTGTTTGATTATAATTTTGTTTCTATAGAGATGGGAATGGCAAAGCCGCAATATCAATTCTTTGGAAGAATGTTGGATGAACTCGATTCAAAACCAAGAGAAACAATTTTTATTGATGATTCTCTTGACAACACTAAAAGAGCTTGTGAAATGGGAATTAATGGCCTTTTATATGAAACTTTCACAAAACTGCAAATTGATTTAAGAGCTTTGGAAGTTAAGATAGATTAACTATTGTTTATTTTTCAAAATATTATAAACTTTATATCATAATTTAAGTTACAAAAGATGGCAAAGAAAAGAGTACTTTTAGGAGCAGCTTATTCAGCAATTGAACCGTTAGGTTTAATTCATCTTGCAGGTCTAGCTCGTGATGAAGGTTGGGACAGAAAGTTTCATTTAGTTAAAGATCATAATTACGAACCATTTTTTGAATTAGTTAAGGACTTTAAGCCAGATGTGGTTGGCTTCACTGTTTATACTGGAAATCATCTGCAATTGCATGAGGCCTTTAGACGACTAAAAAAAGATTTTCCAAATATACAAACTGCCGTCGGTGGATATCATCCAACTTATTTTCCTGAGGAATCTTTAAGTTCTGCGGATTTTGTTGTAATGAGTGAGGGCTTTAGCGCCTTTAGGCAGATTCTTAATGGAAAAGCGGAGAGAGGGATAATGCCTCTTACAGAATTATCTGATTTTCCTCATCCGGACAGAGAGACATTTTATTTGGACTATCCAGAACATGCAAAAAGCAAAATAAAAAGTATGATAACAATGACTGGTTGTCCTTATGGTTGCACTTATTGTTATAATAGTAGTACTTTGAAAGAATTAAAAATCTCTCCAAAAATAGCTGCAGCATTTATAAAACAAGGGATGGGTGAAAGATTATTCCCACAAAACATAAGAAATTTAGATAGTATTTTAAGAGAAGGCATGGAAATTATTGAAAGATGGCCAGCAGAAACAATATATTTCCAAGACGATGTTTTTGGGTTTGATGATAAAGTTGGAGGATTTTTAGATCAATTCTCAGAAACTTGGCCTGAACAAGTTGGAATTCCTTTTCATTATCAAATGAGATGGGAAATGACAAAAAGCGATAAACGTTTGGATTTAATTAAGAAAGCTGGGGCCTCAGGTGCGACTCATGCAATAGAAGCAGCAGATCCTGAAATGAGAAAAAAAATTCTTGATAGGCATATGGACGACGAAGTGGTCTTTGATGGAATGGAAAAATTAATGAAATTAGGATTCAAAGTTAGAACAGAGCAAATAACAGGATTGCCTTGGGGGATAACTTCAAACATTACTTCAATGAATATCGACGCGGATTTAGAAATGTTAGAGTACAACGTTCGTCTAAGAAGGGTTACTGGAGGTCCAACAATGGCATGGGCGTCTACTCTCGTTCCTTACCTTGGAACAAAAATTTATAATATCTGTGAAGAATTCGGTTTTTATAAAAGTGATAATAGTGATATTAAAGACAGCTTTTTCGACATATCTGTTTTGCGATTTATGAAAGAGTGGATGGGCCCAAGAAGAGCTAAACTTATGAAAGATGATCCTTCTATATGGCTTCCTCAAGATGAATTAGAAAGATACAGGGACCAAAATGCAGAACTGCGTAGAAAATTTAATCTTTTTGCTCTTATTCCTGAAGGGCATGTTTTAGCGCGTAGCTATTTGAACCAACCAACATTTACCAACGAGAAATTAAGCGAAATGACTCTTGCTCACTTAAGAAATCTCCCTAATAATAATGCTGCTAACGAGATGTTAACACAAATAGATTATATTAATTCTTTAAATGGGACTATTTCAAATAGTGAGCAAGAAAGAACAATTATAGGAAATTTAGCTCCTTATTTTGGTTCTCTTCCAAAAGGGGACTTAGCAGCTAAAAGATTTTTGGAATATGGTCGAAGAAAAGGATATTTGCCTAATGTTCTGGCAGATGCCACTCGCCATCATTTGTATGATAATGTTCTTTATTCAACTTCTGAAAATGATAGGCCGCATGAGCTTTCAACTCCAAGGCAATCTACTTTGAAGTAAAAGTTAAAAACCTCACAAACATGAATTTCTATGGAAGCTGAAGAGAATTTGGAAAAAAGAGAATCAAAAATTTATAATTGGTTAAGTGATAAATATAATCTTGGTTTAGTAGTCGTGCTTGTTTTTGCATTTTTAGTTCGTCTTTATTATTTCACTATTACAAAAGACCAAGCGTTGTGGTGGGATGAATTAATTTACGGGACTCTTGCAAAAAATATCCTTTCCGGGTTTGCTTACAGCCAAATGCCAATTCTCGTCGGAGAAATAATGATAAGGCCCCCTATAGTCCCATTTATATGGGCTGTCTTAATGAAAATTGGATTTGAAGAGCCGGCATCAAAATTTGTCCTTGAATTTTTACCTTCATTTTTTTCTATCTTAATGGTTTATCTCATCGGTGAGAAAATGTACAACAAGAAAATTGCTTTAATCGCTTCAGCTGTTCTGGCTGTCTCATGGCTTCACATATTCTATTCAATGAGAATGTTGACTGACGTTCCTGCACCTTTCTTCGCTCTTCTAAGCATTTATTTCTTTTTTAAGGCAGGAGAAGAATTAAAGTTAAAGCCATTTGCTCTTTCAATATTTTTCTTATCAATTGCAATTTTAATAAGATATCCTGTTGGATTGATAGGATTTGTTTATATTGCCTTTTTATTATTCACGCAGAAATTATCTTTCTTAAAAAAGAAGACCTTTTGGATTGGGGGTATTATTGGTATGATTCCTATAGTAATCTTATTTGCATATAATTTTATTACATCTGGGAGTTTATTTCCTGCTGCATTGAATTATGCCCAGAGTGCTGGTGAGAAGACCTCCTTTGCATATTACACTTTAGGATTTTTGCCACATATACTCCAATGGCCTTTCTTAATTTTATTTATTGCAGGCATTTTAATTGTGCTATTAAGATTATTTGTTGGCTATGACTTAATAAATAAAAATAAAATGTTAAAATCCGACTTATTTTTATCTTTGTTATTAATATTTACTTTGGCATTTTTTATCTTTTTAATAAAGGCAGCCGAAGACAGGTATTTGTTTATAGCGGTTCTTTCATTAGTTGTTTTCCCTGCAATAGCAATAGAAAAAATAGCGTCGTTCTTGCAGAAAAATTACAAAATATCTGCAATTTTAGTCGTCTCTGTTTTGCTTTTGGCCGGTGCTTATTATAATTATACTTATGGGGACGCGATAATAAAAGATAAGGCCCAGTCATACTATGATATAAAACAAGTGTCTTTATGGATGAACACTAATTTGCCAAATGGCTCGCGAATTATTGGAGAAACGTCTTCCCCTTACATTATTTATTACGCTCCAAATTTAATCCCTGTTGATTACCCCCCAACGTCAATTCCATCCGGCTACGTTCCCGAAGCCGATTATTTATTTTGGTCGGCATACAATTGGCATAATGATTATATTAAAAACTACCTTCCAAAAATTCAAAACGATTTAAATCCAGTTTACGCAACGTTCTTTGACACACAAAAAACACAGACATCAGTAATTATTTATCAATTTAAAAAATAGTGATTTATAAAAATTTCTCATATTCTTTAAAATATTTCTTGCCCGAGATGAAATACTGAAGTGCAACACTTGTTTTCACCATCTTTTTAATTAATTCTCTATCACTTATTTTTTTAAGGCTTTCAGTTCTCTTATTCCCCTTATTTATTTTACCTATATTTAATATAAACCAAATAAAACCTTTTAATGAAGCATATGACTTTTTTGGATTTGTAAAGAGAAAAGCAAAAATTGTTATCATTTCTAATAAGAATTTTGAAGGTAGAATCCAAAACCAGTTTCTTCTGGAATAATTCTTCCCCAAAACAAACCAGCTGTTTCTATGAAGAAGATACTCTTTTTTTGCTGAATTTTTCTTGTTTCCCCATGTTGCGCTTCCAACATGATAGACAACTGATCTTGGAATGTATTTTTGCAAGTATTTGGCTGAATTTATTCTCCAGCTTAAGTCAGTTTCTTCGAAATAAGATCCAAAATCTTCATCCAAATATCCAACTTCTTCCAGAACTTTTCTTCTTATAAATAATGCAACGCCGCAGACCCAAAAAACTTCTTTTATATCATCATACTGTCCTTTATCTTCTTCAATTTCTGAAAAAATTCTTCCCCTACAAAATTCATATCCAAAAACATCAATAAATCCTCCCCCAGCTCCAGCATGCTCAAACATCTTTTTATTTTTCATGCTTAAAATCTTTGGTTGCAATGCGGCAATCTTTTCATCTCCTTCCGCAACTTTGACGAGTTCATTAATCCAATTTGGTTCTTGTGTTGTGTCGTCATTTAATAAGATGCAGTATTTTGCTTTGGAACTTTTAAGGATTTTATTGTTTGCCGCGGAAAAACTTTCATTTACCTCGTTTCTAAAAACATTAAACTTAGGGTAATTTTTCTTAATTAGTTCGGCAGTTCCGTCACTGGAATCTTGGTCCACAACAGTTACTTTCATATTTTTATACTGTGTTTTCTTCAATGAATTCAAGCAATCATTCAATATTTTCTTGTTATTATGTGTCAAAATTATGACTTCAACCAAAGGATTTTTTTGTGTCATTTAATTAATCTTAGGGCTTGACTTTTATAGTTTTCTCTGGCATGCTATATCTTTAAAATCCTTAATTTCTCTGAAAATACATGGTAGTTTCAGTTATTTTGCCAGTGTACAACGGAAGCCGGACTTTAATAGGTACAATCGAAGAAGTAAAAAAATTCTCCAAAAAGTTTCCTAATTTTGAATTTATCTTCGTCAACGATGGTTCTACAGACAATTCTTTAAGAATCTTACACAGCCATTTAATCTTCCCCAAAACAAGGAATATAAAACTTATATCTTACTCTAAAAACAAAGGAAAAGGATATGCTATAAAAAAAGGAGTGTTGGCCTCTAAAGGAAATTACATATGTTTTATGGACAGTGATTTGGCTTACTCTTTAGATTATTTGCATGAACTTGTTGAATCTCTTAAAGAGTATGATGTTGTTCTAGGTTCGCGAAATCTAGCTGAAAAGGAAAATAAAAAAAGGATTAAATTAAATCGCCAAATTCCAGGGATAATTTATAATAAAATATCGCGAATTTTATTGAATCATCCTTATCTTGATACTCAAGCCGGAATAAAAGGATTTAGAAGTTCTGCAGCAAGAAAACTCTTTGCGCAACAAAAGATAAAGAGATTTGCATTTGACACAGAATTAATTTTCCTGTCTTTAAAATACAATTTTAAAATAAAAGAAATGCCAATTATTGTTTCACGTCCAGAGACATACAATTCATCTACGGTAAATATAATGAAGGATTCAATTGTAATGTTTTTCAGTTTGCTAAAAATTAAATATTCTGAATTGGCTAAGAAATATGAAAAATAGGATTTTCTTGACTTTTGATTTGGAAGAATTTGACTTGCCAAAAGAATATGGCTATAATATCTCTGAAGATGAAATGTATAACGTGTCGTTAAATGGGTTGGGTAAATTGTTGAAATTATTGGACAAATATAATGCAAGAGCTACTTTCTTTGTGACAGCTAATTTTGCTATGAAATACCAAGAAATGATAAAAGAACTTTCAAAGAATAATGAAATTGCTTCTCATAGTGTTTCACATTCTTCATTTGCTGTCGGTGATTTGAAGAAGTCCAAAGTTATTCTTGAAAAGATTATTGGAAAAGAAGTTAGAGGTTTTAGAATGCCTCGCTTAAGGAAAATAAATCTTAAAGAGATAATAAAAGCAGGATACACTTATGATTCTTCACTAAATCCAACTTTCATTCCTGGCAGATATAACAATCTTTCTAAGAAACGTTTCCCACATTATAAGGATAACTTGTTAATTATTCCAACATCTGTAACGCCTATTATAAGGTTCCCAATATTTTGGCTTGACTTTAAAATCCTTCCTTTGTTTTTCTTCAAGTTTTTATCAAAGATAAATCTTGTTTGTGACAAATATCTTCATCTTTATTTTCACCCTTGGGAATTTGCTGATTTATCTAAATTTAATATCCCTTGGTATATAAGATTCTGCGACGATAAAAGGATGGTAACTAAGTTTGAGAAATATTTGAGATGGTTAAAAACACAAGGAGAGTTTTCTACACTTTACGATATGGAAGGAATATTGAGCCAATAAAGAATATTGCATTTACAATTGCAAAAGTTCGCGCAAATGTGACTATCCCCCCAGAGAATACAATTAATAATATTATTTCAATCAAAGGAAATATAGCCAATAATCCATAACCTTTTGTTATTCCTCTTGATAATTTATATAAAAGAATCAAATTTGACAGAGAAACTAACCCAATTCCAATTCCAATATAAAACAAAACAGATACTGATTGGTTAATTATCTTGCCTGAAAATATTCTTATAATAAGATCCGGAATTAAATAAAAAAGAGAAAGCGCAATTAATACAAGAACAAGAATAACCCCAATTGAGCTAAATAATATCTTGTTGCTTTCTTTTTTTGATTCTTCAGAGCTGCTCAAAGGGAACATGGCCTTACTTACTGGTAAAGTTCCGAAGAAAATTGTTTTGGCTATTGTTGCTGCTATTGCGTAAGCTCCTGCTGAAAATTCATCAAGGAAGATTTTTGCAATCAAAACATCTAAAGTATACATTAAAAAGACGATGCTAGTAATTAGAAAAGCGGGTTTCAAATAATTTTTATGATTTGCTTCATACTCTTTCTTTCTTTCTGACTTGAAAACATCTTGCAATGGGATAAATGACAATAAAAATCCACTGAATGCCCCGAGCAGAACGCCTAAGACCGCCCCATAAACTTTAAACCCAAGAAGCACGAAAAATATCGCGAAGCTTAACTTTATTGTTGCTTCTGCTACCATATTAGCCCCTAATGAGAAGAATTTCTTTTCGCCTTGAAGGGCTCCGCGCGTTATTCCTATAACAAAGACACTGAATATGAAAAGGCCGTTAAGCAGGAGCAAAGGATACTCTATCTTAGCATAAATTGAAAAGAGTATTGCAATTATTGAATAAAAAACAAAAACAATTAGTGCAAATTTAGTTCCTTTGGAAAACCATCTTAAGAGAATATCTTTAACCTTGCCTTTATCTTTTTCTTTGCTTACATAGTCAGATATTGCTGTCTGCGTTGTCTCGGCGAATATAACAAAAATGTAAATCAATGAAGTTAGCGCCGCCAAGATTCCATAATCATCAACAGAGAGTTTTCTCGCCATTGCAAATTGAAAAAGAAAATTTAACAAGTTAAACAATCCAAAAAATGCTACAAGAATAAAACTCCCTTTTACAAGGTCTTTACTTATCTTAGTCATGATAACTAAAATATTCCTCCTCTAAATATAAAAAATCCAATTAAAATGATAAGTATTTGGAATTCATTAATTAGGAAAACGACATCAATTTCACGTACTTTCTTATTCCCTCTTATTTTGCTTGCGATATAAATTGCAACATGTTCCAACCCATAAAATTTCTCATAAGGCACTTCAAGCCCTCCATCATCGTTGAGTTTTGCAAAACTCTGTTTTTTTAACCCTCCTCTGATTTTCAAAATAGTTTCAATTATGTAAGGAATAAAAAAGAAAATGGCTATCTTTTCTACATTTCCCAAGATTGCAATTATTGCAATTAATGCCCCGACAGAATAAGTCATAACATCCCCTGGGAAGATTTTTGCAGGAGTTTTATTAAAAAAATAAAAGGCCAATAAACATCCGATCATAATAAGTGATATTAAACTCAGCCATCTTGCTCCTGTAAAGAAAGTTACAATTGAAAGAGCAGATAAGATTATTATTCCTTGACTTGATTCTAAGCCGTTATATCCTGCAAGTATATTAAATGCTGTCGAAGCACCTATAATTCCTACAGGTACTAAAATTAAAGGATATAAAAGCCCTAGGCTAATTCCCATTATCGTCGATGTTCCAGCATTGATTACCATTAATGGAACTGCCGCAAGTAAAACCAATAACACCCTTAATCTTGCTGAAAGGCCGCCGCCATCTTTAATTTCGTTAGCAATCCTTTTTTTCCAGCTAAATAAGTCATCGATTAATCCAGTTATACTTATTATCAAAATAGAAACAAGCAGGGCGAGAATAGAAATAAGGTTTTCAGATGAATTAAAATAAAATGTTTCTAGGGCAATATAAATTAAGACCCCAAACAAAAATCCCAAAACAATAATTATCCCTCCAGAGCTAGCTACTTTCCTGTTATCTTTTTTATGTAAGTCCTCACCAACTAATCCTATTTGATGTTCTTTTCTTATCCAAAAATTCATTGAAAAAAGAACTAATAGAAAACTTGCGATAATTGGAATTATAATTAGGGGTTCCATTAATACTCTCCAGGTTTTGCGTTCTTAAGAGCGTCATTAGGGAATTGTGTTTCCAAATATTCAGGATGATAGGTAATATTTTTTGGATAACTTATATCCCATATTTTTATTGGCCCTTGTAATCCTTGGTAATAAATAAAATCCCCTTCAAAGTTGAGCTGATCCTTAATGTTTTTTACAACAGGGCTTTCTTCAGTATGAGCTAATTTAAATCCTTCCGGACTTCTTCCAAATAAATAAAGCTGTGCTATTGACGAATCCACTGTTCTGTTGCTTAAATATAATGAAGCTCCAATATTATTTATTCCTGCCTGCCCGTTGCTGTTTATCTCCAAACTTGGATAAATAAAAATTCCTGCATGCAAGCCGCTTTCGAAATTAATTAATTTGTTTTCCACATATATATATTGCAATGGAATTTGATACTGTTTTGAATTGTAAATAACTACTGCAGTTGGTTGAAGATACTCTCCTTTTTTTGGCGACGGAACAATTACCGCTCCTACTGCTGCTTTCCTTTTAGGCAAAAGTATTTGTGTGCCGTTTTGATTCCATATAATATCATCATCTAAATAAATTCCCCCGGAATAAACATAATAACTTAGATTATCTTGTTGGTAAGATTGCTGCGCATTAAGGGGCACGTCTTGTATCCAAGAGTATCTGTCATAATTTTCATTTGAGCCGATGCTCGAAAACGCTGTATATTTTCCAATATCTGAAGAATCAATTAGTAAATTTGTAACATTATGGGAATACATAAATTCTAACGAATCTATCCTGTCAGGCGTCGTCAAAACATGCCTCCCTAATAGATGATTCCAGTAAGTTATTTTATTTCCTCCATCCAAAACCGTGGCTCTTTCTCCTAATGTCTGAACCCAGTATCCATAATCCCACCAGTGCGCAAATACAGCCTCTTCAGTAGTATTTTCTCTTACCCATCCCATTGCTTTTTGCCATTGCTGATTGTATCCTCCAGGAACATAACTTTCTGCAGTGCTTTTTGTAACATTGTAATCATAGTAAAATGCAAATAATCCTGAGATAATTAAAAAGATCGCTATTAAGGCAAAAAACATTTTACTTTCTCCCTTATCTGTAATAGCTTTCTTGGAAATTATTACTAACAAAAATGCAACAAGTAAAGGACTCGTATTTCCGAGGAACATAATTAATCTTATTCCTCCTCTTGCTCCAATCATAGATAATATAAACAAAACAATGTAAAGGATATATCCAAAATTAGCATTTGAAAAATCGAAGCCCTCTCTCTTATCTTTAATATAATAATAAACCAGGCCTGTTACAAAAAGTAAAAATCCTCCCGCATAAACAATCAAACTTATTTGACTGTCTCCGCTGAAAATGCTGTTTTGTGATGTTCTGCTGAAAATAAAAGTTATTAAAAATATAAAAAACAAAAATGTAAGTATTTTATTCCTTTTTTTGGAAGATATTTCTTTCCCAAGATTATAAAATAATAAGACAGCTCCAAGCATAAATAACCAGAAATAAACTGGAATCCCTGCTACAACCGGGCCGAAGCTATTTTTCCAGTCAGGCGCGTAATATGGTTGCTTGTTTTCTGCAACAGTCATTTCAAACCTGTTTGACGAAGGATTTACAAGGTTTCCCCCAATCTCGCTTACTTTTGATAAATAAAAACTAGGCCCTAAAATAATTAATCCAAGAATAAGAATAATTATTGAAGAAGTTATGAAAGCGCAAATCTCCAAAGGTATTTTCTTTTCATCAGAGAATTTTTTTATTGTTTTGTTTTTGGCTACAAGCATGCTTAAAATAATTAAAATCAGCGCGCCAAGAGCAAATAAAGTTGGAGTCCATAGTAATAAAACTTTAATTGAGTATCTTGTTGAGAAAGGCGCCATAAGCGCAAAAGAAGTCACGAGCCACGCAGCATATATATAAATTTCTTCTTTCTTTATTTTACCATAGAAAAAATAGATTATAAATGAAGCCCCGATAACATAAAAAACAAAAATTACTCCTCCCCATATCAATCCCATAAGTGCTGTTGATATTCCCGCGCCTATTCCTTTTGCAAGCCGTTTTACAAATCCTTTATCAATGAACGCGCCAATAATAAAATAAAAAGCCAAAAACATAAGGCCAAATGCAAGCGATTCTTTTTCAGGAATTCCTGCCACGCTTCTAGGCAACCATGCAGGCATAACAACAAGGAAAGCAGCCGCAACCAATGCAATTATATCCCTTGTTTTAGAATCTTCTTTGTAAAAAACCTTTCTTGTGAATAAGAAAAAAGCGATTACTGTGAAAGTCGCAGCGAATACTGGAAAGAGTATTGCAGAATAAGTGACATCATTGCTTAAACCCAAAGCTTGAAGCGCATAATGCAACCAAGCTATCATATATGGGAATAATTTCATCTCACCCGTCGTGTCAAACCCTAAAGGGACATTTCTCATCATATCTGTAGCCATTAAGCTTCCATTGGCGACAATATTTTTAGTCCATCTTAAAAATAAAAACGGATCCAAATCTGGGCCCAATGTCCAGCCGCCAGTTGTTACATCTTTAAGTCCCGGTATGTTAAGAGTTCTAATATAAAAATTAATATAAAGAATTCCTGCAAGAATCAGATAAACTACCCAATTGGTTTTTTCTTTAAAATAATTAAAAATCTTCCTTTCTCTTTCTTCAAGTTCTTTATGTTCTTCCATTATGAAAATTCTTTTGAATTTTTATTTATTTAATCTTCTTCCTCCAATAATTCTTCAGCGCTTCGTTCCCTGAAGGCCTCGTATCTATTGCAATAAGGACACTTCATTACTTCTACGTCAACATCTTTTTCAAATCTGAAATTGCAATTTTTACAAGCGTACTTCATTCAAAATCATAAAAAAACTTCATATATAAAGATTTCTCGATTAATTAAATATAATAGGAGTTATGTAAACTTCGACCCATGCAGCCACGACGAGAACTAATAATGCAATAAAAAGCAACATGAAAACATTTCCCAAGACCCTTAAAAATCTTTTATCTCTAAAACCATGCCTTATAAAACCCACTCCAAAAACTCCCCCAGCCAAAGCAGTTATAAAATAAGCAGTTACTTCAGGGAAACCATGAATCATGTACCTTGAAATACCAAGAGGAATCTCATTTATATTGTATTTTGTAAATATGCCTATTGCAGCGGAAATTACTGATGCATTCCACGCGAGAACGAATATTGCTCCCGCCCCGAATATCAAAGAAAATACCAAAGTAAATATCATCACATAAATATTGTTTTCTAAAATAGCTATGAATCTTGATATTTTATCAGATGCTGCTCCAGTCGGATTAAGTAAAGACCCAGTGGAATACTTGCTTACACAATCTTCTACATTTCCAGGGCTATTTATCTGGCAGTAAGTTCCAACTTGAAAATTCATAAGGTCTGGATTTTGTAAAATGATATTCCAAAATGAAAAAGCGATTACAAATCCAAGGAACAGCCACATAAATGCAAAGATAGCGTCGCTGTGAACTTTCCAGACACTCCAAAATCCTTCAATTTCTTCATCCTCTTTTTCTTCAAGTTTAATTATTCTGTACATAAACGGCAATGAAAACATTACGCAAAATGCAATCACAATCATTCCGGACGCCTTGGACAGGACAGGATCGGAAGAAAAAAACCAGTTTACAAGTATTAAAGATAATGATGCATAAACAAGTCCTATGAAAAACATTTTCCAGGGTTTTTGTTCAGCCTCTTTTGGCCTGATTAAGGATTCTAGCATATTCACGGAAAACAAAATTACTTTTTAAAGTTTCTTAGTCTGAAATATTAACTTCTTTCATTAATTTTTCCAGTTCTTCACTCATGTTTTCCATTGCGTTGTTAAGTTCTTTTTTAACATTTTCCAATTTCTCTATTTGTTTATTAAGAATTTGCTTGGTTTCATCAATATTCTTCTTGACAAAATTGCCTCCCCCAATATCTACTGTTAATTTCTCATCTATAATTTTTGATTTTACAAATATTCCTCTTCCTATTGAAGCAAGAATTTCTTTTCCTTGGCCGCCCTTTAATTCTTCAAGACCGGAGCCCAACATTTCCAAATCCATAATACCTTGTTCAACAGCTTGCATTTGTTCTTGTAATTGTCTTATTTGCTGTTCGTAAATTCCGTATTTGTAAACTAATTCTTCTTGTTTCATGTTTTAGTTAAAAAGAATTGGTTTTAATGCTTTTTGGTTAATCCAAGGATATCAAGTTGTCTATCAAAATATTCATCTGTTAATTCATGAACTCTTAATTCCTGAACTATTCGAACGTGATCTTGATTTCCTACGTTAAGCTCCAAACCATCATAAAAACCTCTATTTCTAGAATAGATTTGTACAAAATGAATTTCTGTTCCTTTTTCATAATCTCCAAAATTACCGTAAAATCTTTCAGCACCAACATCTACCTTTCCTTCTTTCATTTTAATACTGCCTTCAAAATGATGTCTCTCAAATAAACGTCCTCCATTTTCTTGAACAAGGTACTGCATCAGACCTATTATCTTGTCTCTATTCAAAGGTCTTTCAAAAGAAATTTTTCTTAAATCTACCTTAAGTGTCATTCAGTTTTATTCAAACTATAGATATATAAGAATTATTATAATCTAAAATATACTTTCATCACGCAACATTAAAAACTTTTCTAAGAATGCTGCTGAAGATTATAACAAAAATTAAATAGAACCAAAACCAGCTGAAAAATCCAAAGAAGTGTGGATTCCCTGCATCAGTAAAATAATCCATAAACCATCTGAATAAAAGTATGAATGGGATAATTGTATAAAATGCCGAGCGCATGCTTAATTCCATGATTTTCATAGACGCAGGCAAAGCCGCTTTTTGCATTTCCATAACTTTAGCAGGATTGTCCTTGAATTTCTTCATTTCTACCTGCATTTCTTTTTGTTCTTTTTTCAGCTGTCTCAATGTCTCTTGGTCAGTAGAATACTTTTGAATAAACGTTGTAATTACTGCAATTAAAAAAATGATAATAAACATCCCCCAAGTTAAATTCCAATCAAGTAGCCTTCCCGCCGTCGGATTAAGAACGGAATGCACAGAATCTTTAACAACTGGAAGAGAATCCCACATAAAAGCGATTACTAAAGAAATAACCATTAAGATACTCATTACAAAGAAAAACTTATGCATACTACCACTCTTTTCCATAACTAAAAAAGAGAAATCTTGTTTTTAAATTATCCTTTACTGCCCCATGAACTTTCTCATTGCAGGATTCATATCAACTGCGTGCTGCTGTGCTATGCTTTGATAGAATTGGAATGTAATCATTATAACTAATAAAATTGCAGTTCCTGAAACCAAAGCCCCAACTAAATCTGTTATTGCCGCTAAAAATCCAATCGCTAAACCGCCCATGACTGTCAAAGGCATAATATACCTATCTAAAATACTTTCCAAAACTCTTATATCTTGTCTAAATCCAGAAACTTGCAATCCCGACGCTGCAATTTTTCCCGCCTGGCTTTTTGCATCCATTCCAGCTGTCTTAACCCAAAAAATCGCGAATATCATTGATAATAACATAAAAAATATTATATGGGTCAAACCTTGAATAAGATAAACTGGAAGGAATCCTCCACGTATAAATAAATCAACTATATTTGTAGAGCCAAACCAAAAGGCCAAATTCAAACCATTTCCAATAATAGGCTGCCCTTGTGAAAAATGCCCCAACGCTTCTGTTCCATAGTACGCCCATTTAGCTCCTCCAACACACAAATCAGAAGGACCTGAAATACACGGAGCAGCAACATTTTCTATCAAGCCGCCAAACAATTGGAGGTTTGCAATTAAAGCTGCAGTTAAAATAACTGGAATAACTGATGCATAGAAGAAAGCTAAAGGCCATTTTATTTGATATCCTCTGAATTTGCCGAACGAAAGCGGAATTTCAACTTTCAAGCTTTGCGCCCAAACAACTCCCAAAAATACTATTACCGTTGAGATTAATGCGATTAATGCAGAGAAAAATTCAATAGGATAACGATTAATTATTGATTGCACTAAAACTAAAACTTTTCCTGGGCAAGGGGTGTTTCCAAAGTCAAGCAAACAATTGCTTCCTTGCTGTGTCAAAAATTGGAACGCGCTCGAAATAATTCTCCATGAGACCCCCGCAGCGATGAATAAACTAACTCCCGAACCAAGTCCCCACTTATTACACAAATCATCCATATAGAATATTGCCAAGCCCCCAAGGATTAATTGAAAAATAACAAGCCATGCTAATCCGGGCGCGGCCTGAAGTCCTTGCATGAAAACATAAATCATTGCTTCAAAAACAATAAAGAAGAAAACAAGAATTTTCTGAGTTCCTTGGAAGAATTTCTTTCCCTCTTCTGTTGTTGTATCTATCCTTATAATCTCTGAACCGACTAACAACTGCAATATAATAGAAGCCATAACAATTGGACCAACACCAAGAGAAATAATCGAACCAAAATCAGTTCCTAAAATTATTGCAAGGTATTGAAATCTTTGGAGTGCATTATTTGTTAATCCATACAAAGATATATTTGCAAGAATAAAAAATGAAATAAGAATAATAATTGTCCATTTAACCTTTGTGTTAAAGTCAAGTTTTTTTTCTTCTGGCTTTCTTACTTCAGGAATAAACTGAAATATGCTTCTTGTATTTGCCATATGTTTTGAGTTATTCTCCTTTCGTTTTTGAAAGTTGAATTTCTCCACCGGCTTTTTTAATTGCGTTCATTGCACCTTGCGATGCTTCCTTAGCTTTTATAATTAACTTTTCTTTAACTTCTCCACTTAAGATTTTATACAATTCAAGATTAATCTCATATCTATCTCCTACTTTTTTTGCAAGACCTTTTTTAATATAACCTTGAAGATTTGATTGTATTGTGTTTAGATTTATCCTTTTTCTTTTATCTCTTTGAGTCTTCTTTGATGTAATTCCTTGTTTTCCAAAATATCCATGCCCGTAAAGTTTCAGAATCAAACTTTTTTTATGGTCTGCTCTCTTTCCAGTACCGGACATTCCCTTTCCTCCTCTGTTCCCCGAACTTCTGTGTTGCTTTCTCGAGCCCCATCCTGCAGTTCCCATATTATGTCCGTGCATTCTCGAATATTTTCTTCGTTTTTTTGTTTTTCTTAATGGCATTATAACATTCTCCTAATTAACTCATTTATTTTTTCTTTATTATCCCCCAAGACGCCCTTTCCTTTTCCGAAATGAATTTTTGAATCAATTCCACCTCGTGGCGGATGTAATCTGAAAAATGGCTTTATTCCTAACTTATCATATTTTTCTCCTTTCTTTATTCCTTCCAAGATATTTTTAACATCAACTTTTTTCTTCTTTTCTATTGGTTGCGCCCTTTTCTCAATTAATTCTCCAAGTGTTTTGTCGTCGATATTTCCGTAAGCAACAAAATTTCTAATCTTTTCCAACATCCCAAAAATTTCTTTTTTATTTTCATCAATAATTACACATGAGTATTTTCTTCTTATTCTCAATCTATTCAATGTTTCTTTTATTTTCTTATCAAGTCCAACTTGCCCACGAATTCTTATTATTACTATTGTCATTTGTAAACCTCACTGTTTGTTTTTTTAAGCGCCTCTATGCATGCTTTTGCAGAATTGAAAGAAGTCCTATTCTGTCCGTCTGTCCTTCCGTAAATATCTTTTATTCCTGCCAAAATTAAAATCTTTTTTAATTCTTTTGAAACAATCAAACCCGTTCCTGGCGCAGCCGGAATTAAAGTTACTTTAACACTTCCTGATTTACCAATAACCTTTGATGGGATGCTTGTTTTATTTCCGCCTGTTGAATCAAAACTTCCGTCGCCAAGAGTTACTTTTATTAAATTTAATTTTGCTTGTCTTGTCGCTTTGTCCCTTGCAGGAAGGGTTTCTGTTGCTTTTCCCATACCTATTCCAACATGTCCTTTTTCATCTCCTATAACTGCCATTGTTGAAAATGTAGGTATGTTTCCTTCTTTTGTTTTTCTTTGCGTCTGTCTCCAAGCTCTTCTTTTTCCTCCACCAAATTTACCTTTACTCTGACCTATAGAAATTAAATCATTCTTAAGATTAATCAAAGAATCAACAATTTCCGGCTCAAGAATCTTTCTTTTATTTTCAATTATCTCATCAATATTTTTTATTTTTCCTTCCTTTACTTCTTTTCCAAGTTTTGTTTTTGGAACCCAATCAGAAAGAACTTCACTTTTTGTCTTTTCTCCTCTTCGCTTTCGTGTCTCGTCTTCCTTGTCTTGTTCTTCTCTTCTTTTTATTTCCTTTTCTTTGGCTTTTGCTGTTTCTTTTTCTTCTTTGAGTTCTTCTTCATTAAGCATAGCTTCTGTTTCTTTTAATTCACCTTCAATTTCTTCTTCTAGTGCTTCTTCAGCATACTCGTCTTCACGTTCTTCTACCATTTTTTTTGCAGCCATTTTATATTTTTTCCAATTTCATTTTAATTTCCTTGATATTAACTTTATTTTTCATATGCTCGCCGTTTAATCTTTCTTCACTAGGAAAGGCATCTTTCTTGCATGGAATTGCAACTCCAGCGTCTATTAAGCCCTTGATAAATGCAAAAACCTTTGTTCCATGTAATGTTCTTATCATTCCCAAATCTACAATAGGCGTTTCTTTCTTTAAAACATCTGAGGTGTTTTTCTTTTCTTTTTTAATTTTAATTCCTGTTAAAAAGCCTGTTAAATAAGATGCTGTTAAGGACTTAAGACCTCCAGATGCTTTTTCTGGCCATCCGTGTCTTAACAATTCTTTTGACGTTATTGTGAATTCAACTTTGTCTTGCGCCTCTTTACTTGTAACGTACTGGCTTATAATATATCTGTTTGTCTTTCTGAAAACAATTCTTGGCTTTTCTCCTTTAAGCAAATTAATTCTTTTTTTGTAATCTGTTTTGTTTTCTCTTCTCCTTCTCTTCTGTGTTTTTACTCCTGCGCGCTGCATTTTATTTTAACCCTCCAATATGTTCTTTTAAGTGTGCCTTGCTTCTGAAAAATTTATTTCTTATTTTTTTCCTCATGTTTTTTGTTTCATCTCGTGAAATCTTCCCTTGTTCTTCAAGTCCTTTTACATGACCTCTAAGTTTTCTTACCATGATTATGTAATCCCTTTTTCTCGATCTTCTTTTTCTTCTTACGTTCCCCGGACTTCTGCTTTTTCTTCTGACAATTGTTTTTCTTCCTTTGACATTTTTTATGACTATTGCGCCGGACTTTACTAAATCCCTTATATCTTGTTTTGTTATGGCTTCTTTAATCTCTTGCAAACGTGCTTCTATGAATACAATTCTGTCTTTTCCAACTTTCAAAGTCCTTGCAGCTAGCGCCTTTTTCTTACCTAAATTCATTTCTTCTCTCCACTATCTTTTACTTCGTCTTTCTTTAAAACATCTTTGATGTTTTTCTCATCTGTCTTCTTTGTTTTATTTTTCCTTTCCATTTTTCTTGCATGTTTTTTAATAAATTTGTTTGAATTAACATTAAAGATCTGTAACCCCTTTTCTTTTACCTTCTTTAAAATCTCAAGTTTTTTCTTTTTGCCGATTTTTCCTATTACAAGAATTTGATCTTTTCCTGCTTTTTCAAGATCTTTTAAGTTATTTATCTGAATAGAATTTTGTTCATTTATCTTTTCTCTGAATTTCTTGTCGCTTCGGTATCCAACATTTACCGTAGCTGGTTTTCCTCTTTTATTATCTCTCATTTTATTATGTCTTCCAGTAGGTCTTCTCCAAACTTGTTTCTTTTTTCTTCCTCTTCCAGTAGCAGAAGTATTCTGCCATGCTCGTCTTAGGAATTTCATATTTCTCTCCCAGCTTTAGTAATCATAAAAATTCCGTCTTGGAAAATTCTTCTGTCTCTATCTTTTATCTTTGTAACTTCTTCAAACTTAGAAGCCGCCTGCCCAGCAAGTTCTTTGTCGCATGAGGTTATAATAATAAATTCCTTGTTAACTTTTGCTTCAACACCTTCAGGAAGCTTGGTTTTTCGTGGGATTTTCTCTCCAAGGAAATTTTTAATTGAGACGTTACGGCCTTGAACGTCAACTCCTATTGGAAAATGGCTTGAGCAAACTTTCAATTTATATTCATACTTTTCCTTGACTCCTATAATCATATTTTTCAAATGAGCTGAAACAGTATTCATTATCTTTTTCTCTTTTTTAGAAGCTGTTTCATCTTTCAAAATAATTTTATTGTCTTTAACTTCCGCTTTTATCTTTCCTAAATCAAATTTTCTTTTTAATTCTCCTTCACGTCCTTTTACAATTATTATATCCCCATGTACTTTTATTTCAACACCTTCAGGGATTTTCGTTTCTTTGGTTAATGATTTTTTCATCAGTAGAAATATGCTATTAAACATCCTCCAATATTTTCAGTTAGTGCTTCTTCGTGAGTTACTAGTCCTTTGTTTGTTGATATAATTAAAGTTCCAATATCTCTTGCAGGCAAGTATCTTCTTTGGTATTTTTCAATTTGTGAAATTTGAATTGTAAAGCGCGGCTTTATCGCTTTGCACGTCGACATTTTGTCTATAGTAATCTCAACTGACTTTTCTTTGCTGTCAATTTTGTATTTTTTTATCGCGCCTTTTTGTTTCATAATTTTTAGTATTTCAATTAAAAGATTTGATATTCTTCCAATTACAACTTTCTCCTTTCCTGCGCGCTTCGCATTTGCAATCATGTTCAGTCCGTCTGCTACTGTATCTTGTGACATTTTAGTTGTATTTTTTAAATCCGATTTCCTCCGCAATTTCTCTGAATGCTTGTCTGCAATAATTCAAACCATAACTTTTTATGTGTCCGCCGAACTGGTCTGTTCTTTCACATCTCATCCTTGCTTTTCCAGTAGTTCGTTCTTTTGGCTTGTTATGCTTCAAAAAACGTTGCAGCTTCGCTGGTTTGTTCTTCAATTGCTTTGTTATCTTTTTCCAATTTGATGCTCCCATTATGAAAATTCACCCCCTAAATTTTTATTTGTGCTGAAACTTGTTTCTGTCATTTTATTCTTTATCCTCCCTGACTTTGCCTGTGAATCTTGTTCCGAAATTCTCTTCCATAAATTTAATTATTTCTTTAGGTTTTATCATCTGTTTCTCAGGTATTCTTCCTGATTTTATCTTCTTAAGCCTAACTCTTCTACCAGCTCGCTTGAAAACAACAGTTACATCAAGACCTGTAATTCCAATATCTCTCTGATATTCTACCCCTGGAATTTCGATATATTCTTTTATCCCGAATGAAAAATTATTGTTGCTGATTTGTTTTCTTTTAAGTTTGTTATCCACTGCGTTTAACATTCTTTTCAAAAGTTCTTCTTTATCTTTTCTTATTGTAACAACAGTTCCGACTTCCAAGCCAGGCCTTACCCCAAGGGAAGGAATTCTTTTTCGTGCCTTTTTCCTAGCTGGCTTTCTTTCCTTAATGAGATATTTTAATAATCGAACGCCTTTTTCAAGATTCTCAGCAGTTCCTCCAACATTTAAAACAACTTTTTCAATTGAGATCTTTCTCATAACATTCTCTTCAGTATTCTTTATTTTTGCTTTCATTTTATTCCGTTGCCATAATCTGTTTAATTAGAATAGTTAATTTGCCTTTATCTGAAGTAATTTCAACTCTTTGGTGTTCTTTATCGATGCTGTTTATTGAACCCTTTTCACCAATGTGTTTTCCTGCAAATACCATAACTTTTGTTTTCTCTTTTAATGGGATGCATTTCTCAATTTTCTTGTTTTTCAAATCAACCAAAACTGAATCATTTACAGAACATTTTATATCTGAAAGGAAGTTCGTCCCATCGAACAAGTTGATTTGTATCTTTTTGTTCTTTATCATTTTTTTACCTATAATTTTTGAAACTTTTTTTCCTGCGTCTGCTTCTTTAATTTCAACCAATTCAAATTTTCCTGCCGAGTTTAATTCCAATCGGTAATTTTTCTTAGATGGAACTAAAGTTATTACATCAAGTAAAGAAATGCTGTTTTTTTCCTGCAAAACCGGCTTACCATTTAATAAAACGTTTCTGTCATTTAATGCAGTTTTAACTTCATCTCGTGTTTGCGCTACTTTTAACATTTCTCTAAGTGCAATTAAAACTGGAACTCCTTTTTCCAAATCAGCGTTAGCTCTAACTACATATGCCGTTCCTTTTCTTGTAACCGGCCAGCTCGTTGGAATTGCTTGTCTTTTTATGTGTGCCATTTTATTTTTTATTTTCCTCTTTTAAAACATTTTTAATGTTCTTCTCTTTAATTTCGGTCTTATCTGTCTTTTTAATATCTTCTTTTTTGTTTTCTATTTTATCCTCTGTTTTTTTGCCACCGAGTTTTGCAATTCTCTTTTTATCATTCAATTCCAAAATTGTAATCATTAAATTTGATGCTCTTATTGGAACAGCCACTTTGCTTCCATCCATCTTTTTCTTTTGAATTCCTTCAATTGTTATTTTTCCGAATTTTGTGTTTACACTCAAGACCTTTCCAGATTGCTTTTTGAATTTTCCAACCATAATCTTTACTGTATCATTTTTTCTTATTCCAATATTTCTTTTCCCGTATTTTTTCCTTAATTCTTTTGAAAGTTGAACGTTCAAGAATTTTCTTTTAATGTGTAGTGGAGCATTTGCTAAGTATTTTCTCTGTTTCCTCGGCTGAGCCGATGCATTCCATGTTCTTCTGAATTTTGCTTTCATGCCCTTAAATGTCTTCTCATTAATTTACTTATTTGATCATCATAAAATTTAACATTAACTCCAGATTTTTCTGCATTATCTCTGCTTGAATAATAATTTTCAAATAATTCGTAGACAGAGTCAGTCATTCCTCTACCATCTGATAATCGTCTTTCAACTTCATACACATAAGCTTCTAAGGCCTTTTCTTTAAACTCATGTGTTATTGATTTTTTATGCATCTTAATAAACCACCGACGCTAATTTAGCAACTGATTGCCAGCGTTCCATAACCTCCCTTGCAATTGGTCCTTTAATTTGTGTTCCTTTTGGATTTCCTTTTTCATCTTTTAAAATTGCAACGGCGTTGTCTTCAAAACAAACTCTTTCTCCACTTAATCTTCTCCACGGCTTTCTTAATCGTACTACAACCGCGTCGAAGACCTTTCCTTTCATGTCAGGAACTCCTTTTCTTACAGAGACCTTTACCCAGTCCGCAATTTTCGCGCATGCCTGTTTGTTTTTTCTTCCTTTCCATTTTTTAACTCCAACAATCTTTACAATTTTTGCTCCGCTATTATCTGCAGCAATTACTTTCGCCCCTAAATTAAGGCCTGCTGTTCCTCTTGATGATATTGCTTTCATGCTAAATTACCTCCGTACAGATTTTGCATGATTGGAAATATTTGATTTGCTTTCATTTTTCACTCTCCCTAGTTAATTTTTCAGCATCGGTATTTTCTTTTGCGTCCTTCAATTTTTTCAAAACAATAAAGTGGATTATTTTACTAAGTGGACGACATTCCTGAACCCTAATATAATCTCCAACAGAAATAACATTCTCCATTTCAGGCATTACTCGCGCATGAATTTTCGTTTTTGATTTTGCATAACGTTCATATTTTTTTACATAAACCGTTCTTTCAAATTCTATGACAACTCTTTTTTGGAATTTTTTTGTAACAGTTCCTTCGAATGTTTTTCCTCGTGTAGGGATAAATTCAGTTCCGACTAACTTTGTTTCTTTCATTTTTTCCATTTTAACTTCTGTTTTTTTCATTTTACTTTCTATTTTTATGCTATTTTGCAGGTGTTGAGGTTCTACTCTTCTATTGAGTTTTCATCAAAGCCAAGTTTTACCAAAACTTTTTTTACTTTGGCTCTGTGATCTCCTTGAAGTTCGACTTCGTTTTCCCTGTATGTTCCTCCGCAAGCAAGCTCATTTTTCAAAGCCTTTGCGATGGACTTTATATCAGTTCCTTTGTCGAACCCTGATACGATAGTAACGATCTTTCCATATCTTTTCTTATCGGTCGTTACCCTGATCCTCTGACCTTCTTTCGCAAGGTCATCCCACGCCATAGCGTCGACTGGCAAGCCAGTTCTTGGATCTATTTCCATTGTTTATTTGTTCAACCCTCCGGATTTATTTGGTTGGTTGAATGTGTGAATTCGCGCAATAATTCTTTTTATTTCTTTGACTTTTGAACTTCCACCTTTTCCTGCACTGACTCTTGCTTTAACTAGTTCCATTTTTAATTCTTTCAATTTCTTTTCTTTATCATTCTTACTCATCTTTTTTATTTCATTTGATTTTAGTGTTGCCATTTATTCTTTCTCCTCGCTAGTTTTTTTCTTTGATTTTTTTGCCGGTTTCTTCATTTTCTTTTCTTCATTATCTATTTTTGTTTTTTCGGCATTTTGTTTTAATCTTAAAATTAAACTTTCACTTATTATGACTCTGTCTTTAATAATTGCCTCTGGGCTTAGGATTGCAACTTTAATTCCAACAACTCCCGGCTTTGTGAATGAAATTGATTTTGCTCTATCCACAACTTTTGCAGAGTCGCCTGTTTTTTTCAAATAACCCTGCGCAAATCTCCATGTTTTTGCTCTGCTCGACGGTAATTTGCCACTTAATCTTATCTCTGTTCCGAGTGCACCAGCCCCCATTATTCTTTGCAACATTCTGTAAGCGACAACTTTAAATTTTAAAGGCCCAAATCTTTCCAAAGAAATTGCGATTTCATCTGCAACTAATTGCGCGTCCAAATCTGGTTTCATAATTTCATCAATTTCAATATGAGGATTTTCAAGTTTGAATCTTCCTTTTAAAACTCCAGTAAGCTCTTCAATTTTTTCTCCTTTTCTTCCAATAACAAGTCCTGGCTTTGACGTTGAAACAATAATTTTTTCTCCGATAGGGGTGTATTCAATTCTAACTTTGCTTACTTTTCCTTTTCCAAGAGAATTTTTAATATATTCTTTTATGGCAAACTCTTCTTTCTTGAACTGAACAATTTTTCTTTCTTCCATATTAATAAAACCTCTCCTTTAAAACAACTTGTTTGTTTTTCTTTTTTTTATTATGCATGAAAAAATTTATTTTTTCTTCCATATTATTCTATTCTTTTCCCCCCATTGCTTTTAACATTAAGTGCGTTCTCTTTTTTTCTGTTCTTCCAAATCGGCCGTAAACTTTTGTGGCCTTGTTTGCTATTGCCTCGACGATAATTGGATTGTCTATTTCATTATAACTTGCATTTGCTTTCAAACTTCTTAAAATTCTTATGAAGTCCTCAGATGCATTCTTTGGATATTTTCCGCCAGCCATTCCTTTTCCTTTTTGATGCGCGTATTCTCCCCTCATTGGAATTGCTCTTTTCTTTTGTATTGCATCTTCCAAGTCCTTTATCGCATCGTCTATTTTCTTCCCTTTTATGTATCTGCAAATTTCAATAGAATATTTTCTTGATATAGGAAGTCCTATTCCTCTGAAGACAGCAAATTCTTTCTTAACTCTTTTAACTTTAATTGGTTTCTTTGCTTTGCTCTCTTCTTTTTTGTTTTCTATCTTTTCTTCAGTTTTAACTTCACTAACTTTTTCTTCTTTCTTCGTCGGAGCTTCAACTACTTTTGCAACCGCTTTTTCTTGTTTGTTCATTGTCTTTATGCTTTTTTGTTCAGCGTTGTAATTTCTTTCTGTCATTTTATTTCTTTGATTGTGATTTACTTCCTTTACTTGCTCCAATTCCCGCAGCTCCATGCTTGACCTTTCCACGAGTAATTGAAAATTCTCCAAAAACATGTCCAAGCATTTCCGTCGTTACTTCTACAGGAGAAAATTCATGTCCATTATGAATTTGTATTTTCATGCCGACCATTTCAGGAACAACAACAAGTTGTCTTAAATGTGTCTTAACTGGTTTGTTTTTCATCATTCTTTTCTTAGCCCGCTTTATGAAATTTTCAATTTGCTGGAAATTTCTTAAAACAGTTCTTCTTTGTCTTGCTCTAAGATATTTAGCAAATTCTCTAACATCAAGAGTTTTTAATTCTGAGATAGTCTTACCTCTATACATACTTTCTCTCTTCAATGTCTCTTCGCTTTTTTCTGTTGCCATTATGAAAATTTCCCCGAAATTTTTATTTGTGCTGAAACTTTTGTTTCTGTCATTATTTTTTCTTCCTACCAGTTCTTCTTGGTCTTATATGTCCTACTTTTGCTCCAGGAGGTGCATTTCTCTTAGCAATCTTTGATTTAGGAACTTTTCCTCTTCCTGATCCGAATGGATGGTCAATTGCATTAACTTTGATTGCGGAAGTTCTCGGCCATAATTTGCTTTTTGTTCTCATCAAATGGAATTTTCTTCCAGCTTTTACGAAAGGTTTTTCTTTTCTTCCATGCCCTGCAATAGTTCCAATAGTAGCTCTGCATTCTGGATTGAATGCCTTTTCTTTTTTCGATGGAAGTAAAACATAAACTTCATTTCCAACAATTCTTGTAATTATTCCTGAAGTTCCACCAGTTCTTATAAATCGCCCGCCGTCGTTAGGCCTGGATTCAATATTATAAATTTTAGTTTTTACAGGGATATTTTTTAATCTTAGTATATTTCCATCTTTAACTTCGTCCGTTTCAAATTTTAATTCTTGTTCTTGATACATGTTGTTGAATGCTGGAATGTAAAAAACACCTTCGCTGTGTTGCACTTTTGCAATTGGTGCGTAATGTGCTCCGCTTGATATTAATTTTATAACCTTTCCGTTTCCACTCAAGTTTCTCGGATATTGTATTCTATATTTGAAAATCTTAGATCTAACGCGGTAAGTTGAACTTCCATGTCCTCGTGCTTGGGATATTATTGTCTTTGCCATTTTATTTACATTAATCCTATCTTCGTTGCAACGTCAATCGCAAGATTCTTTTTATTTAATTTAACATAAGCAATTTTCTTCCCGTTTCTTATTTGTGTTCTGACATCATCAACTTTTATTTCCAAAGTTTCTTCAACTTCTTTCTTTATCTCGTTTTTATTTACATTTCTTGGAACTTCGAATGCCAAAATGTTTAGTGCTTCAATCATCATGACTGCTTTTTCCGTCGATATTGGTTTTAAGTTCATTTCATTCTCTCCTGTATTTCCTTAATTGCATTTTCAGTATAAATTGTAAGTCGTCCCGGTCCGCCTTTTGCTAAGTCCACAACATTCAAAGCGTCTGCATGTGCAATATCAACAACTTTCATTTTAATCTTTTCATCTTTTCCGACGACAAGCAACAAACCAGCATTTGTTTTATATTTTCTCCCTCTCATCTTCCCTCTTCCCGCTCTTACTGATTTTTCCCTGAATCCAACTTGGCTTAATGTCTCTCCCAAAATCTTTTTCAATCCATTAACAAATTCTTTTACTTTTACTTTTCCAGTATTTTCCAAAACAAAAGGAACTTTGCCTATTTTTACATCTTTCAAACTTGAATATTTGCCCTGAACATATTTTTCATTTGCCGTCGCGCTTAATGCGCTTTCAAACGCAATTTTATTTTCTTTTTTGTTTATCTTTTTTGTATTCATTCTTGCAATTATTTTTGGTGGATGAGCTCTTCTACCGCCTCGTGTCTGCGGGCTTTCAGCTGCAACCCAATTAAACTGAGTTCCTTTTATTGACATTGCTTTTCGCGGAACTCTTGACATTCCTCTTCCATAAGATGTCTTCCAAACATGTCTTCTATGGTTTATCACTCCCGAAGCTGAATGCTGTTTTCCTGCAACGGGTGATGGAGCGAATGGTTGTTCCATTTTGCGTGCCTCCAAAACTTTAGATAAAATATCAACTCTTATAGGGCTTTCAAAGACCTTTGGTAATTCAATTTCTTTTTTCTTTTCTCCACTTATTGAATAAACTTGAACTTTCATCTCAATTCCACAAACTCCATATTTTTCTTTGATTGTTTTGCCGTCGGTCTAAAAGATCTTGTTATCAAAAGCTGTCTTTTTGCTGTGCCTTGAACCGAACCAGCTACGACAATATAATCTCCGTGAACATTTCCATAATTTTTTATATTATTCAACTCTTTTTTTTCAGTATGCTTTGCAATACTCAAAATTTTATTGTTGTAAACTACTCGTGTAAACATTCCTAATTGTCCGGCCATAGGCGCTCTGAAAGTCGTCCTTGCAGGATGCCAAGGTCCCAAACTCCCTGGTCTTCTAACTCCTTTTTCTGATTTATGGAATTTCAAAGTTATACCGAATCTTCTTACAGGTCCTTGCAAACCTTTTCCTCTTGTTAAGCCCCTTACATCAATCAATTCACCTTTGCCAAAAAAATCTGAAATGCTAAATTCTTTATGCAAGTTTTCTTTGATAAAATTGATTTTTTCTTGCAAACTTCCAGACAAAGCAACTTCGCTCAAGTCAGGCGTCTTTTTCAAGCCAATTTTTTTAACTTGTGAATAAATAATTATCTTAACATTATCATAGTTTTCATGATTTACTTTTCCAAATTCATGCTTTTTCTTAGGTATGCTAACTTTTCTTTTAAGTTCTTTATCAAAACTTTCCGCGAGTATGTCCTTTGCAACAATCCCATCTTTGTAAAATCTAACAGAATAAATTCTCATTGTAGGGCATTCAAGAATTGTAACAGGCACGACTATTCCTTTTCCTTTAGTCATAGAGTCAGGTGTGTTGTCTTTAACGTAAGCCGACTTCATTCCAGCTTTATAGCAAATGAAACCTTGCAATTTAACAGAACTATCTTGTGGCAAAATTTCCCAGTTGACTCTAGGTAAAAACTTACTTGCCCGTTTTCTGGGCCAAAATTGTAAACTTCCTTTCCTTGGTGCTTTTCTTGTTGCCATATCTAATTAATGCGGATATCATTTTATCTTTCCTGGAACAAAATGTTTAGAAAAAATAGGTTTTTAAACGTTGTGGGATGAAATCTGCAACTCTTTTTTGAATAAACTTATATATTTCACAATCCTAAACAATTTATGGTTTCAAGAAGAATTATTGATGCTGATAAAGTTATTGGCCCTTTAGATATGACTCGAAATCAGGCATTAATTGATTTGGAACTTGAGATGCGAAGTGGAAGGCCTTATTCTCAAGTAAGATACTCTTTTGGAGATCATTCTCCTCTTGATGCAGAGATAAGATCTAATTCTTATCTAGCAAAACGTCTTACAAAAGTTAAATAATTATCACAATATTTATAAATAGAACATTGAATGTTTTTTTATGCCAGCACCATTTTCACCTGAACAAAATGCTTACGCTTTAGAATTATACTCTCTTTCTTCAAATTCTATATCATTAGCAATAGAAATGTTTTACGAGAAGTATCACATTAAGCTTGCATCATCAATAATGAAGAGAAAATGGGGAGATGCAGGTTACAAACCTAATTCACATGGTGGTGATCGTGCTAGAAATGCAGTTCATCACTCTCCGTGTTGGGGTGTAAGTATGAGAAAATCAAATAAAAAATATCTTGAAGAAAGATGTAGAGTGGGTCTTCGCTAGGCCTCAAATTCCAATTCACTTTTAATCTCTTGCCCGTCGATTTTAGCAATACGCGCAATTTTTCCTTTTCTTTTTGCAAGTTCTCTTACTTTAGCAAAGTCCTTTTCTTTTTTCATTTCTTCAGGAACAACTATATCTTCAACAAAGAAAGTATGGTTTATTACAGCTTCCTTGAATTCCGGCCTTTCTAAAACAAAACTTTTCCCAAGCTTTTCATCATTGGTAATTAATTTGCAAAAATCTGGATTTGGCGCTTCTTCCCCTTTGCTTCCAGGTTTGCCCGACTTTGGCGCCTTTGGTTTTATCTTCAATTCTGTCAGACCATCATGCGTTTTGAAAGACAAAGCAAAAAATGCCTTTGGAAATTCTTTTATTAAATTTACAATTTCTTTTCCAGACATTTCCTTTTCGATCAAATATCGTTTGACTCCTTGAAATTGTTTTATCTCTTTAAAATCAATTTTTCCCTTTAAGTCAGAAGTTGAAACAATTGCGCCTGTAATTTGAACACGTGCATCGCCAACCTTTTCAGCGACATCTCTAACAAGTTCATTTGCAAACTCTGCCGACGTATTAATTGTGTATTTTCCTTTCACGCAACGCGCCTTTATCACCGCGCGATTTCTAAATTCGCCCTTACTAAATTTAACAAATTGTGCATGAACATTCTCATCAAAGATTTTATCGGCGACTTTTTTTATAAAATTCATCCGAAAGAAAATTCGCAGCAGCTTTTAAACTTTTTCAAAAACAAAATATCAAGGTTTATAAATTTAAACTGCATACAAATAGCATGGATGACCAATATATTAATAAGATTATGACGACGGCGATTTTAATTATTCTAGGAGTTCTCGCGTTCTTTTTGATTAAGCCAATTTTAATGTCAATTGTTTTGGGAATAATTTTGGCGTATATCTTTTCCCCGATTTATAATTTTACTCTCAAGACAACAAAATCCCCAAATATTTCTGCAAGTTTAATTTCTACAATCTTGGTTTTATTGATTGTGTTAACTCTTTGGTTTTTGGTGCCAGTTCTTATCTCCCAATCAATAAAAATCTACGTCGCTGCGCAGCAAACTGATTTTATAACTCCTCTGAAGATTATCTTTCCGAAGATATTTTCATCTGAATCTTTTACAAATCAAGTCAGCGCTACTTTGCATTCATTTATAGCAAAAACAGCAAATGATTTAGTAAATTCTTTAACTAGTGTTATACTTAATTTTCCCTCCTTTGCTTTGCAACTTACCGTCGTATTTTTTACTTTCTTTTTTGTCTTGAGAGATAAGGAAGAAATGGTTGATTATATAAAGAGTTTGTTGCCTTTTTCAAAAGATATTGAGAAAAGATTATTTGAATACTCAAGCGGTATAACTAGTTCTGTTATTTACGGGCAGATTATCCTTGGTATATTGCAAGGTTTTATCATTGGTGTAGGATATTTTATATTTAGAGTTCCAAATCCTCTTTTCTTAACCTTCTTGACAATTATTGCTGGTGTTCTACCTATAATTGGAACTGGGTTAATATGGATTCCAGTAGTCGTATTCCTTATAGTTGGCGGAAGCAATATTGCAGCAGGAGGAATTGTCTTCTTTGGAATAGCCTCCTGGATAATTGAACACATTTTGAGGCCGGCAATTGTTTCACAAAAAACAAGTATGAATTCATGGGTCATACTTATAAGCATGGTCGGCGGTTTGTTCATGTTTGGAGTTATGGGACTTATTTTAGGACCGTTGATAATTTCTTATTTATTAATAATTCTTGAAATTTACAGAAAGAAAAAGGTTTCTGGCGTCTTTATTGAAGGGCCGGTAATCAATCCAAAATAACACGAATATCTTTTTAAATTTCATTAATATCTATTTTTATGGGATCAGAGACAAGAAACAGATTAGTTGAATATTTTAAGAAAAATATCAAGAAAGGATACTCTGCGGATTCTTTAAGGTGGACTTTGATTAAACAGGGTTACGCCCGTTCTATAGTGGACCTGGCTTTAGCGCAGGCGTCCAAAGAAATTGATAGTATTAAAGAGAATAAAGAAAAACCGACGATAAAACATGAAGTATATGACGAAAATGACAATAAAATTTATGCAGATGTAAAACCAAGAAAGCCGTGGTGGAAAAGGATTTTTGATTTCGACTAGAAGTATATAACAAACTTTAAAACAAACTTGTTTGTTTTCGTCTTCTAGGAAAACTTTAAAACTAAATTTGTTCTAACTTTTTTATGCCCGCGTGCGCAGAATGGTATTGCACCTGGTTTGAGCCCAGGGCCTTTATGGCACCCAGGTTCGATTCCTGGCGCGGGCGTTTTTTTGAATCGAACCTTTAGGTTTAGCAAAAATTTCAAACAATTTTTGGTAGGTCGAACAGAGTGAGGCCCGATTCCTGGCGCGGGCGTTTTTTTGAATCGAACCTTTAGGTTTCATTTTTCAATAAATTTAAAAACATAAACTCATTTTATCAAATATGGAAAAGAAATTAATATTATTTTTGTTTGCTGCACTTTTGTTGCCTTTAACTTCTGCAATTTGCACTTTGCAGCCGTACATAGTTAATCAGGATCCTTATCCTGCTGTTCCAGGAGAGTATGTCAAAGTTGTTTTTGGTTTGAGTGGAGTTGCCGACACCAGTTGCGGAATAATAAATTTCCAATTAAATCCGAGTTATCCATTTTACCTTGATCCTAGTGTACCTTCTTCAAGCGCTATAAAATCTGGAACTTACGTTAAGGATTACAAAGATCACTGGTTAATTCCTTATACCTTAAGAGTTGATAACTCTGCTTTAGATGGAATAAATAACGTAACTGTTCAATATTCCTCTTCTCAAGGTATTCGTAGCACCGACTTTCCTATAGAAGTAAAAAATCCTCTTAATGAATTTGATGTAAAAATTGCAGATTATTCTTTTGATACTAAACGACTTACACTTCAAATATTAAATGTTGGGAAGAACAATGTAGACGCTTTGACTATTGAAATACCTGCTCAAGATACTGCCGTAACTTACGGAACTAATTATCAGATTATTGGTTCTTTAGATGTAAATGACAATGATCAAGTTGTTTTCAACGCTGACTTAAAAGACGGCCCTATAAAAGTCATACTTCAATATAATGATATAAATAATGTAAGGAGAACTTACGAGGTCAATTTAGATTTTAATTCAAAACTTTTCTCCCGCCAAGTTCCAACAGGTCAATCAAATTTTTCATATATGTCTTTTATATATGGAATTTTATCAATTGTTGTGCTTTACTTTGCTTATCGATGGTACAAAAAGCGAAAGCATAGCAAAGAAAAGCCGTTGAAAATGCATTAATTATCAAATTCTTTCAAGACCCTTTCGTCAGGGCTTAAAACAAAAACATGATCTTCCTTAAAACGTAATCCTCTATAAATTCTTTGATACAATTCTCTTTTCGCTTTATCCTTGTAAAATGCCCAGTAATGTTGCGGTTTTGTCTGGCTTAAGATTTTCCAGAAAGCATCTTTTACATTTGGATTGGGATATTTTGTAAACACAATGCTGTTGCATTGCTCTCCCGGAAAGTCTATACCACGGGAACTTCGTGTTGAAAATAAAATATCAATCTCCTCATTCTTAAATTTCTTAATCATCGAACTTTCTTTGTCTTCATTTTGTATCTCTTGTAATTTCTCCCGCGAAATTAAGTTTCCTAATTTTAATTCCTCTGTTTCTTTTTCGGACGGCAAATCAGTAAAAGCATTAACATGAACCAAAACCGGTTTCTTTGCAATTTCTAAGCTTTTGTCCAATGCTTTCAAATATCCTACCCGAGAATTCTTTCCATTGAAGAAATTATCATACTTGCAGTCAAATTCTAAACCTGTTCTTTGAACTGTTATTTGCCCTTGCTGCTCAACTTCGGCCTCTATTATTTTAAAATTATCAAGGCCGAAGACATTCTTTAAAACATCTTCAGAATGAACTGTGCCAGACATTAAGACAATAATCTTATTTTTGTCCACGATTTCTTTGAATTTTTTTGCTAAGTTTGTTGTAACCAAACTAATAATTAAGTTGTTTTCCAGCTTATGAAATGTAACATATGTTTCATCAAGAAAGTCCTGGAACATCTTAGCTGTCTCTTCGATTTCAAATAAATAACTTTCTTCATCTACTTCAGCAAGGAATTCAGGATACTTCAAAAACAGATCCAACAATTCAGATATCTTTGTGTCTTTTAATGGAATAATTTGCCCTGAAATTCGCGCTGTTTCTATTCTTCTGTCATTCTTTATTTCTTTTACTATTTTGTTAATTGATTCTGTAATCTTTTCCACAATTTCTTCACTTGAATAAATATAATTTAATGAATTTTGCAATCTATCCAAATTTAAACTTCTTTGATTTGAGAAGCTATCAAGAAATTCATCACACTCATCAATAATTTCAACCTCTGTTTCTGGTTTTCTGTTTAATGCTGTCTCAAGTTTGTATTTCAGCGAATTGAATACAATTACATCCGAGTCAATATAATCATTAAACTGTCCGTAAAAGCCACATCCTTTTTTTCTTTCATAAAATGTAAACTTCATTCCATTTAATCCTTTGTAAGTTCTTTTCTTTGCACCTTCAAAGATTTTACTTTTCAAATCAAATTCTTCCGGAACAACCGGGCTCCAATACGGGCAAATGCTGGCAACCGGCGCGCGTTTCACATCTTTTATTGTTATAAAATTTGTGGGATTTATATTGTGAGAATTTAGCTTTAGATATTCTTTTATTTTCCTAAAATTCTTTTCTTTTATTTCAATTTTGCACGGTAAATCGTACCTGTCAGCGGACTTATCATCATTTTTTTTATTAAACATTTCTTCCCTTTCTTCTTTTGAAAATTTAAAAATTCCAAGTGTAGAATCAACTTCTTTTTTTATTATGGGAATTCCTTTTTCATTTTCTTTAGAGAATCTGCACTCATGATTCTTTCTGCCGGTTATTACTGAGATTTTTAACTTACTTCCATCGTCTTTAAGGAGGTATTTTCCACCTTCATAGTCCCTTTTGTATTGATTCTGTAGATTCTTCCCCGGAACAACCACGCTGCTTTTTCCAAGTTTTCGTGCAAGGTTTAAAGCAATTGCACTTTTCCCAGTTCCGCAGACCCCATGAACAAAAATTATCTTTTCTCCTTTTCCTATCAAATCTAGAATTTCTTTAATAACGTCTTCCTGGCTTTTTCCATTGCTGAATTTCAACGGCGCAAGAAACCTTTCACCTTCATACAAATTCCATAACATGTTTAATTCACTTCTTTATATCATTTAGAATTATTTTCTTAGAGTGATGTTGATTATAAATTTAATGTACTATTCTCTTGTACAAACTAAAGAGCTCGAAATAATATCAAAATCAGGGCGCGAGCTAAGAAAGTGTAGGGTTTGAGGCGTTGTTTAAATAAAAATAATAATCTATCCGAACAATGCACTCAAACCTTCTGCTGCCTCTTCATGTTTCTCTTCTTTAGGCGCTTCTTCTTTCTTCGTAGCTGATGCACTAGCACCACTAGCTGGAGCAGCAGCGGCCAATGTGGCACTTTCTAACTCCTTTTCTATATCTACGCCCTTCAAACTAACGACGAGAGATTTGACTTGTGATTCGTCAGACTCAGCGCCGGCGGCAGCTAACACCTTCATTAAATTTGCTTCGCTGATATCTTTACCAGCTTTGTGCAACAAAAGTGCAGCGTATATGTTTTCCATTTATTTTTCCTCCCCCGAAGATGTTTCAGGAGTGTGAATATTCTTTTCAAGCGCTTTTGCATGCATTAATGCCTTAGCAAGCAAGAATGGAATTGTTTGCTTGTTTGCATAACCAATGTTAACTGCAAAAGGCAACGCTCTTGAGTAAGCGTTTTTCAGTTTTGTGATAGTTCCTTCTTTATCAATATTCATTGAAGTATAAATTTTTCCTGATATCTTATCATAAGCTGCTAAAGGAATAAATCCAATTGAAAATGGCTTGATATCTAATTTAGCCATAACATCTGCAGCCGCAGCACTTATTTTCTGTCCTTTTTTTACAATAATCTTATTTTTAGCAATGCTTATCTTTCCCTTTTCAATTTTAATTTCAATTCCTAAATTCCCTAATTCTGAAACAGCCGGTCCTGGAACCAATTCTGTAGGTCCTTCTTGAACTTCAATATCTTCAGGGGCTTCTTGTCCCGGCTTTGCTTTAGCTGCAATTTTATTTTGCAATAATTCGGAAGCAAGTTCAAAAGCATCCATGTCAGAGAACAAAATAGCGACGCTGTCTTCAATTTTACTCTCCAATTTTTTGACTTCTTTATCTTTTGATTCTTCAATAGCTCTAAGAAGTAAATTCTTCTTTGGAACTTTAACAACCGCCTTGCCTCTTAATTTTTTTGAAATTTCTTGGTATTGTGATGCTGGAAGATTTTTTATCGATGCTATTAATATTGTTTTGTCTTTCTTAATTAAGTTTTTTAGATTTTCTACTGTCTTGATTTTAACTTCCGGAATTTGCTCAACTAATTTTTTTGATCTCATCTTACTTGTATTTTAATAGGTTTACTCATTGTGAATTTAATCTCCAAATTCTTTATGTTTTCTTTGTCACGTGGAAGCTCCTTTATCATCGCATTATAAATTGCTATTATATTCTCTATAATTGCTTCGTCTTTCATGCTTGATTTTCCTATTGCCGTCTTGAAAGAGGTATCTTTTGTTCTGACTTTAATGCTGTTGTTAACTTTGCCCTTTACTTCTTCAATTATCTTTGGCTCGGCATTCATTATAATCCCAAGTTGAGGGGACGGCATCTTTCCTGCAGGTCCCAAAAATCTTCCAAATGTAGTCGCAACTGCCGGCATGACACTCGCTTGAGCTATGAAAAAATCATATTTCTTAACTAAGTTCTTTAATGTCTTTTTATCAGAATATTTCTTGAACTCTTCCTTTGTTATTGTATCAACTGAAGAATTTTTTACGTCGAGAAAAGCGCATATCTTTTTATCTTTTATTTTATTAGGAATACCAACAACAGAATTAATAGAATTCTTTCTTATATCAAATTTTTGGAGATTTACAATTAAATCAATTGTTTGATCAAATTTTCTTTCTTTACTATCTGAACGCAATTTTGAAAGAGCATCCTTTAGTTTATGTTCAATGCTTATTTCGGCTACCATTTTCTTATATTTGTCTCCTACTTTATGCGCCGGCGACATAGAATTTATTCGCCAACGATGTAGTTTATTGACTTTTTTCAAAGATGAAAGTGGTTTATAAATTTAACTAACAATAGTTCAAGAAACACAATAATCCTTATAAACAATTAAAATTTTTTTGAAGTATGGAACTCGTTGCACTTTTATCATCTAAAGACAAGGAATCTTGGCCTCAAGTAGCCGGACTTATTAAGCACGGTGAATGGGAGAAAATCTTTATTGTTGGAGATGACGAGGCAAAATCGTTTAACTCTGATAAGAAATTTGAATTCATAAAAGTTAATTTTGATCAAAGAATTAAGGACTTGCGTGACGACTTAATAAAAAAACTCAAAGGAAAATTTGATGAACTTGAAGTTGGTCTTTCAATAGCGTCGGGTTCTGGAAAAGAGCACATGGCTTTAATTTCCGCTTTGATAAATATTCCAATAGGAATAAGATTCGCCGCATTAACAAAAGAAGGAATAGTTGATTTGTGAACAAATCAACTTAAAATTTAACACAAATTATAAACAAAAAATAAAAAACAATTTAAAGAGTTTATCTCTTTTTCTTTTTTGCTGCCTTTTTTTTAGCCATATTTAAACCACCCTTTTTAATTAATTATAATAGGACTTATTTGTTTATAAAATTATCTTTTACTACATAATTTTATAAAATTAATCCAAATCTTTCAGAAAATTAAAATATTGCAATAGCCCAAAAAGCCATAAGCAAGAAAATTAGGAATAATATAAAGTAAGTTACGCCAACGAATGCCCCCTTTGCGATTTTTTCGTTCTTTGTCAGGCTTAATATTGTCAAGTAAAAGAACATTCCACCGTCGAAGATTCCCATAGGAAGCATATTGACCAATGCTACCGAAATACAGATTAATATCATCCACCATAAAAGATTGTATATGTAGTCCGCAGCACCGAATAAAGGCGTATAGTAAGTATTTGGGTTTTTGAATGATGACATTATAGAATAAATTAATCCTCTAATGCCGCTTCCACTTCTGTCTGCAAATGCAACTCCAAGCCATGCCCTGCTGGAATTACCAGGATATTCTCCCAATATTATTTCATAATTACTTTCACCATCGGCAGTTAATGTTTTAACTTTTATTTTATCCCCTGGAGAATATTTATTCAATGCCGAACTAAGTTCATCTATATTTGTAATTTTATTGTCGTCAATTTCAGAAATTGCTCCGATCATCCCGCTTCTTGCCACAGGCGCATCAAGATAAAGTATTATCAATCCAGTATTATTTTCTTGTTTTTGAAGAAATTCTTTGTCCGCAACAAATTTTTGATTCCCTATTGTTATATTGTTTAAGCTTTCATTTGTTGCTTTGCTTAAGATATCTTGGATTGTTGGATTATTTACAAGTATATTATTTATAGACGATATCATGCTGACATTTACAACTCCGTAAGCATAATTGTCGAACTGGACCCCTGCAGGATTGTACGCCAAAGAAAAGAATCCCCATAAAACAAATAAGAATAAAATCCCAGTAAGAATATTTGCAAATGTCCCGGCTGCAAGAACGGCCCTTTGTTCAAAATTTTTTGCTTTGCCCATGCTTTTCTCGTCTTGTTCAACGAAAGCAGCTAAAAATATCGGAAGGAACCAAGGGAAAAATCCAAATCCTGTTGATTTAATTTTAATATTATATCTTTTCATGAAGATTCCATGTGCAAATTCATGGGTTATAGCAACAACTGCCAAGATAATTATCCAATAAGTAAAATAAAATGGGGGCAAAAAACTAAGTTTGAATATTTGAGGCAAGTAAGGAATTAAAGGAATTATTGGAGGAACTTTTATTTGTTGCACAATTGCTGGTTCAAAAATATAAATCCAGACAATCTTTCCAAACAAATAGATCATAGAAGCCATTAGGATATAGCCAACAATTATTGCAACATAGCTAAAAAACGTCAATGTCTTTTTGTATTTCTTTCCTATTGTATCAATTAATTTAACACCCCATTGAGCGCGATATAGATATAAGAGTCCTTCTTTTTTCAGATTGTGTTTTCTAGTATACAAAAACCAAGACATAAATAAAACGAACAAAACTAAAAGCACTACATCATATACAAGAAATTTATCCATTTTATTTCTTTTTTAAAGGTCTGAGTGATCTGCTTCCTCTTTTCCCTCTTCCTCTGATTTTGCCCGCCACAACTTTTGCAGGATCTGCTCTTATTTTTCTTCCTGTCCTTTTGTCGACGAAAACATTCTTGAACAATCTATTTTGTGCTTCTGGTATTTTTGCCATTTTACAAAGTTTTGCAATTAAAAACTGCGTATTTTAATTCTGGTATCTTTGCCATAACTTACTTTCGAGAATTTAGTTTTTAAAAGTTTGTTTTAATTTCAGCTTCTTCTATAACTCTTTTAGCAAGTTGTTCAGATGAATGAATCCAATATTTTTGAGAACAATCTTGACATTGATAAATTATAGCCATAGGTCTTTGAGGATCTGAAACAAAAGGCGGCTTTCCAACCCCAATCAAAGAGGCATTCTTATAATATGATCCAGTAATCCTTTCAAGGCAACTATCACATTCTCCTATATTTATATCCCTTGAATTAGGAATTCCATTTATATTGGAATTTCCTCCAGTTAAATCATTTGTCATTATTTTCTTGAATTGAATTAATTTAAAAATTTATCTAGAATTAGAATTTCCTCTCATTTAACTTTTTGAGACGAACGAATAAAAACCTAAAACTTCCTCTTAACAATTTTAATTCCTTCAATATCCCAATATTCTACGGTGTCATTTTCAGCTAATTGACCTTTAACTTCTTCATCTACAGGCACTTCAATCGTTTCGAAATTTTCCAAATCCATTATGCTTACTTTGTCTTCTCCTACAGAAAGAACTTGCGCTTTTTTCTTTTCAATTAAAGGAACTTCTAATCTTTCATGTCCTGGAACTACAAAGACCTTTTTTACTCCGCTTAATATTACAACCGCTTCAATTCTACATTTAGCATGACCGTGCTTTCCTGTTTTAGAAATATCAATACTTTTTACAATACATGCTTGACCATCAACTATAATAGCTGTCCCGACTTTTACCTCAGTTGCGTCTATAATTTTTAAGACCATTAGAGCAGAAAATAAAATTGCTTTATAAAGATTTCTTAAAAATAAATAGTTTTTTATATTGATATTTAGGTATTTTGGAATGGTTAATTATGAAAAAACTTTAAATAAATTGCTTGAAGGTACTGGAATAAAAATAAATGGGAAAAATCCATGGGATATACAAGTTCATAATCCTAAACTCTATAAAAAAGTTTTAGCATATGGTTCGCTTGGTTTGGGAGAATCTTATATGGATGGAGATTGGGAGGTTAAAGATTTATCTGGCTTTTTTGTTAGAGTTTTGGGCACAGATGTTTATGAGAAAGTTGAGAATAATATTCCTTATAGAATAAAGATATTTCTTTCAAGATTTTTTAATTTTCAATCAATATCGCGCGCATTTCAAGTAGGAGAAGAACATTATGATATTGGAAACGATTTATATAAGTTAATGCTGGATCGAAGGATGATTTATTCTTGCGGTTATTGGAAAAAAGCTAAAACTCTTGATGAATCTCAAGAAGATAAACTAAAATTAGTATGTGAAAAATTGAAACTGAGAAAAGGGGAGAGAGTCCTTGAAATTGGGTGTGGTTGGGGTGGATTTTTGAAGTATGCTACTGAGAACTACGGAATTAATGGTGTTGGTATTACAGTTTCAAAAGAACAGGTTAAATTAGCAAGAGAAAATGTAAAAAATCTTCCTGTAGAAATTAGATTACAAGATTATCGAGAACTTGATGAAAAATTTGATAAAATAGTTTCGATAGGAATGTTTGAACATGTTGGATACAAAAATTATGAAGAATATTTTAAAGTTGCGAGAAAATGCTTAAAAGAAGATGGCTTGTTTTTATTGCACACAATGGGCAACAACGCATCTCAAACCATTGGAGATGATTGGTCAAATAAATATATTTTCCCAAACGGCATGTTACCCTCAATAGCCCAAATTGGAAATTCAATAGAAAATTTATTTATTATGGAAGACTGGCATAATTTTGGAGTTGATTATTCAAAAACTCTTTTGGCTTGGAATTCAAACTTTCAGAAGAATTGGAGTACGTTGTCTAAAAATCCAAAATATAACCAGCGTTTCAAAAGAATGTGGGAATACTATTTAATTTCTTTTGCCGCAATGTTTGAAGCAAGAAAAGCACAACTCTGGCAGATTGTTCTTTCTCCAAAAGGAGTTAAAGGTGGATATAAATCTATAAGATAATATTTCAAAACATTTTTAACTCCTTCATTTATCCTTCAAATATGATACTGCAGAAAAATGATTTTATTGAAATAAACTTTACAGGCAAAACAGCCGAAGGAATTGTATTTGATTCAAATATTTCTGACGATTTGAAAAAAACAAATTTACAAGATGTCGAGGCAAAACCTTTTGTTTATTCTATAGGTCAAGGAATGTTCCTCCAGGGTGTTGATGATTTTCTTATAGGTAAGGAGCTGGGAACTTATGAAATTCCTCTTGAGGCCGAAAAGGCCTTTGGTCTGCGTGATCCTTCTTTGATACAGATATTTCCTTTAAAGTCCTTTTATGACCATAAAATAAATCCTATTCAAGGCGCGGTCTTCAATTTTGACGGCAGATTGGGAAAAGTTCTTTCAAATTCAGGCGGAAGAGTTCGCATTGACTTTAATGGCCCTTTAGCAGGAAAAGATGTTACTTATAATGTTAACGTCTTAAGAAAAGTTGATGATAAAAACGAGCAAATAAAGGCCTTCACACAATTTTTATTTAAGCGTGATTTTGATTTTCAGATTAAAGAAGATAAAATAATTTTTAATATAGAAAAAGATTTTGGAAATATTATAAAATTGTTTGAAGACAAATTTAAAGAAATTTTTAATCTTGGAATTGAAGTTAATATAATAAACGCTGAAAAAAATGTTGAGAAAATTGAACAAGATATCTCGAAAGAAGAAAATTAATAATACAAATTAACCTGCTAAATTTAAACAACAATCCTTAAAAAGTTAAGATAATTTTTTAGTTAATGGATGAAAATGGGGAGAAAGGAGATGTTTATGTTCAAGAAATCTCTAAGTCAGTAGATGAGATTGACCATGAATTGGAAGAGCTTATAAAAAAGCAGATAGCGAAGATAAAAGTTATTGGTGTTGGCGGTGGGGGTAACAATTCTTTGTCTAGGATGCGTGAAATTGGAATCAAGGGCGGCGAGTTAATTGCAATGAACACCGATGCGCAGGATTTGCTTTATGCTAATGCTGATACAAAAATACTTCTAGGCAGGGAATTAACTCAAGGTCTTGGTGCAGGAAGCAATCCAAAAGTGGGCGAAGAGTCCGCTAAAGAATCTGAATCTGAAATAAAGAAAAAACTTGCTGGCTCTGACATGGTTTTCATAACTTGTGGTTTGGGTGGCGGAACAGGAACTGGAGCAGCGCCCATTGTAGCAAGTTTGGCTAAAAAATTAGGGGCGTTGACTATAGGGGTTGTAACTTTACCTTTTACTATCGAAGGAAAAAAGAGAATTGAAAATGCAATGAATGGTTTGGAAAAATTAGAATCTGTTGTTGATACCTTAATTGTTATACCTAATGACAAACTTCTTGAATTAGCTCCCGACTTGCCTTTACATACTGCCTTCAAAATTGCCGATGAGATTTTGACAAATGCTGTAAAAGGAACTACAGAATTGGTCACAACAACTGGTTTGGTTAATTTGGATTTTGCAGATATAAGGGCAGTAATGGTCGACGGTGGCGTCTCATTAATTGGAATGGGAGAGTCAGATAATACTCAAAATAGGGCATTGGAAGCAATTGAAAAAGCGATTAATAATCCGTTGCTTGATGTTGATATTTCTAATGCGACCGGAGCTTTAGTAAATATTATTGGAGGTCCTGACATGTCTTTGGATGAGTGCAAACAAGTTATAGAATATGTTGGAAAAAAATTGTCGCCAGATGCAAAATTAATCTGGGGTGCTCAAATTTCCGACGACATGGAAAAATCAATAAGGGTTCTGCTTATTGTTACAGGCGTTAAGTCATCTCAAATATCCGGTCACAAGGACTCAATGGAAAACCTCAAACATAAAGAAATCGAGGAAGAATTAGGAATTGATTTCTTTGAATAATTTTAAAAACCCTTTCTATCTTCTTTTAATATGACATTAACAGAAAATACAAAATCATTTTTGCTTAAATGCAAACGTGTCTGGTCTGTATTAAGAAAGCCGACAAGAAAAGAAATAGAATTGACTGCAAAGGTCTCGGCGGTAGGAATTGGGTTAATTGGTGCAGTTGGTTTCATAATCTCTGTAATCTTGACTTTTGTTTCTCTTAAATAATTTTAATAATTAATCTATAACAACAATTTTTTATATGCCTACACGACCGATACTAAAAATTTATAAACCACAATTATCAATTATTTTTACTGCTTCTTAAAGTTAGGAAGTAGTTGGAACTAAAAATGTCCTCAATATTTATTATAAAAGTAACAACGAATAAAGAAGAAAGTGCGCTGGATTTAATTTCAGATAGAGTTAAGAAAAAACAACTTAATGTTTATTCTGTTTTGCATCCTCACGGTTTGCGTGGTTACATAATTCTTGAAGCCGAAGATCGTGATTCTGCAGAAGAAGCTGTTTTCAATTTGCCTTATGTAAAAGGAATAATTGGTAAAACTGTAGAATATGCAGAAATAAAAAATATGCTTGAACCTAAAGTTGAAGATGTAAATATTGCCATTGGAGACATTGTAGAAATGCTTACTCAATTTAAAGGAGAAAAAGCTAAAGTTACAAGACTTGATAAACAAAAAGGCGAAGCAGTAGTCTCTCTACTTGGAGCCTCAGTTCCAATTCCAGTTACAGTAAAAATAGATAACATAAAGGTTATAAGGCGTGAATCTTCAGAAGAATCCGGAGAAAATAAGGACTAAGATGAAAATTAAATTAATTGTTGATGGTGGTGCAATGAAGCCAGGCCCAGCAGTAGCTCAACAAATAGGACCTTTAGGAATAAACATGGGTAAAGTAATAGCCGATGTTAACACTGCAACTCTTAGTTTTAAGGGAATGCAAGTTCCTGTAGAAGTAGATGTAAA
>JAUSKC010000006.1 GCA_030647125.1 Nanobdellota archaeon | reverse complement strand
AGAGAGATTAAAAAAATCTGTAAAAAAACAGCGTTATGGTTTGGTGTGGATGGATGTCCCAGAAGCATTTGAAGACGATGTTGAAAATAAATTACCAATTCTTAAAGAGGTGCCGGAGCTTGCTATAAAAAATAATGACGGGAAAACAACTAATATTTTAATTGAAGGCGACAATTATCACGCTTTAACCTGTCTTAATTATACTCACAAAGGAAAAATTGATGTTATTTATATTGACCCACCATACAATACTGGCTCTGATGGTTTTCGCTATAAAGATAAAAGAATTTTAGATAAATATCCTGATGGCACAGAAGTACCAAAAGACCATCCGTTTCGACACGGATATTGGCTTTCTTTCATGCAAAAACGCCTTGAGTTAGCAAAGGATGTTTTAAAAGATTCTGGAGTTATTTTTATTAGTATTGATTATAATGAATTCGCACAATTAAAACTTTTATGTGATGAGATTTTTGGAAATGAAAATTTTGTTAGCGTTATTTCGAGACTAATGAAGAGTGGCGGTAATAAAGGTGAGTATTTTTCTCCAAATATTGAATATATTTTAGTTTATGCAAAAAATTTAAATAATTTGAAAGAATTTAGAATACCACTTGAAGATGAATATATAGAAAAAATATATTCTAAAATAGAAAAGACTGGTGACAGAAAAGGTGAAAAATATCGTGAAATGGGTTTATATCAAGCTGGATTAGATATTCGTCCAAATCAGCGTTACTGGATAAAATGCCCCGATGGTTCTTTTGTAATTCCACCCGGAAAATCAATGCCAAAACCAATTAAACAAGGCGAAAGAATTAAGCCATTGACAAGTGATGGTGTGTATAGATGGATATACAGTAGATATTTAGAAGAATATAAAAAAGGAAATATTGTTTTCAAAAAAACAAAGACATCTTCTCTTATAAACCAAGAAGGAAAAAAATCACAGTGGAATATATATACAAAAATATGGTTATCAGACCGAGTTGAATCTGGTAGGGTGCCAGTAAACTACATCGGGGATTTTGAAAACAGAAAGAGTTCTCAAGAATTAAAGAATTTAGATATTGACTTTCAATTCGCAAAACCGACTGGTTTGATAAAGCACTTAATAAAGATAACAAATAATGATAATAAAATAATCGTATTAGATTTTTTTGCTGGCTCTGGTACTACGGGTCATGCAGTTGTAGATCTTAATTTATCAGATAATGGAACTCGACAATTTATTTTAGTTTCAAACAACGATGAAGTTGTTAATGGTAAAACGCATAAAATTGTTACAGATATTTGTTATCCAAGAATAAAGAGGGTTTTGAACGGATTCAAAAAACAAAAAGCATTAGGCGGGTCAATGAAATATTACAAAACGGCTTTTATTGGCAAAAATAGTATCTTAAATGCAACTGATCAAGATAAAATTGAACTTGCTCATAATGCAGGTGAACTTTTGGCAATTGCTGAAAACACTTTAGAATTGACCAAGCAAAACAAATTTTATCAATTATTTGAAGACGGAAATAAAGAAAAATATACTGCTGTATATTTCCGAGAAGAATTAGATAAATTTGATGAATTTATAGAAATTGTGAAGAAATTAAAAAAACAAACAGCAGTTTATATTTTTAGCTGGGGCAATGAGGAAGACATTGAAGAATTTGACGACATAGAGCAAATAAAAATTAAAACAATTCCTCTGCCAATTTTGGAAATATACAAGCAGATTTATAATCTTAGTACGGAATAATTATGTTTAATCCTTTACCATTTCAAAGAGACACCATAGACAAGTTGCTTTTTACTCTTACGGAGCTATGGAAAAAAGACGGCAAGCAATTGCCTTTAGTTTTTAAATCGCCAACAGGAAGCGGTAAAACTTTTATGATGGCGCATTTTGTCCGCGGTCTTAACAAATTGCCTAACTGGGATATGGACAAGGCATTTATTTGGATTACTTTTAGCGATGATCTTGCAATGCAAAGCAAGAAAAAATTTGAAGAATATTTTGAGAATACGCTTGAAAATAATTTACTTACTGTCAATGACATTGACAGGGGCAAAATGTTTAAAAATGATGTTTTATTTTTGAATTGGCAAAAAGTTGTTTCTCGCGCGGCAGAGAACAGAATTTTAAGAAGGCCTGACGATGAGCGAATGATTAAAGAAAGCGGAAAATATTTTGAAGATTTTATTGATGGAACAAAAAAGAACGACAGAGCAATTATTTTAATAATTGATGAGGCACATTCTAATGTAACGCCTGATTTGGCACAACAAATTATTGATTATATTGATCCAAAAATCGTTATACATGTTAGTGCTACGCCTAAACCGGAAATTGTGGCTAAAGCCGCTGACTTAAACAGCTATGTTGCGACTGATAGGGCGAGGGTTGTGGCAGAGGGCTTGATAAAAGAAAAAATCATTACCCAGACAGAAGAGAATTTAAGCAAATTTAAAGGAAAAGATTTAGATGAAGCGCTTTTAGATCTCGGGCTAGAAAAAAGGGAGGAATTGAAAGAGGACTTTGAAAAACTTGGCAAAAAAATTAATCCCTTATTACTTATCCAATTACCAAATGATGATAATGAGCGCGTGCAAGCAGGCGAAAAGACGAAAGAGCAAATGACAAGCGACTATTTAAAAAAGAAAGGGATAAAAGAAAATAAGATAGGGCGATGGTTTGATAATTTTCCTAAACCTGATGGAATTGAAGACAACGAGGACGATTATGATGTTTTACTTTTTAAACTTGCTGCCGGCACAGGTTGGGATTGTCCGCGCGCGCATGTGTTGGTGATGTTTAGAAATGTCAGAGTTGAACAGCGTTATATTCAAACAGTCGGAAGAATTTTAAGAATGCCGGAACCAGATCTGAAAGAAGATTACAAAAATAGTCCGAATTTAAGAGTTGGCTATCTATATACAAACTACAATAGAAAAGACATAACCGATAACTGGATTGATAAAACGCAAAATAAGCCAGCAATTCATGTTGCAAAAAGAAAAAAAGGAATAAAGAATATTCAATTGCAGTCTGCTTATGTTTCGCGCGTTGATTATGGAGATTTAAGTAATTCCGCAAAATTTCAAGCAAGTTTTATTAAGTCAATGAACGGATATTTTGATATTGATAAAGATGATATTTTTGGTAAAGCAGAAAAGAAGTTATCCAAAAAGGGATTTAGCTTGGATTCGTCAATAACTAATCAGATAATCGTTGACGCACAATTTGAAGATTATGACAGAATTAATTTTGAATTTCAAAAGAAAGGACACGATGTATCTTTGGAAATGTCCCAAAA
>JAUSKC010000004.1 GCA_030647125.1 Nanobdellota archaeon | reverse complement strand
TAAATTTGCTTTGACATGATAAAATTAAATAAAATAGTTATTTAATACTTTCCTAAACATCCAAACCGTAAGAGTCAGCGAAGACGCGTATTTTGCTGTATTCGTTCAAAAAGGCGTTTCCTTTTTGTGTTATTTTGAAGTATTTTTTATCTTTTTCATTTACTTCTTCAACAAGATTATTTTCAGTCAGTTCTTTCAAATATGGTTTGATGCTGTTATTTGATAGATTAGATTTGTAAATAAGGTGAGTAATCTTAACCTCTCGATAATTCTTCAACACTTCTAAGATGTCTTTTGTTACATCAAGCTTTGTTCTTTTCTTTCCCATTTTTTAACCTTAGATGATTTGCCAACAACGTCAAAAATCCGAAGAATAAAAATAGCTCTTCTATAAGATAAATTTCAGGGCTAAATTCGTAGAAGATTCCTAGCAAGTTGCTTATTAAAACAAGAAGGAAAGCCAAGAATACAAGCAATCGATTTTTTGTTTTCTTCTTTTTATAATTATCATAGAAATAAATTGTAAGCAGAAGGACTATGACGGCAAGAGTGACGTAAAATATGAAGTGGAAATAAATGCTTAGGATTACAGTTAAAATGCTCAAGTAAATGAAAAGCAGAACATTGTCTGATTTTTTGTTTTTATTTACAATTAAGAAGAAAGTCATGAAACCAAGCATTAGGAATATTTTGTAAAGAAGTGCTGCGAAGAAATTTATCAACTGCAATGTCTCCAACTGCTCATGAACTATTTCGGCTATGAAGTTTGGCTGGGTTATGCGAATTGCCTTGAGTATAGTAAGATCTGCTATTACCTTGAAAAAGAAGGAAATTGCGATTGAAAGAAATGCCCATGAAAAGAATTCATAATTCTTTTCTTTGATGAAAAGGTAAATTTTTCTGCTTTGATATGAAATTAGAGCGGCGACTAGGATTATTAAACTATCAACAAAGACATCGATCCCGTAAAATCTCTCGGGAGAGAGAATACCCACCATACATCTTTTGGTGGTTTTTTCTTTATAAGGCTTATGAATTTATCTTCTGAATTTTTGCTTCTTGTTTTATTTAAAAGGGTGTTTATTAAGATGTATAGGAGGTACAAAATGAAAAGAAGACAACTTAAACAAATCAGTGACGAGGAACTTGAAATTCTTGAGTCGCAACTTAGTCCAGACGAGGTTTTTATCGTCGGATATTTGAAGGGATTCAATAGGCAAGTTACAAGAGACTGGGCTGAAAGAGACCTTTGGGAATAATTTATTGTTTTTTAATTTTTTCTTTTTCAAAGATTATTGCAAATAATGATTATAAAAATAAAATTAGAAATAAAAAAATAAAAATAAATTTACGCGTTGATTGCAGCGGATAAAGCGTTCCATGATGCTGAGACCTGCTTACCATTCACGAAGAATGTTGGCGTTCCTTGAACTCCTGCACCGCTTGCTGCTTGAGAAATTTGCTGAACTGCAGATGCGTATTTATCGCTTTCTAAACAAGTGTTAAATTTAGCTGTATCGATTCCAGAAATTCCTTTAGCTATAATTTCTAAATTAGCTTTAGAATATTTGCCTGTGTTTTCTGATGGAGCGTCACTTGTTCTGAAAATAGCGTCGTGCATTTCCCAGAATTTGTCCTGTTCATTCGCGCAAAGTCCTGCTTGGGCTGAGTAAACCGATTCTTGGCCTAGGAAACTCATTGATACGTAAATGAATTTTAATTTTCCTTGAGATGCAAGATCTTCGACTTTTCCTGCAGAACCAATTAAATCAGCGTACTGACTGAATTGTGATTGACTTGTCCAGACAGGTAATCCTGAGGCCAGTGCACAATACGGACACTGAAAATCAGAAAATTCTATTACAGTCGTGCTTCCTGAACCAAGAGATGGAAATAGCGATGCGTCATTGAAAACGCTTAAGTCACCATATGTTTGTGCTCCAGTTCCTCCGTTTCCAGTATCTGCTCCTGCTGTAGCATTGCCAGTTGAACTTTTTCCTGTGTATGAAAATATCAAAAAACCCGCGAATAAAACTAGAAGGACGAATGTTGAAATCATCCATAGCGTGCTTTTCTCTAATGTTACTGTTTCTTTCTTTTCTTCCATATTAAAACCCCCTTTCAATTTTATGAACTTGTGAATAATGTTGATTGTAAATCTTTGATTTACTTTCATTTATATTGAGCGAAACCATGTTTCTCATTAAAACTTCTGTAATTCAGTATTTATAAAATATGCGAATTTGATGGAACATGATTTAGGTTGTATAAGTGGGTCATATCGTTTATCCTATCTAAAGACCATCTCATTTTATCTGGTTGGTAATCTAGTCTGGTAATTGAAGTATTACCTAAGTTAATCCTCCAAGCAAGATCACTTTCAAAATTCATTATTTCTTTTAGTAGGCATTTTATTGCAAGACCGTGGCCAAATAGCGCTATTTTAGCGTCTTGTGTTTTACTTAAAATATAATCTTTTAACCAAGATTTCATTCTTTCTCCAACCATACTTTGGGATTCTCCATTTGGTGGAACAAAATTCCAGCTGTCTTTGTCCATTGAAATAAGTGATTCTTGATCATGAACTTTTTCTCTTAGTTGTCCAGTCCAGTCTCCTTCATCAAGTTCTTGCAATCTGTCGTCGATTAAAATGTTTCCTTTGTAATTTGGCAGTGCAATTTCGAGAGTTCTTTTTGTTCTTAGAGCAGGAGAGCAGTAGACTTCATCAAAATTAATTCCTTCGTATTCAAATCTTTGACCGAGAAGTTTGGCTTGTTCAATTCCTTTTTTTGATAAATCGCTATAATTTGATCTGCCTCCAATAAATTCTGGTTTTAGGTTCTTAACGCTTTCAGCGTGTCTTATTAAATATAATTCTATCATAAAATCCGATTTTTTTAATTAGTTATAAATATTGTTATCCTTGGATTTTATCTTTGTTAACGCCGAGCTCTTCCAACATTGCGCAAGCCTGTTTTCTGAAAATTCCTGGTCCACAGACGTAAAACCTCTTTTTCAAGTCGTTTTCATTTAGATTCTTTTCAAGATATTCTTTACTAATTCTTTTTTCTGGGTTTTTGTTTGTTATGTTTGTAATTAAATTCTTTCCAAATTTTTCTTTTAGTTCTTTTAGGAATAGAAACTCATTTTTTGAGGATGCAGAATATATGCATTTTGAATTTGATAAATCTGCTTTTTTTAAACTTCTTACGATGCTTATAATTGGAGTGATTCCGACGCCGCCAGCGATGAAAGTTCCTTCACCTAAGAATTTGTATCTTCCATAAGGTTCGTCCACGAAAATTATTTCATCCCCTTTTTTTAATGAGTGAACAAATTTTGAAAATCCAATGTCAGTATGGGCTTTTATTGCGAATTCTAAATAGTCGTCGGAAGGAATGGAAATAAATGAGAACGGTCTTTTCTTGTCTTGCCAATCTTGGGAGTCGTGGCTTATTTCAATGCTTTGTCCGGGATGATAAACAAATCCTTTTGGTTTTTCGACTCTTATTCTCTTTATTTCTTTATTTAGGTCTTCAGTTTCAAGAATTTTTACTTTTTGCATATTAATGCAGGATAATGTGGATATAAAAGTTTATCTTCTTTTTGTTTAGTTAAAGATATCTAATTGTAAAGAATTAGATTGTGGGAATTAAGGATCTACTTCTATAAATGTAAGCTGTTGTCTTGAGCCGGTATCAACTATTATTACTATGTTTTGGCCAGTGATAGGTTTGAAGCCCTCGCCGTTTGCTAATGCGTCGTTTACCATTGCCTGTGCATCCGGGTCTGATGGGAAAACTCCCCCATCAATAAAGTACCATATTGCGTTTTGAATATCATCTTTTGTTCCTTGTTTATGGTTTATAATATAATTCACCATATCCCAATCATCATCTGCACAATAAGGGCATTTTGTTGCCAGGTTTGGATCGTAACTTGAATAAAGATTTGCAGAATGTTTTGTATTCTGGCTTATTGTAATAAATTCATCTGCACACCAGCCCAAGTAATTTGTATTATTTATAACTCCAAATCCTGGAGGTATATTAATAAGAGTTATATTCCAATAACTTAGCGCATTATCTAATCTTAAAGAGACATTGATTAATTGGTCTGGAACAGCTACTAATCCCTCTTTTAAGCATAAGTCCAGTTTTGGAACGCATTTTGGTCGAAGTTGGCCTTCATTGTCTTCAATAATTGTTTTACAATCGTTTGGGATTGAGGACTCGTCATTTCTCCAGTCCGCAAGGTCACATGAGAGCCCACAAGTAAATTGTCCGCAGAATTGTTGAATACTACATCCGTTTTGATCTACAACAGTTTCTTCAGGGGTGTTAGGACAAATATCATTTTGATCTATGATTCCGTCATGGTCTTGATCACTTAATATTGCCGCAAAGACCCCTGCCAAAGTTACAATTGAGATTAATACAAAAAAGATTATCACTCCCTTTTTTAGTCCGGTCATATTTATTGTTTACAGAAGTATTTTATAAAGAGATTTATGATAGAAAAGTTATTTTGGAATAGGTTATTTGTGTAACCTCTAAGAGTGAGTGAAAGAAAAAACTCTTTTGGAAAGCCCAAAATTAATAAACTAAATTATATTGTTCTGGTTATGAAAACAAAATTTCTTTATCATGGCAGTATTAAAAAAATCAATGGAAAGTTAATCCCAAAAAAAGCAGATGATTTAGAAAATAAAAAGGAAAATCTCCATAAAGCAGTTTATTCTACTTCTGTAAAGGATGCTGCAATTGCTATGGCAATAATCTCATGCAAGGGGGTAATTGGAGCTTCACTTGGCTATAAAAAACCTTATGGAACAATTTATGCCGGATGGCCAAAACAAAAATTTATTTATCTTTATACTTTGTTGACGGATACTTTTGTTCAATCAAAAAAGGGCTTGAAACAATGGCATTCTTTTATTTCAGTTAAACCATTGAAAATAGAAAGGTTAAAAGTTAAAGATTATTTGCATTTGGTAAGAAAATCAACGGAAAAAGAACATAAAACATGGGTTAAAAAGAATCATTTAGAAAAATGGATAAAATCGTTAAAATGAAAAAACAAATTACTAACTTTGCATTAAATCCTGACGAAGAGACATTAAGGCAATTTAAAGCGTGTTATTCTGAGAAATATGTTGTTAAAGCCGCGCTTATGCCTGACGCGCATGTTGGTTATGTTGCGCCGATAGGCGCTGTGCTAGTCACGAAAGATGTTCTTGTTCCGGCTTGGGTCGGGTATGATATTGGATGTGGGATGACAGCTGCTAAACTTCCAAAATTAATTTTAAAGGACTTAAAATTGAATGAAAAGAAAATTTATGAAGAAGTTAAAAAAAAGGTTCCTATGGGGCTTGGAGAAATTCATATTAAAGAAGAAGAGATTACAGCAACGACGCAGGAAGAATATAATCATATTTTGAATGAATTCAAGAAAGGGCAGCATAGCAAACAAGTTCTGCAATTTCTTGAGTCGGGAAAAGCGTTGAGGAACTTGGGAAGTTTGGGACATGGGAATCATTTTATTTCTTTGAACAGCGACGGAAAAAAAGTGCCTTGGATTGTTGTTCACTCCGGCTCGCGTTCGGTGGGACATTGGGTTGCAACTTTGTATATGCAAAAGTCATCTGGCAAGAAAGAAAATTACGAAGAGACACATCCTTTATCAATAAATTCAGAAGAAGGAAAAGAATATCAGAATTTTCTTGACTTTGGTTTGGAGTTTGCTAAATTAAATCGCCTTGAAATTATAAGGCAAGTTGTTATTGCTATTGAGAAAGTTTTAGGTAAAAAGATTAAGTATGAAATTTGGACAAATAAAAATCATAATCACGCTTTGAAAGAAAACGGGTTGTTTATTCATAGAAAGGGCGCGACGCCAGCGAAGCGCGGTGAGCGCGGAATAATTCCGGCAAACATGAAAGATGGTTCTTTTTTAGTTGAAGGAAAAGGAAATAAAGAGTTCCTTTCAAGTTCATCACATGGTGCTGGGCGTGTGATGTCTCGTCGTGAAGCGCGAGAGAAATTGAGTGTAAATAAATTTAAAGAAGAAATGGAGAAGGCAAAAGTTATTGGAAATTTTAGTGAGTCGTCCTTGGATGAAGCGCCAGAGGTTTACAAAGATATAAAGAAAGTTTTAGATGCACAAAAGAAATCAATAAAAGTTGTTAATCATCTTATACCTTTTATTAATTGGCAAGGTGAGGGACGACGAAGAGGATGATTAAATTTAAATATATATTTTTAAAAAGATCTATTCCAACCATTCATAATAAAAACATTTATATTATTATATAACTTATTCCTATTATGCCAAATAAAAAAAGAGAAGCGAAAAAATCAAATAATGAAGGAATAAGATTTGCGAAGAACTTCGGCCGCACTTTTGTTCAGGTTTTGAAAAGCCCGTATTATCTTGCGAAAGGAATTACTTATCTCACTAAAAGATCTGAAGATATTTCAAAAGAGCAGGCTATTTCAAAAAAGAGGGAATCGATGGAAGCACACTACGAACCCTTCAAGGTTGTTGAGACAATTTCTGGAGATTATAAAAAATGGTTTTCAAAAATGCTTTCTTCAGACAGCCAGATAGGGATTATTATTGGCGCGCGAGGTTCGGGAAAAACCGCGTTCGGAATAAAATTTCTTGAAAATATTTATGCTAATGAAAAGAAAAAATGTTTTGCAATAGGATTTAAGGAAAATGAGCTGCCTTCTTGGATTAATGGCGTTTCAGATATTTCTCAACTTGAAAATGATTCATACGTGCTTATAGATGAGGGTGGAATCCTCTTCAATTCACGCTCTTCAATGAGCAATGCAAATAAAATGCTCTCTGAACTCATCATGATTTCAAGACACAAAAACCTCACAATATTATTTATATCTCAAAATTCATCTAATCTTGAAGTAAATATTCTTAGGCAGGCAGATTTTCTCGTGCTAAAATGTTCGTCGCTTTTACAAAAAGAATTTGAAAGAAAGATTATACAAAAAATGTATGAAGATTCAGAGAAATATTTCAAGAAACACGAGGACGATAAAGGGCTCACATATATTTTTGCGGGCTCTTTTAAGGGTTTCATTTCAAACTCCCTGCCCTCTTTCTGGCGTGAAGGAATAAGCAAGGGTTTCAGAAGATAATTATTTAATCAATTCGTAACCTTCGTTTTCAATCTCATCAACTAAACTTTTATCTCCCTCTTTTATAATTAGGCCGTCTTTCATTATGAATACCTTGTCTATGTTAAGATAATCTAAAATTCTTTTGTAATGTGTTATAATTATTATTGTTTTGTCTGGAGATGCGAAGTTTTTTATTCCTTGGGCGACGGATTTTAGAGCGTCGATATCTAAACCAGAATCCGTTTCATCTAGTATCGCCAGTTTTGGGTTAAGGACTAAGAGTTGCAGTATTTCTGATTTCTTCTTTTCTCCACCCGAGAATCCTTCATTTAGATAACGTGCGAGGAAGTCCTCATTTACTCTGAGCTGTTCAGCTTTTTCTTTTAGCAATTTTCTGAACTCAAGAAAACTAATCTTCTTTTCTTTTAGGGCGTTGTACGCAGTTCTTAAAAAATTTGAAATTGTGACGCCTGAAATTTCTTGAGGGTATTGGAAAGATAAAAACATGCCGAGTTTTGCTCTTTCGTCCGCTTTCATGTTTGATATGTTTTCTTCTTGGAAAATAATTTCACCTTCATTTATTTTATATTTAGGATTTCCCATTAAGATATTTGCCAAAGTTGATTTTCCTGAACCGTTAGGCCCCATAATTGCATAGACCTTTCCTTGCTCAAGTTTTAGATTTATTCCTTTAAGAATTTCTTTTCCTTCAATTGATGATTTGAGGTTATTAATTTGAAGCATTTTTATCTCCTTGTAATTTTCTTAATGCTTCCAAAGGCATGAGTTCGCAAGGAATTCTTCCGGGTGTGATATTTATCCCTAAAAGTTGGTCTAAATCTTTCTTTGAAATAGTATTTACTTCTTCAACTGTCATTCCTTTTATCTTTTCTGTTAAAACGGCCGCGGAGATTGTGCTTACAAAACACGAAATTCCGTGGAATTTAGCGTCGTGCACGACGCCCTTTTTTATTTCCAAGTCAATTATTATTTCATCGTTGCATAACGGATTAGTGTGACTTACTTGATGAGTTTTATTTTTAAGTTCACCAAAGTTTTCTTTGTTTGAATAAATTTCAAGCAATTCTTCTTTATACATTGTTGATGTCATTTTAATTTAATTCTCTACTAAATTTAAAAGCATCATGACCTTCAAGAAATTCAGGAATGAAATCTTCTTGAACCCATCCAATTTTCTTATAAAATTCATCTGCATTATTAACATCTAATGTATAACACCAAATCCTTTGGCATTTTCTTGCTGAAGCCAAACTTTCTGCGAATTGCACTAATTGTGAACCAAACCCTTTCATTTTTGGATTAACAGCGATAGCCACCAATTCACACTTATCGTCTTCAAATTTTAGTTCAATTGCTCCATCTTGATTTAATATATAATATTCTCTACCTTTTCTCATTTTTTCTTTTATTTTATCTTCTGACCATTTTGTTTCAGGTTTGTATAATCCTTTGAATATTCTTTCTAAATTTCTTGCATCGTTTTCTGTTGCTATAACTATCTCAACCATCTTAACTCACTGAGTTCTCGATTTCTAAATCGATTAATCTGTTTAGTTCTGCTGCGTATTCCAAAGGAAGATGTTTTATTACGGGCTCAATGAAACCTGAAACAATCATTTTTGTTGCTTCTTGTTCGCTGAGACCTCGGGACATAAGATAGAAAAGTTGGTCTTCGCCTATCTTTCCAATTGATGCCTCGTGAGAGACCTTCACGTCGTTTTCTTTTACATCCATTGATGGAAAAGTTAATGCTCGGCTTTCGTTATCCATCATTAATCCATCACATGAAACAGAAGAGGTAACGCCGGTGCAGCCGTGTTTAATTTCAATTAGTCCTCTATAGGATGAGACGCCTCCGTTTTTTGAAATTCCTTTGCTTATTACTGTTGATGATGTGTTAGGGGCTAAATGATGAACTTTACATCCTGTATCTTGATACTGGCCTTGGCCGGCGTATGCAATTCCAATATAATCAGAACGTGCGCCTTCACCGATTAACATGCTGCATGGATATAACATTGTAACTTTACTTCCTAAGTTTCCATTTAACCATTCTATAATTCCATCAGAAGAGACGCGCGCTCTTTTTGTGTTTAAGTTGTAAGTATTTTTACTCCAATTTTCTATTGAAGTGTAGCGCACCCTGGCATTTTTTAGCACGTGTATTTCTACACATCCGGCATGCAGACCAATTTCATTATAAATGGGACTTGAACATCCTTCAATGTAATGAACTTGGGAATTTTCATCTGCAATTATTAAAGTGTGCTCGAATTGACCTCCTTTTTTTGCGTTCATTCTAAAGTATGCTTGTAAAGGGATTTCAACTTTAACATTTTTTGGAACGTAAATAAAAGTTCCGCCCGACCAAACTGCAGCATGCAACGCTGTGAATTTATGCAAATTTATAGGAACGCATGAAGTCATAAAATATTTTTGAACTAATTCAGGAAATTTGTGAACTGCTTCGTCCATGTCCAAAAAAACAACTCCTTTATCTTCCCATTCCTTTTTCAAATTGTGGTAAATTATTTCTGATTCGTATTGCGCGCCAACTCCAGCGAGTGCCTCACGTTCGGCTTTTGGAATTCCAAGTTTTTCATAAGTTTCACGAATGTCTTTCGGTACGTCATCCCAAGTTCGCGAGTTTTTGTTTGCGTCCGGTCTCATGTAAAAATGAATTTGTTCTAAATTTAAGTCCTCTAGTGAAGGACCCCAATTTGGCAAAGGTTTCTCAAGAAAAGTTTTCAAGCCCAAAAGACGTTTGTTTAGCATCCATTCCGGCTCTTTTTTGTCAAGAGAAATTTGTCTTACAAGTTCTTCACTAACTCCAACTTCCGACTTAAATTTCAAATTTTCTGGGTTGAAATGGTCATATCTTTCTCTAGTTATCTCTATTGTTTGATTTGTATTAGATTGCATATTAACTATAGTTAATATAAGGGGGTTTTAAGTTTTTCTATTGATGATTCTTCCATAAAAAGGATAAATCTTTGAAATGAAAACTATTATAAAATCTTAAATCTTTTCTTTAAAATGAAATCAAACAAAATTCTTAATGTAATAGGAATTTATCTTATTTTTATTGGATTCTTTTCCATAGCTTATTCATTTTTTGTGCGGGGCAATACTGGCCAGGTTTTTTGGCTTTGTTATATTTCTTCTATTCTTTTTGGTTTTGGGATATTAAAAGTAAAAACAAACTTATTGCTTGCGCAGGTCTCTATAATGACAATACCTGTAATTATATGGAATATTGATTTTTTCTTTCATTTGATAACAAATAATCCTTTATGGGGAATAACTAATTATATGTTTGTACCAAGTAATTTAATAGATAGGTTCGTTTCTTTGCAGCATATTTACACAATCCCTGTAACTTTATTTTCTATATATAAATTAAAAGATAAGAAGGTCTTTTTTAGCAGGATATTAAAGATTGCTTTTGGTGAAATGATTTTAATCTTTATTCTTGTAAAATTGTTCACCTCTCCAGATGAAAATGTAAATTGCGTATTTAGAAACTGCTTGCCTTTTGAGATACCTCTTTTTTATGAATTTATTTGGTTTGTGGCTGTTTTTGCAGGAATAACTGCAGTTTTATTTGTCTTATTAAAAATAATAAAAATCAAACGTTCGTAGTTAGTAATATTTTTTGGTTAGCTTATTTTGTTTTTAGGAAAATTTATAAATTAAATTAACGGTGTTAAGATATGAGAAAGATTATGCCGCAGGAAATTGAAGTTTGGTATTTGCTTCCTTCTCTTAGAAAAGAAATTGCGCGCGTTTTTATTAAAGATTACAATATGAAACAAAAAGAAGTTGCAGATATTCTTGGGGTTACAGAAGCGGCTGTTTCTCAGTATTTGAGTTCTAAAAGAGCTGTTGAACTTAAGTTTCCTAAAGAAGAGTTAGAACAAATAAAGATTGCTGCGGATAAAATTGTCAAGAATAAAAGCGAAGCAATGGAGCATTTATCGAGCTTATCAAAAAAGTTTATGGGAAATTCAAAAACGATTTGTGATTTGCATAGAAAGTATGATACTTCTGTTTCGCATAAATGCGCGATTTGCGCGACGCATTAATCAAAGACCAATTCGCCTTTTTCCACGCCTTCAACAACTTTGTTGGCGTCGTTAATCATTAAGTCAATCATTTCTTCGTCCATTCCGTGTCCTGAAGCTCCTTGTTCGATTGTTTCAAATTCTGAATAACTACATCCGATACATGCGAGTCCGTACATTAAGAAAACCTGAACCGCGTCGGGATAATTCTCGACAACTTCAATGATTGGCATTGTTTTTGTTATTTTTTCCATTGTGAAATTAATTATTCAATTTTTACTTCAACTTCGCCTTCTTCTTCGAATCTACATTGGCATCCTAGACGGAACTTACCTTCCATACCCATGTTTTTTTCTGGTTGTGTGTATCCGTTTAATTTATCCATTCCTTTTTCAA